>NZ_OZ245882.1:3834931-4154509 GCF_965229465.1 Cellulomonas sp. | reverse complement strand
CACCGGTGTTCCGTGTGCGTCCCGAACTCTAACTGACGATCTCCGCGAGAGTCCAACTGGCTCGCGGCAGCCGGGTGATCGTGCGGATCGCCGGTCGTCGTCGTGCCGATCGGTAGCGTGTGCGCGTGCCCGAGCAGACCTCCAGTCCCCGTGGCGTCGCGTGGTTCCGCGGCGTCGAGGCGACCGGGGTGGTCGAGGTCGTGGACGTGCGGGCCGAGCCCGAGCGACTGGCGGAGCCGGGCTGGTGGGCGGTGGTCGGGGAGTTCGAGGGGCGTGTCCGGGCGTGGCGGTTCGCGCGGACGAGCACCGAGGCCTCCTCGCCGACGAGCCCGTGGACCGGGCCGGACTCCGGAGCCTGGACGTCGTCCCTGGACCGTGCTGCGTACGTCTCGGCGGTCGACCGCGTGCGGGGGCACATCCAGGAAGGGGACGTCTACCAGGCGAATCTCTGCCGCGTGCTCAGTGCGCCGCTGCCCGACGAGCCCGACGGGCGTGCGCTCGGCGCGGTGCTCGCGGCCGGAAACCCCGCGCCGTACGCGGGCGGCGTCCACGTGCCGGGGGAGGTATGGGTGGTCTCCGCGTCACCCGAGCTCTTCCTGCGGGTCGAGCACGGTGTCGTGACCTCCGGGCCCATCAAGGGCACCGCGGTCACCGCGGACGCGCTGACGGACAAGGACCGCGCGGAGAACGTCATGATCACGGACCTCGTGCGCAACGATCTCCAGCGCGTGTGCGTCCCGGGCACGGTCGAGGTCACGACGCTGCTGGGTGAGGAACGTCACCCGGGCCTGGTCCATCTGGTGAGCACGGTCCAGGGCGTCCTGGCCGACGACGTCGCCCACGCCCCCGACCTCTGGGCGCGGCTGCTCGATGCCACCTACCCCCCGGGGTCGGTGTCGGGAGCACCGAAGTCCTCGGCGCTCGACATCATCTCCGCGCTGGAGACCGTCCCGCGCGGGCCGTACTGCGGTGCGGTCGGCTGGATCGAGGTGAGCCCCGACGGCTCGGTGCGCGCGGAGCTGGCTGTCGGCATCCGCACCTTCTGGTGGCAGGACGGCGTGCTGCGGTTCGGCACGGGCGCGGGGATCACGTGGGGGAGCGACGCGCAGGCCGAGTGGGCCGAGACCGAGCTCAAGGCGGCGCGGCTGGTGGCGCTCGCCTCCGGCGCTGAGGTCGCGCCGATGACAGACTGACCCGATGGGTGTCGTGATCTGGTCGAACGGTCGTCTGCACGGTCCGGAGGACCTTCTCCTGTCGGGCATCGACCACGGGCTGACCGTCGGCGACGGCGTGTTCGAGACGTGCGCGGTGTACGACGGCACGGCGTTCGCGCTGACCCGGCACCTGCGCCGCCTCCGGCGGTCCGCGCTGGGCATCGGACTGGGTGAGCCTGACGAGGACGCCGTCCGCGAGGGTGTCGCGGCGGTGCTCGCCGCGGCCGGGCCGGACACCGGCCGGCTGCGGATCACGCTCACGGGTGGACCGGGTCCGCTGGGCTCGTACCGGTTCGCACCGGAGGACCAGCGCCAGAGCCTGCTCGTGCTCGCGGGGCCGGGCGCGCGGTCGGAGGTGTCGCGGGTGGTTCGGGTGCCGTGGGTCCGCAACGAGAGGTCGGCGGTCGCCGGCCTCAAGACGACGTCGTACGCGGAGAACGTCGTCGCCGTGGCCGAGGCCTACCGGCAGGGCGCCGACGAGGCTCTGCTGGCGAACACCGTCGGGGAGCTGTGCGAGGGCACGGCATCCAACGTCTTCGTCGAGCGCGGCGGCGAGCTGGTCACCCCGCCGCTGTCCAGCGGCTGCCTCGCCGGCATCACGCGTGAGCTCCTGCTCGAGTGGTCCGCCGAGGCGGGCCTCCCCGTCCGGGAGGCTACGGCGGGGGAGCTCCGGTACGAGGTGCTCGACGAGGTCACCGACGGGACGGCCCACCTGACGATGAGCGGCTCCATCCGGAACGTGTCGCCCGTGGCGAGCCTCGATGGGACGGACGTCGTCGTCGGCCCGCTCTCGACGCAGGCGCAGCAGCTGTTCCAGGCGAGGTTGGCCGACGACCTCGACCCCTGACGGGCCAGGACATGCGAAGGCCGGTCCCGCCAGATGCGGAACCGGCCGTCGTGAGTGTGTGGTCAGGCGGTCAGGAGAGCGGCGATCAGCGCCGTGATCTCGCCTTCCATGCGGTCGCTCTCGGTGCCCAGAGGCACGAGGGCCTCGGTCCCGGCGAGGAACCTCTCGATCGGCTCGGTGGGAGCGGCGAGCAGCGCGCTGCCCTCGACTCCACTGAGCGACACGAGCGTGTAGTCGGGGTCTTCGTCACGCCACACCTGCACGTCACCTGTCCCGGCGGGGGCATCGGCCGTCGCGTGCATCCCCAGGGAGAGGAGCTCGCGGCCGATCAGCCAGGTTGACATGGTGTGCGGGCCGGTGAAGACCGCGCGCACCGTGTACGGATCAGAGGTTCTGAAGGAGAACTCGGCGCTCACGGGGATGACGCTGGCGTCGGACCCGATGAGCTGCATGGCGACGACCTCGACGACGTCATAAGTCGAGCTCGGCATCGGGTCCTCCTGTTCGCAAGGGCTGGAGGTCCCATCATGGCAGGCCAGATGCCCGATTGGACCGGTAGGCGCTGCGAGTTCACCCGGAGGGACGCGCGACTGGATGAACATGCCGGGTAGCAGCACCCATCTTGGCGACGGCGCACCCTCTTGACGCCAGTGCCACGACCTGCATCGTGACTGGTTTCTGATTCTAGTCCCCCGCCGGGTAACATCCTTCTCGATGTCACCTGCGGGTGAGCGTCCTCTTCGCGTACCGGCGTGTCGCGGAGAAGGCGCCACCTGCGACGACGGGCGATTGGCTCAGTTGGTAGAGCGCCTCGTTCACACCGAGGAGGTCATCGGTTCGAGTCCGGTATCGCCCACTCGAACAGAAGGGGTCGGCCCAGCGGGCCGGCCCCTTCTGCCGTGCATATGAGGTCCGGCGGGCGGCGAGCCCGCCGGTAGCATCGAGGGGCTCGCCGCCTGGGCGAGCGGCCACGAAGGAGGCTGTACCGGTGCCCGAGCTCATCACCCTCACCGTCGACGGGATCGCGACCACGGTGGAGCCGGGGACGACGGGTACGGACCTGTACGCGGCCCGCCGCGACGTCGTCGTCGTCCGCGTGGACGGCGAGCTGCGCGACCTGCACCTCCCGCTGGCCGACGGCTCGGTCGTCGAGGCCGTGACCCTCGAGGAGCCGGACGGTCTCGCGGTGCTGCGGCACTCGGCCGCGCACGTGCTCGCGCAGGCCGTGCAGGAGGTCAACCCGAAGGCGCGGCTCGGCATCGGCCCGCCGATCACGGACGGCTTCTACTACGACTTCGACGTGGACGTCCCGTTCACCCCGGAGGACCTCAAGGCGATCGAGAAGGTCATGGGCCGGATCGCCAAGGAGGGCCAGACCTTCCGCCGGTGGGACGTCACCGAGCAGGAGGCGCGCGCCGAGCTGCGCGACGAGCCGTACAAGCTGGAGCTCATCGGCCTCAAGGGCGACCCGACGGCGGCCGACGGTGCCTCCGTCGAGGTCGGCCTCGGCGGCCTGAGCATCTATCAGAACGTGCGCGGCGCCGGTCGCGAGAGCGAGCAGGTCGTCTGGCAGGACCTGTGCCGCGGGCCGCACATCCCGAGCACCCGGCTGCTGGGCAACGGCTTCCAGCTGACCCGGTCGGCGGCCGCGTACTGGCGCGGGTCCGAGAAGAACCCGCAGCTCCAGCGCGTCTACGGCACCGCGTGGCCCACCAAGGACGAGCTGCGTGCCTACCTCGAGCGCATCGCCGAGGCCGAGCGCCGCGACCACCGCAGGCTGGGCAACGAGCTCGACCTGTTCTCCTTCCCCGAGGAGATCGGCTCCGGGCTGGCCGTGTTCCACCCCAAGGGCGGCATCATCCGCATGGAGATGGAGCACTACTCCCGCAAGCGGCACGTGGAGGCGGGCTACTCGTTCGTCAACACCCCGCACATCACCAAGGAGCAGCTGTTCCAGATCTCGGGGCACCTCGACTGGTACTCCGAGGGCATGTACCCGCCGATGACGCTCGACGAGGAGCGCGACGCCGAGGGCAACATCCGCAAGCAGGGGCAGAACTACTACCTCAAGCCCATGAACTGCCCCATGCACAACCTGATCTTCGCGGCGCGCGGGCGCTCGTACCGGGAGCTGCCGCTGCGGCTCTTCGAGTTCGGCACCGTCTACCGCTACGAGAAGTCGGGCGTCGTGCACGGCATGACCCGCGCCCGCGGGTTCACCCAGGACGACGCGCACATCTACTGCACCCGCGAGCAGATGAAGGACGAGCTGACCAGCCTGCTGACCTTCGTCCTCGACCTGCTCAAGGACTACGGGCTGAACGACTTCTACCTGGAGCTCTCGACCAAGAACCCGGAGAAGTCGGTCGGCTCCGACGTCGTCTGGGAGGAGGCCACCGAGACGCTGCGCCAGGTGGCCGAGGAGTCCGGGCTCGACCTGGTCCCGGACCCGGGCGGCGCCGCGTTCTACGGCCCCAAGATCTCCGTGCAGGCCAAGGACGCGCTGGGCCGCACCTGGCAGATGTCGACCATCCAGCTGGACTTCAACCTGCCGGAGCGGTTCGAGCTCGAATACACCGCGTCGGACGGCACGCGCCAACGGCCCGTGATGATCCACCGTGCGCTGTTCGGGTCGATCGAGCGGTTCTTCGCCGTCCTCACCGAGCACTACGCGGGGGCCTTCCCCGCGTGGCTGGCGCCCGTGCAGGTGCTCGCGGTGCCGGTCGCCGAGCCGTTCGAGGGGTACCTCGACGACGTGGTGCGCCAGCTGCGCGCGCAGGGGATCCGGGCCGAGGTGGACCGTTCCGACGACCGCTTCGGCAAGAAGATCCGCAACGCCAGCACGCAGAAGATCCCGTTCGTGCTCATCGCCGGTGGCGAGGACGCCGAGGCCGGGGCGGTGTCGTTCCGGTACCGCGACGGACGTCAGGACAACGGCGTGCCGGTTGCCGAGGCGATCGAGCGGATCGTCACGGCGGTGCGCGACCGCGTGCAGGTCTGAGTCGTGGCCGACGACGCCGAGCCCGCTGACCACTTCGCCGGCGTGCCGGACGGCTTCGAGCGCTTGTGGACCCCGCACCGCATGGCGTACCTCGGGGGACAGGACAAGCCGACCGACCGCGAGGCCGGCCAGGGGTGCCCGTTCTGCCGCATCCCGACGCTCTCCGACGAGGACGGCCTCATCGTCGCGCGCGGGTCGGTCGCCTACGTGGTGCTCAACCTCTACCCGTACAACTCCGGTCACCTGCTCGTCTGCCCGTACCGGCACGTCGCCGACTACACGGAGCTGACCGAGCCTGAGGTGGCCGAGGTGGCGGCGCTCACCCGGACGGCGATGGGCGTCGTGCGCGAGGTGTCGGCACCGCAGGGATTCAACCTGGGCATGAACCAGGGCGACGTCGCGGGCGCCGGGATCGCCGCCCATCTCCACCAGCACGTGGTGCCCCGGTGGGGTGGGGACTCGAACTTCCTGCCGATCGTCGGCCGCACCCGGGCACTGCCCGAGCTGCTCGGCGACACGCGGGCACGGCTGGCGGCCGCCTGGCCGACCGCATCGAAGGGATGATCGGCACGTGCTGAACGGACTGCGCGGTGCCATGACGCGCTTCTTCACCCCGATCGCGAGGGCGTTGCTGCGGCTGGGTGTCTCACCGGACGCGGTGACCATCGCGGGGACCGTGGTCGTCGTCGTCACCGCGCTGTGGGCGTTCCCGACCGGTCATCTGCTGGTGGGCACCCTGGTCATCGCGGTGTTCGTGCTCACCGACTCGCTCGACGGGGTGATGGCGCGGCTCGCCGGCCGGTCCGGGCCGTGGGGCGCGTTCCTCGACTCGACCCTCGACAGGTTCGGGGACGCAGCGATCTTCGCGGGTCTGGTCCTGTGGTTCACGGCGGGTGGCGACGACCGGCTCAGCGCCGTCCTGGCGCTCGCGTGCCTGGTGCTCGGTTCGATCGTGCCGTACGCCCGAGCCCGGGCCGAGGGGCTCGGCATGACCGCGTCGGGCGGCATCGCGGAGCGGGCTGACCGGCTGGCTCTCGTCCTGGTGGCCACCGCCGCGGTCGGCGTCGGCGCGCCGGACGTCGTGCTGACGGTCGTGCTCGGCCTGCTGGCGCTCGCGTCGGCCGTGACCGTCGTGCAGCGGATGACCAAGGTGTACCGCCAGGCCGCGGCGCAGGTGTCCGAGTGAAGGTGGACGTCGCCCGCGCCTACGCGCTCGCGTGGAAGGTCGCCGGCCGCCTGCCCGGGCCGGTGCTCCGCGGTCTGTGCGACCTGGCGGCGGACGGTGCGTGGCTTCGCCGCGGTGGCGGTGTCCGCCAGCTGGAGAAGAACCTCGGACGGGTGCGGCCCGAGCTCGACGCGCGTGCCCTGCGCAGGTTGAGCCGCGCCGCCATGCGCTCGTACATGCGCTACTTCGGCGAGGCGTTCGCCCTGGCGACGATGTCCCGGGAGCAGGTCGACGCGCGCGTGCGTGCCGTCGGCATGGAGAACCTGCGGGCCTTCACCGACGCGAACCAGGCCGTGGTCCTCGCCCTGGGGCACACCGGCAACTGGGACCTCGCGGGCGCCTACTGCGCGCGGGCGATCGCCCCGGTGACCACCGTCGCGGAGCGCCTCGAGCCCGAGGCGCTGTTCCAGGAGTTCGTCGCGTTCCGGGAGAGCCTCGGCATCACGATCTTCGCGCTGACGGGGGGCGGCGACGTGTTCCGTGGCCTGGTCCGCGCGGCACGGGCGGGGGCCGGGCTCCTGCCGCTGCTCGCCGACCGGGACCTCACGTCCAAGGGCGTCGAGGTCGACCTGTTCGGGCACCGCGCCCGCGTCGCTGCCGGCCCGGCCGCCCTGGCGATCACCACCGGTGCACCCCTGGTGACCACGGTCATCTACTACGAGCGCCTCCGCGGGGCGCAGCGCCGTGCCGCCGGGTCGCCCTGGGGAATCGTCATCCAGTTCAACAAGGCGATCCACATGCCGACGGACGTCCCGCGCGCCGACCGGGTGCGCGCGATGACGCAGGCCTGGGTCGACGAGTTCGCCGCCGGTGTCCGGCAGCGGCCGCACGACTGGCACATGCTCCAGAAGGTCTTCGTCGACGACCTGGACCCGGCGCGCTACGCGCAGACGCTCGCCGCGCAGGGGAGCCCGAGTTGAGCCCCCGCCGGGCGGAGCGACCCCTGCGCGTGGGCATCGTCTGCCCGTACTCCTACGACGTCCCGGGTGGCGTCCAGTTCCACGTGCGGGACCTCGCCGAGGCCCTCATCGCGCGCGGCCACGAGGTGTCGGTCCTGGTGCCGGCCGACGACGACACGCCGATCCCGGCCTACATGACCGCCGCGGGCCGCGCGATCCCGGTCCGGTACAACGGTGCGGTCGCCCGGATGACCTTCGGGCCGGTCACCGCTGCGCGGGTCCGCAAGTGGCTCGCGGCGGGGGAGTTCGACGTGCTGCACCTGCACGAGCCGGTCACGCCCAGCCTCGGCATGCTCGCCCTGTGGATCGCGGACGGCCCGATCGTCGCCACGTTCCACACGGCCCTGATCCGGTCGCGCCCGCTCCAGATGGCCTACCCGCTGGTCCGGCAGTCGCTGGAGAAGATCTCGGCCCGGATCGCCGTGTCGGAGGACGCCCGCCGCACGCTGGTCGAGCACATGGGTGGCGACGCCGTGGTGATCCCCAACGGTGTCTACGTCGACGGGTTCGCGCAGGCGCAGTCGGACCCGCGCTGGACCGGTTCTGCGGAGCGGCCCACGATCGCGTTCCTCGGGCGTCTGGACGAGGCGCGCAAGGGGCTGCCCGTCCTCCTCGAGGCGGTCCCGCGCGTGCTCGCCGAGATCCCGGGCGCGCGCTTCCTGGTCGCCGGCCGCGGCGAGACCGGACCCGACGAGGTTCGGGAGCTCCTGGGCGAGGAGGCGGCAGCGGCCGTCGAGTTCCTCGGCGGGATCTCCGACGACGACAAGGCCAGCCTGCTCGCGTCCGTCGACGTCTACTGCGGGCCGCAGACGGGCGGCGAGAGCTTCGGCATCGTCCTGGTCGAGGCGATGAGCGCAGGTGCCACCGTCGTGGCCAGCGACCTGGGGGCGTTCTCGCGCGTGCTCGACGACGGCGAGGCCGGCGTCCTGTTCCGCACGGGGGACAGCGACGACCTGGCACGCACGCTCGTGCGCGTGCTGCGGGACCCGGAGCTGCGGGCCGCGGTCTCCGCCCACGCGCTCGAGGTGGTCCGGCAGTACGACTGGGCGACCGTGACGGACCAGGTGCTGGCCGTCTACGAGATGGTCGTCGCCGGCCGGCGCTCGCCCGTCGGCGAGGACCCGTCGTCGGTGCGCGGGGCGCGGCTGCTCGAGCTGCGCCGGGGTCGGGGTGAGTCCCGATGAGGTGGTCCGAGATCACGGTCTACGTCACGATCGTCGTCGCGCTCGCCCTGTGGTGGGTGTGGGTGGCGGCGTCGCGGCTGGACCGGCTGCACCGCAAGGTCGGGACGTCCCGTGCGGTGCTCGACGCCCAGCTGGTGCGACGGGCGACGGTTGCCGCCGAGCTGGCGACCTCCGGCGTGCTCGACCCGGTGAGCTCGGTGCTCGTCGGTGAGGCGGCGTGGGCGGCACTGTCGACCGGCGCGAGCGAGCTGCCCGCCGACCTGCTCGCGCTGGTGGGCCCGGACGACGTCCCGGTGGGTGGAGCCGCGCTGCTCGCCGTCGACCGGGGGAGCATCGAGAGCGAGCTCTCGGCCACGCTGCGGGAGGCGATGGACGAGCCGGAGGAGGTGGCGGCGCTGCGTGCCGACCCGGCAGGAGACGAGCTGGTCGGGCTCCTGGCCTCCTCCTGGTACCGCGTGCAGCTGGCGCGCCGGTTCCACAACGAGGCCGTCGCCCAGACCGCCCGTGCGCGGCGCGGGCCGCTGGTCCGGCTCTTGCGTCTGGCCGGGCACGCACCCGAGCCCAGCAGCTTCGAGATGGACGACGCGTGGCCCGAGAACCTGGGCCGTCCGGGAGCACGCAGCGGCTCCGCGGAGACCGCCCCTCCACGCTGAGACGCGCCCGGACGTGCGCCGCGCACGGTCTACGATTGACCGATCAGGCCGCTGTTCCTCCGAGGAGGCGGCCGCACCCCGACCGCACCACGATCTGCGAGGCTCGACGTGACCAGCGAGAACAGCCAGCCCACCACCGCGACGCACGCCGGCGTCATCGGCACCGCCCGCGTGAAGCGGGGGATGGCCGAGATGCTCAAGGGCGGCGTCATCATGGACGTCGTCACCGCGGACCAGGCGAAGATTGCCGAGGACGCCGGGGCGGTCGCCGTGATGGCCCTCGAGCGCGTGCCGGCCGACATCCGCGCGCAGGGCGGCGTCGCGCGCATGAGCGACCCGGACCTGATCGACGGCATCATCGAGGCCGTCTCCATCCCCGTGATGGCGAAGGCCCGGATCGGCCACTTCGTCGAGGCGCAGGTGCTCCAGTCGCTCGGTGTCGACTACGTCGACGAGTCCGAGGTGCTGACCCCTGCCGACTACGCGCACCACATCGACAAGTGGGCCTTCACGGTCCCGTTCGTCTGCGGTGCCACGAACCTGGGCGAGGCTCTTCGCCGGATCACCGAGGGCGCGGCCATGATCCGCTCCAAGGGCGAGGCCGGCACCGGCGACGTCTCGAACGCGACCACGCACATGCGCACCCTGCGCGACCAGATCCGTCGCCTGACCTCGCTGCCGGAGGACGAGCTGTTCGTCGCCGCCAAGGAGCTCCAGGCGCCGTACGACCTGGTCAAGGAGGTCGCGCTGGCGGGCAAGCTGCCCGTCGTGCTCTTCACCGCGGGCGGCATCGCCACCCCCGCCGACGCCGCGATGATGATGCAGCTCGGCGCCGAGGGCGTGTTCGTCGGCTCCGGCATCTTCAAGTCGGGCAACCCCGCCGAGCGTGCCGCGGCGATCGTCAAGGCGACCACGTTCTTCGACGACCCCGACGTCATCGCCAAGGTCTCCCGTGGCCTGGGCGAGGCGATGGTCGGCATCAACGTCGAGGACGTGCCGGAGCCGCACCGCCTCGCCGAGCGCGGCTGGTGACGCAGGACCACGCCAGGCCGGAGGCCGCGGACGACTCGTCCGCGGCCTCTGCCGTCCCTTCCCGGTCGAGCGCCGACGGCGGCGGTCCCGTGCACGCCCTCGGGACGGAGTGGCGGCGGGGCGACGACGGCCTGCTGTTCCGCGAGGCGGCCCGCGTGATTCTGCTCGACGAGGACGACCGCGTGCTGCTGATCCGCGGGCACGACGCCGACCAGCCCGACCGCAGCTGGTGGTTCACGGTCGGCGGCGGGATCGACGACGGCGAGGACGCGCTGGGCGCCGCGGTGCGGGAGGTCCGCGAGGAGACCGGCATCCTGCTCGACCCCGGGCAGCTGGTCGGTCCCGTCTTCACACGGTCCGCGATCTTCGACTTCTTCGCCGAGCACTGCCGGCAGGACGAGATCCTCTACCTCGCCCGCGTCCCCGCGTCGGCGTTCGAGTCGGTCGACCGCGCCGGCTGGACCGACCTGGAGCTCGACGTCATCGACGAGCTGCGCTGGTGGTCTCTCGACGACCTCGACCTGGTGGAGCTCGAGGTGTTCCCCGACCGGCTGGTCGACCTCGTCCGCGGCCTGCTCCCGGTGTGGGACGGCGTGACGCGACACCTCGGCCTGGCGCGCGAGTAGCTCAGGTGACGACGTTCCGCGTCGCCCAGGCGGGATCGCGGTGCTCGTCGTGCTCCAGCACCGCGCGCAGCGCCCTCACGGCCGTGACCAGGTCGCCGTGCGACAGGTGCGGCGCCGCGACGCCCAGGCGCACGATGTCCGGCGTCCGGAAGTCGCCGACCACGCCGCGAGCTGCGAGCGCCTGCACGATCCCGTAGGCGTCGGGGTGGCGGAGGGCGACCTGTGAGCCGCGCCGCCGGTCGTCCTGGGGCGAGGCGAAGTCGGTGTCCGGGACGACCGCGGCGATCGCCTCGCGCAAGAACCGCGTGAGGGACAGCGACCGGGCGCGGACGTCCTCGATCGTGACCCCGTCGAAGGCGCGGAGGGCCGCCTCGAGCGCGAGGAGCGAGAGCATCGGGGGAGTCCCGATCCGAGCCCGCGCGATGCCGGGGGCGCCCACATATCCCTCGGCCATCGCGAACGGCTCCGCGTGCCCGTTCCAGCCCGGCAGGACGTTGACGAACGCGTCCTGGTGCCGGGCGGCCACATAGCCGTACGCGGGAGCCCCGGGCCCGCCGTTGAGGTACTTGTAGCCGCATCCCACCGCGAGGTCGACTCCGTGCGCGTCGAGCCCGACCGGCAGGGCGCCCGCGGAGTGGCACAGGTCCCAGATGACGACCGCGCCGGCGTCGTGCGCGGCCGCGGTGATCCCCGGCAGGTCCAGCAGCACGCCGGTCCGGTAGTCCACGTGGGAGAGGACGACGACCGCGACCTGCGACCCGAGACGGGCGGGGATCTCGGCGGGCGTCGCGTGCTCGACCCGCCAGCCGACCTGGGCCGCGACGCCGGCGATCACGTACTGGTCGGTGGGGAACGACCCCGGCTCGGTGAGGACGACCGCCCGGCCCGGGCGCAGCGCCGCGGCCGCGTGCAGCGACTGGTGCAGCCGGACGCTGGTGGAGTCTCCGACCACCACCTGGCCGGGCGCGGCACCGATCAGCCGCCCGATCGCGTCGCCCACCCGCACGGGCGCGTCCCACCAACCGTGCGTGTTCCACGAGCCGATCAGGTCGCGGCCCCACTGCTCGCGCACGACCGACCCGACCGCCTCCGGCACGCCCACGGGCAGGGCGCCGAGGGAGTTCCCGTCGAGGTACACGACTCCGTCGGGGAGGAGGAACCGGTCCCGGAGGTCGGTCGCCGCGTGCTGGGCGTCCAGGGCGGCGGCCCGGGCGTCGAGGTGGTCGGAGGTCACGGCGGCGAGCCTACGGCCGTGGTCGACGCCTAGACTCGCCCGTCGTGACCGTGACCGTCGGAGTCCTCGCCCTGCAAGGAGACGTGCGCGAGCACGTGCACGCCCTCACGTCCGTGGGGGCGCAGGCCGTGCCGGTGCGTCGGCAGCGAGAGCTCGACGCGGTCGACGCCCTCGTGATCCCCGGCGGGGAGTCGACGACGATCGACAAGCTCCTGCGGGCGTTCGAGCTGTTCGGGCCGGTCCAGGACCGGTTGCGCGCCGGGATGCCCGCGTACGGCTCGTGCGCGGGAATGATCCTGCTGGCCGACCGCGTGATCGGCGGGATCGAGGGCCAGCAGACGCTCGGCGGGGTCGACGTCACGGTCCGCCGCAACGCGTTCGGGCGGCAGGTGGAGTCGTTCGAGACCGACCTGTCCATCGAGGGCGTCGAGGAGCAGGTGCACGCCGTGTTCATCCGGGCGCCGTGGGTCGAGGAGGTCGGGCCGGCGGCGACGGTGCTGGCGCGCGTCGAGACGGGTCCCGCCGCCGGTAGGATCGTTGCCGTCCGCCAGGGCCCCTTGCTCGTGACCTCGTTCCACCCGGAGGTCACCGGGGACACCCGGGTGCACCAACTGTTCGTAGAGATCGTCCGCGAGAACGTGTGAGGCGCTGCAGCCGGCACAGGTCGCGGGAGACGAAGGGGTAGCTGAAGCGATGTCGGGTCACTCCAAGTGGGCCACCACCAAGCACAAGAAGGCCGTGGTCGACGCCAAGCGGAGCAAGCTCTTCGCCAAGCTGATCAAGAACATCGAGGTGGCCGCGCGCACGGGCGGCGGTGACCTCGCGGGCAACCCGACCCTCTTCGACGCGGTCCAGAAGGCCAAGAAGAACTCGGTCCCGATCGACAACATCAACCGCGCCGTCAAGCGCGGGTCCGGCCAGGAGGCCGGTGGCGCCGACTACGCGACGATCATGTACGAGGGCTACGGCTCCGGCGGCATCGCGGTACTGGTCGAGTGCCTGACCGACAACCGCAACCGCGCCGCGTCCGACGTCCGCGTCGCGTTCACGCGCAACGGCGGCCAGATGGCGGACCCCGGCTCGGTCTCGTACCTGTTCTCCCGCAAGGGCGTCGTCATCGTGCCCAAGGAGGGCACCGACGAGGACTCCGTGGTCGAGGCGGTCCTCGACGCCGGCGGCGAGGAGGTCAACGACATCGGCGAGGCCTTCGAGGTGCTCTCCGAGGCGACCGACCTGGTCCCCGTCCGCACCGCCCTCCAGAACGCCGGCATCGAGTACGACTCCGCCGACGTGGTGTTCTGGCCGGCCACGCAGATCGAGGTCGACGCCGAGGGCGCGCGCAAGATCCTGCGCCTCATCGACGCGCTCGAGGACTCGGACGACGTGCAGAACGTCTACGCGAACTTCGACGCCTCCGACGAGGTCATGGCCGACCACGAGCACCGAGGACTGACCTGCGCGCCTCCCGGTCCGGCGCCCGATCGGTTGCGACCATGACGGCGTGCGCGTCCTCGGAGTCGACCCCGGCCTGACCAGGTGCGGTCTCGGCGTCGTCGACGGCCTGACGTCCCGGCGGCTGTCCATGGTGGCCGTCGGCGTCGCCACGTCGGACGCTCTCTGGGACGTCGACCAGCGGCTGCTGTCCATCGAGCGGCAGATCGAGGAGTGGCTCGAGGAGCACGCACCCGACGCCGTGGCGGTGGAGCGGGTGTTCGCCCAGCAGAACCTGCGCACGGTCATGGGCACCGCGCAGGTGGCAGGCATCGCGATGGTCGCCGCCGCGCGCCGCCGGATCCCCGTCGCGCTGCACACGCCGAGCGAGGTCAAGGCCGCGGTGACCGGCAACGGGCGTGCGGACAAGGCGCAGGTCCAGACTATGGTGCAGCGGCTCCTCCAGCTCGACGAGCTGCCCCGGCCCGCGGACGCGGCCGACGCCCTGGCGCTCGCCGTGTGCCACCTGTGGCGGCCCGCCGGTGCCCTCGGGGCACCCCAGCGCGCGCCCGGCTCGCTCACCGCCGCGCAGCGGGCGTGGGCCACGGCCGAGCAGGCCGCCCGGCGCCGCGGCTGACCGCGTGTCTTCGTACACGTGTTCGTCTGCATGTGCCAGAGTGTCCGTCAGCAGATTCGTTCTCGACTGATGGAGGTGGCCGGGTGATCGCGTCGGTCCACGGCACGGTGCAGGCGTTGCGGCTCGACGCCGCGGTGATCGAGGTCGGGGGAGTCGGGCTGCTCGTGCACGCGACACCGGCCACCCTCGCCGGGCTGCGGGTGGGGTCCACCGCGCAGCTGGCCACGTCCCTGCTGGTCCGGGAGGACGCGCTGACCCTGTTCGGGTTCGCCGACGCCGACGAGCGCGAGGTCTTCGAGACCGTCCAGACGGTCAGCGGGGTCGGCCCCCGGCTGGCGCTGGCGATGCTCGCCGTGCACACCCCCGACGGACTGCGGCGCGCGGTGCTCGACGAGGACCTCAAGGCGCTCCAGCGCGTGCCGGGCATCGGCCTGAAGGGTGCCCAGCGCATCGTGCTCGAGCTCAAGGACCGGATCGGAGCCCCCGCCAACGTGGCGGCGCCGGCGTCGGCCGTGCTCGGCGGTGACCGCCGCGACCAGGTGGTCGAGGCGCTCGTCGGCCTCGGCTGGAACGCGCGCGCCGCGGGCGACGCGGTCTCGACCGTGCTGGAGGGCACGGAAGGCCCGGTGGCGGCCGACGAGGTCGCCGGTGTGCTGCGCGCGGCGCTCCGGACGCTGGGTGGCGGACATGGCTGACGACCACGAGGAGCTGGTGACCGAGCGGTTCGCGGCCGAGTCGCTCGTCCAGTCCGGGGCGGACGACCTCGAACGTGCCGCCGAGGCGGCGCTGCGACCGCGCCGGCTCGACGAGTTCGTCGGCCAGCGCGTGGTGCGGGACCAGCTCTCGCTCGTGCTCGACGCGGCGCGCGGTCGCGGCAAGGCACCTGACCACGTGCTCCTCTCCGGGCCTCCCGGGCTGGGCAAGACGACGCTGGCGATGATCATCGCGGCCGAGATGGGTGCCCCGCTGCGGGTCACGAGTGGTCCGGCCATCCAGCATGCGGGCGACCTCGCGGCCGTCCTGTCCTCGCTCGAGGAGGGCGAGGTCCTCTTCCTCGACGAGATCCACCGGCTGGCGCGCCCGGCCGAAGAGCTGCTCTACATGGCGATGGAGGACTTCCGGGTCGACGTCATCGTCGGCAAGGGGGCGGGCGCGAGTGCGATCCCGCTGACCTTGCCACCGTTCACCGTCGTCGGCGCCACCACCCGGGCCGGGCTGCTGCCGGCACCGTTGCGCGACCGGTTCGGCTTCACGGCGCACCTCGACTTCTACTCGTCCGACGAGCTCGAGCGCGTCCTCGTCCGGTCCGCCGGCCTGCTCGGCGTGCCGCTGGACCACTCGGCCGCCGCCGAGCTCGCGTCGCGCTCGCGCGGTACGCCCCGCATCGCGAACCGCCTGCTCAGGCGCGTGCGCGACTGGGCGGAGGTCCGCGGCGACGGCACGCTCAGCCTCGCCGCCGCCCGTGCCGCGCTCGAGGTCTACGAGGTCGACGACCTCGGGCTCGACAGGCTCGACCGGGCCGTCCTCACGGCCCTGTGCACCCGGTTCGGCGGGGGACCGGTGGGACTCACCACGCTCGCCGTGGCGGTCGGCGAGGAGCCGGAGACGGTGGAGACGGTCGCCGAGCCGTTCCTCGTGCGCGAGGGCCTGGTCGGACGCACGCCGCGTGGTCGGATCGCACTCCCGGCGGCCTGGACCCACCTCGGGCTCGAGGTCCCCCACGGATCGGGCACACTGTTCGGCTGAGCCGCTGCTCGCCCGGGCAGATCTCGGAACCCTTGTCGGGGCTCGTGCGTTGGAGCGGCGAGCCGCTGCGCCTAGACTGCGGCGGACACACCACCCGATCGGAGCCGTACCGCCGTGGAACTCATGCTCATCCTGGCCATCGCCCTGGGCGCTCTCTGGCTCATGTCGAGCCGTACCCGCAAGCAGCAGCGAGCGGCCTCGGAGTTCCGCAACAACCTCGTGGCGGGTGACGAGGTCATGACGGCGTCGGGCCTGCTGGGCACCGTCGTGGCGGTCGAGGACGACGTGATCACGCTCGAGTCGAGCCCCGGCGCCCACACGCGCTGGATCCGCGCGGCGATCGCCAAGAAGATTGAGCCGCCGGTCGACGAGATCGACGACGTCGATGACGACGAGCTCGAGGACGACGTCGACGACGAGGACGACGTGGTGAGCGATGCCGACCGCATCAGCCGCGCGAACGACGACGTGATCGACGTCCCGGACGACCTGTCCTCGCTGCCGCCCGCCCGCAAGGACGGGGAGCCGGACACCAAGTAGACCGTTTGGTCCTGGTGATGACGCCCGGACCTTGACCCCACCGGCTGCTTTCGCGGCCGGTGCGCGCACGAGAGAAGAACTCCGTTGGCTCCTCCCACACGCCGCCAGAGGCCGATCCGCACGCTCGTCGTGCTCGGCGTCATCATCCTCGCGCTCTTCAGCGCCATCGCCGCCGGGACCAAGTGGTCCACCGCGTCGTGGACCCCGAACCTCGCGCTCGACCTCGAGGGCGGCACGCAGATCATCCTGACTCCGGTCGCGGAGAACGGCGAGAAGATCACGTCGGAGACGATCACGCAGGCGATCGACGTGATCCGTCAGCGCGTCGACTCCTCAGGCGTGGCCGAGGCGGAGATCACGAGCCAGAGCGGCAACAACATCGTCGTCGCGCTGCCGGGGCACCCGAGCAAGGAGACGCTCGAGCTGGTGCGGAAGTCGGCGCAGATGGCCTTCCGGCCCGTGCTGGCCATCGGAAACCCGACGCCGACCGACACGTCGACCGCGACGCCGACGCCCACCGCCTCGGCGGCGGGAACGGACCCGGCCGCGCCGGCGCCGACGCCCACGCCCAGCGCCGCCGCCGAAGCGCCGTCGGACGAGCCCTCCAAGGCGACCCCCGACAGCCCGAGCGACATCGCGTACTACGTGACGCCGAAGGTCCAGGCGGACTTCGACGCCCTCGACTGCAGCGACCCTGCCAACCTCACCGGTGGCGTCAATGGTGACCCGGACAAGGCCTTCGTCACGTGCAGCCAGGACGGCAGCGCGAAGTACATCCTTGGTCCCCTCGAGATCGAGGGGAAGCGGATCGCCAGCGCGAGCTCGGGCCTGAACCAGCTGCCCAGCGGCGGTCAGGGCAACGAGTGGGTCGTCAACATCGTGTTCGACAACGAGGGCACGACGCAGTTCACCGACGTCACCACCCGGCTGCAGGGCCTCGCGGCCACCCCGCCGCAGAACCAGTTCGCGATGGTCCTGGACGGCCTGGTCATCTCGGCCCCCAGCCTCGCGTCCGGCGTGATCATCCCCGACGGCAAGGCCGAGATCTCCGGCACCTTCACGCGGGAGAGCGCGGCAAGCCTGGCCAACCAGCTGAACTTCGGCTCGCTCCCGCTGACGTTCACGCCGCAGAGCGAGGAGCAGATCTCCGCGACGCTCGGGTCCGAGCAGCTGGAGAAGGGCCTGCTGGCCGGCCTCATCGGCCTGGTCCTCGTGGTCCTGTACTCGATGCTGCAGTACCGGGCGCTCGGCCTGGTGACGGTCGCGTCGCTGGTGATCGCCGCGGCGGTCACCTTCGGGGTCATCACGCTGCTGTCCTGGACGCAGGGCTACCGGCTCTCGCTGCCCGGCGTGGCGGGCCTGATCGTGGCCATCGGCATCACCGCCGACTCGTTCATCGTGTACTTCGAGCGCATCCGCGACGAGCTGCGGGAGGGCCGCACTCTCGTCGCCGCGGTCGACCGCGGCTGGGAGCGCGCGCGGCGCACCATCCTGGCGTCGGACGCGGTGAACTTCCTCGCGGCGATCGTGCTCTACCTGCTCGCCGTGGGCGGCGTCCGCGGGTTCGCGTTCACCCTCGGTCTGACCACCCTGATCGACGTGCTCGTGGTCTTCACGTTCACGCACCCGGTGATGCAGCTGCTGGCCCGCACCAAGTTCTTCGGCCAGGGACACCGACTCTCCGGCCTCGACCCGCGCCGTCTCGGCGTCGAGGGCTCGCGGTACGTCGGTCGTGGCCGCGTCGTCACGGGCCCGCGGCCGTCTGGCGTCGAGGACGCCGTCGTCGAGGACGCTCCGGTCGGGGCGACCGGGCCGCGTGTCCCGGTCGCCGTGGGGGGAGGCGCGGGCGGGCAGACCATCGCCGAGCGCCGCGCCGCCGCCAAGGCCGCTGAGCAGAAGGCCGCTGTGGCCGACGCTCCGGTCGACGCACCCGTCACCGAGTCCGAGCCCGAGTCCGGGCGCACCGAGGGGAACGAGCACTGATGGCCGCCGGATTCGCCCAGTGGGGCAACGACCTGTACACGGGCCGGCGGTCGTACGACATCGTCGGCCGTCGCAAGATCTGGTTCACGATCTCGACCGTGCTGGTGATCCTGTCGACGATCTTCCTGATCAAGCCGGGCCTGAACCCGGGCATCGAGTTCCGGGGCGGGTCGGAGTTCGTGGTCTCGGGCGTCGCCGACAAGGACCAGCAGCTGGCGACCCAGACCGTGCTGGACATCGCTCCCGACGAGCAGCCCAAGATCACCACGATCGGCGCCGACGGGCTGCGGGTGCAGACGTCGACCCTGACCAACGACCAGGTCGAGGAGGTCAAGACCGCGCTCGCGGAGGCGTTCGACGTGTCGGAGGCGACCAACGTCACCAGCTCGTTCATCGGGCCGTCGTGGGGCAAGGACATCTCGCAGAAGGCCATCACCGGCATCCTGGTGTTCCTGGTCTTCGTCACCATCGTCATGACGATCTACTTCCGCAACTGGCGGATGGCGGTCGCCGCGCTGCTCGCGCTCTTCCACGACCTGATCATCACGGTCGGCGTCTACGCGGCGGTCGGCTGGGAGGTCACGCCGGCGACGGTGATCGGCTTCCTGACCATCCTCGGGTACTCGATCTACGACACGGTCGTCGTGTTCGACAAGGTGCGCGAGAACACGGCGGACACGCTCGACCAGACCCGGTTCACCTACGCCGAGAAGGCCAACCTGGCGGTCAACCAGACGCTGGTGCGCTCGATCAACACCTCGGTGGTCGCCCTGCTCCCCGTGAGCGCCATCCTGTTCGTGGGCGCCTTCATCCTCGGCCCGGGCACGCTGCGCGACATCGCTCTCGCGCTGTTCGTCGGCATGCTGATCGGCACGTTCTCGTCGATCTTCCTGGCGACGCCGTTCGAGGTCACCCTGCGCGAGCGGGAGCCGGCCCTGCGGGAGCACTCGCGCAAGGTCCTGGCTGCTCGCGCCGCGCGCATCGCCGACGGTGACGTCGACGCCGACCACGCCGGTCCTGTGCACGTCACGGTCGGCGCGCTGCGGCCCGGTGCCCACCAGGGGATCGCCGCGCAGCCGAAGCGCAAGCGATGACGGTTCCGGACGGCACGGTGGGGGTTCCTGCGGGGGCCCCCACCGCGCGTGCGGACGTGCTGCGCCGCATCGACGAGCTGGTGCGGCTGGTCCCGGACTACCCGCAGCCGGGCATCCTGTTCCGCGACATCATGCCGCTGCTCGCGGACGCCTCCGCCTTCGCCGACGTGATCGGCGAGATCGCCGGGCGCGTGGACGGACCGGTCGACCTGGTGGCCGGCATGGAGGCGCGCGGGTTCCTGCTCGCCGCACCCGTCGCCGTCGCGCTCGGCGCCGGCGTGCTCCCGGTCCGCAAGGCCGGCAAGCTGCCGGGACCGACGGCGTCGGAGTCCTACGAGCTCGAGTACGGCACGGCGACCATCGAGATCCACCCGGCGACCGTGCCGGCGGGTGCGCGGGTGCTGGTCATCGACGACGTGCTCGCCACCGGGGGCACAGCGGCCGCGACCGTGGCGCTGCTCCAGCGCTGCGGCGCTGACGTCGTCGGCCTCTCGTTCCTCGTGGAGCTCGAGGCCCTGCGGGGACGCGACCTGCTCACCGGTCACGCGATCGACGTCCTGGTCTCCGTGCCCTGACCAGCGTGGTCGCGCTGCTCGTGACCGTCCCACGCGTCGCGCGGTCGTAGACTGTCGCCTCGACCGTGGGAGGGGGTGTGATGAGCGAAGACGTCCGCACGCCCGAGACCGGTGTCCCGGCGGCGCAGAGCGACTCCCCGTCGAGCCGCATGCGGTCACGCCTCGGCCGGTTCGGCGCCCGCAGCGGCGCCGCGTTCCCGGCCATCGAGCCGGTGCTGCAGGCTGCCCGGACCAACCACCCGAAGGCCGACCTCGCGGTGGTGGAGCAGGCGTACGTGGTGGCCGAGAAGGCGCACCGCGGGCAGCTGCGCAAGAGTGGCGACCCGTACATCACGCACCCGGTGGCGGTCGCGACGATCCTGGCGGAGCTGGGCATGACGCCCTCGACGCTGGCCGCGGCGCTGCTGCACGACACGGTCGAGGACACGGACTACTCGCTCGACCAGCTGCGCCGGGAGTTCGGCCCCGAGATCGCCATGCTGGTCGACGGGGTGACCAAGCTGGACAAGGTCACCTACGGCGACGCGGCGCAGGCCGAGACCGTCCGCAAGATGGTCGTCGCGATGTCGCGGGACATCCGCGTGCTCGTCATCAAGCTGGCCGACCGGCTGCACAACGCCCGGACCTGGAAGTTCGTCGCCGCGGCGTCGGCCGAGAAGAAGGCCCGCGAGACGCTCGAGATCTACGCCCCGCTGGCCCACCGGCTCGGCATGAACACGATCAAGTGGGAGCTCGAGGACCTGTCGTTCGCGACGCTCTACCCGAAGGTCTACGACGAGATCGTGCACCTGGTCGCCGAGCGCGCGCCCGCTCGCGAGGAGTACCTGGCGACCGTCCGGGAGCAGGTGGGCGCCGACCTGGGTAAGGCGAAGATCAAGGCGACCGTGAGCGGTCGGCCGAAGCACTACTACTCGATCTACCAGAAGATGATCGTGCGCGGCCGCGACTTCGCGGACATCTACGACCTCGTCGGGGTGCGCGTCCTGGTCGACTCGGTGCGGGACTGCTATGCGGCGCTCGGCGCGCTGCACGCGCGGTGGAACCCGGTCCCGGGCCGGTTCAAGGACTACATCGCGATGCCCAAGTTCAACCTGTACCAGTCGCTGCACACCACGGTGATCGGCCCGGGCGGCAAGCCGGTCGAGATCCAGATCCGCACGCACGACATGCACCGCCGGGCGGAGTACGGCGTCGCCGCGCACTGGAAGTACAAGGAGAGCGCGAAGAACGCCACCACGGGGGAGAAGGACTCCGCCGGCAACGACATGCAGTGGCTGCGGCAGCTGGTCGACTGGCAGAAGGAGACCGCGGACCCGAGCGAGTTCCTCGACTCCCTGCGGTTCGAGATCGCCGGGTCCGAGGTCTACGTGTTCACGCCCAAGGGCGACGTGATCGGCCTGCCCTCCGGCTCGACGCCCGTCGACTTCGCGTACGCGGTGCACACCGAGGTCGGGCACCGGACCATGGGCGCCCGCGTCAACGGCCGACTGGTGCCGCTGGACTCGTCGCTCGAGAACGGCGACGTGGTCGACGTGTTCACGTCGAAGTCGGAGACCGCGGGGCCCTCGCGCGACTGGCTCGGCTTCGTCAAGAGCCCCCGCGCCCGCAACAAGATCCGCCAGTGGTTCTCGAAGGAGCGCCGCGAGGAGGCGATCGAGCACGGCAAGGACGCGATCGCCAAGGCCATGCGCAAGCAGAACCTGCCGATCCAGCGGCTCCTGTCGCACGAGTCGCTGGTGGCTCTGGCCAACGAGATGCGGTACGCCGACGTGTCGTCGCTCTACGCGGCGATCGGCGAGGGCCAGGTGTCCGCCGGCACGGTCGTGCAGCGGCTGGTCCAGTCGATGGGCGGGGAGCCGGCGGCGGAGGAGGACCTCGCCGAGGTGGCCCGTCCGGGCCAGACCCAACGGCGCGTCCGGACGGGCGACCCCGGAGTCGTGGTCAAGGGTGTCGACGACATCTGGGTGAAGCTGGCCAAGTGCTGCACGCCGGTTCCGGGCGACGAGATCGTCGGTTTCGTGACGCGCGGCGCCGGCGTCAGCGTGCACCGATCGGACTGCATCAACGTCACCAGCCTGCGGAACGAGCCGGAGCGCATGGTGGACGTCGAGTGGAGCCACACGAGCTCCTCGATGTTCCTGGTGCAGATCCAGGTGGAGGCGCTCGACCGCAGCCGGCTGCTCTCCGACGTCACGCGCGTCCTGTCGGACTCGCACGTGAACATTCTCTCGGCCTCCGTCTCCACGTCACGCGACCGGGTGGCCCTCTCGCGGTTCGTGTTCGAGATGGCCGAGCCGTCCCACCTGGCGTCCGTGCTCGCGGCGGTCCGCAAGGTCGAGGGCGTGTTCGACGTGTACCGGATCACCGGCGCCAAGGCCGCCGAGGAACCCGCCATCCGCGCCTGACTCACAGGCTCCCCAGGATGGTGCGGGCCTGACGCACCCCGCGCTGCCCACGGAGCTCCACGAGCTGCTCGAGTGCCTGCTCGGGGTCGAAGCCCACCTCGCGCAGCCCCCGCAGCACCGGCAGGGCCTCGTCGTGCGGCAGCGTCCGCGCGAGGTCGGCGCCGGTGCGCTGGACCGTGGTGACCCGGAGCGCCCCGACACGGACCACGTCGTGCGTCGGCAGGACCGCCTCTGCGGCGACGCGCTCCGGGTGCGGGTCCGTCCGGCGCCCGCCGGTGCCCACGAGGACGTCGACGCGCACCGGCGGGTAGCGGCCGGTGTGCACCCACGCGGCCGCGCGGCGCCCGACGACCCCGCGAGAAGGGACCAGCGGCGCCAGGGCGACCGCGCGCAACGCCGGCGTGTCCACGAGGTCCGCAGCGATCGCGACGTCACCCCAGACGCGCCGGACGACGCCGTCCCGGAGCAGCCCGAACCAGGCGGCTGCTCCGACGTCGTCGCGGCTGACCGTGCGGGGGAGGGTCGGGGGCACCGCGCGGTACTCGTCGAGTCGGGTGCTCACGCGTGCAGCATGGCGCCCGCCGGTCCGCGCCGACCGAGCGCCGGCGGATCTGTGGACGACCGAGGCCCCCACCCGGACGGGCAGGGGCCTTGGACGAGCACGCGGCCGGTGTCAGCCGCGGGCGTCCTGCGCGGCGCGCTGCACCTGCTCGAGCCAGGCGCGGCGAGCGTCGAGGGCCGCCTGCGCGTCCGCGATCTTCCGTGCGTCGCCGGCTGCCTTCGCCCGGTCCAGATCGGACTCGAGGCCGGCGATCGCCTGTTCCAGCTGCGCGGCCGCCCCTTCGGCCCGCGCCCGGGTCTCCGGGTTGGTGCGGCGCCACTGGGCCTGGTCGGTGTCGCGCACGACCGTCTCCACGGCCCGCAGGCGAGCCTCGATGCGCTGGACATCGGCGCGCGGCACCTTGCCCGCGGCCTCCCACCGGTCCTGGATCCGGTGCAGCGCCCCCTTGGCCGCGGAGAGGTCCGTCACGGGCAGGAGCGCCTCCGCCTCGGCCAGCAGCGCCTCCTTGACCTCGAGGTTGGCGCGGAACTCCTCGTCGGTCGCGGCCGACTGGGCGTCGCGGGCGGCGAAGAACGCGTCCTGGGCCGCACGGAACCGGGCCCACAGGGCGTCGTCGTCGGCCCGGCTCGCCCGTCCGGCGGCCTTCCACTGCGCCATCAGGTCACGGAACACCCCGGCCGTCGCGCCCCAGTCCGTGCTCGACTGGAGCCGCTCGGCGTCCGCCACCAGGCTCTCCTTGACCTGCTTGGCGGACGCGTTGCGCGTCTCCAGCTCGGCGAAGAAGTGGCGGCGTTCGCGGTCGAACGTGGTGCGGGCGTGGCTGAACCGCTTCCAGAGGGACTCCTCCGTGGGACGGTCCAGACGGGGACCGCTGCGCTGGGCTTCCTTCCACTGGTCCAGGAGGAGGCGCAGCTGCTCGCCGGCGGGCCGCCACTGGATGCGGGACGGGTCCGTCGACGCGATCTTCTCTGCCTGCTCGACGATCTCGGTGCGGGCCACGACGGCCGCCTCGCGCGCCGCAGCACGCTCGGCCTCGGCGACCGCGCGACGCTCGGCCGCGGTGGTCCGCAGCGCCTCGAGCCGAGCGCGCAGCCCGTCGAGGTCACCGACGGCGGCGGGCTCCGCAACCTCGTCGGTGAGCTTGGTCAGGGTCTGGTCGATCTCCTTGACGGACAGGTCCGTCGCGGTCAGGCGCGCCTCGAAGAGCGTGACCTTGGCCTGGAGGTCGAGGAACCGACGCACGTAGAGCGCCAGGGCGTCCTCGGTGGTCGCGCCGGGGTACTGGCCGACGACGCGCTCGCCGGCGGCCTCGCGGACCGAGACGTTGCCCTCGTCGTCCACGCTGCCGAACGTGGCGGCGTGGGCGGCCTCGGCGGCGTCCTGCGGGGGTGCGACCGGCGCGGACGGTGCGGCAGCGGCGACCGTCGGTGTCGGGTGCGTGGGCGGGTGGGGGACCGGGCGCGGGCGCGGGACCGGGCGTGCACCGGGCGTCGGCGCGGCGGGGGGAGCAGGCGTCTGCTCCGCCGACGCGTCGTCGGCGACCGGCTCCGCGGGCGGGGCGTCGTCGGTGGTCTCCGGGGCGGCCTGGTCCGCGACCGGCTCCTCCGCGGGCGCTGTCGCGTCCTCGGCGACCGGCTCGTCGGTCTCCGCAGGTGCGTCCTCGGCGACCGCTTCATCGGCGGTCTCGACCGCGTCGTCGGCGACCGGCTGCTCGGGGGTCTCGACCGAGTCGTCCGAGACGGGCTCCTCGGAGACGGGCTCCGCGGAGACGGGCTCCTCGGTGGTCGGCTCCTCGGCGGTGGCGGGGGTGGTCGCTTCGTCGACGACCTCGTCGGCGGTCGCGGGTGCCTCGTCGGAAGGAACATCCTCCGTGACCGGGTCGGGAGCCGTGGCGTCGACCTCGTCGGGCACCGTGGGTGCCGCGGGCTGCTCGGCGTCGGGCGCCGGCTCGAGGTCGTCGGGGTCGGGTCCGGACGTCGGGGTCTGAGTCACTGGATGTTCACTCCCTCGATGATGACGTCGGACACCGGGACCTGGGTCCCTTCGACGGTGCCCGCGTCGGCGATGGCCTGCAACGCGTCCATCCCGGACGTGATGTGGCCGAACACGGTGTAGCCACCCGCAGTGTCTGCGGGAATCGGTGAGTCCTTGTAGACCAGGAAGAACTGGCTGCCCATCGAGCTGCCGTCGTTGCCGGTCCGTGCCATGGCGATGGTGCCCGCCGGGTACACGCCGTCGGCGGGCGCGTTCTCGATCGGTCCCCAGGTGTAGCCGGGTCCGCCGGTGCCGCCCGTGGTGGGGTCCGCGATCCCGAGCGCGGTCGGGTCGCCGCACTGGAGGACGAAGATGCCTTCCTCGGTGAGGCGGTGGCACTTGGTCGAGTCGAAGAAGCCCTCCTGCGCGAGCGTGACGAAGTTGGCGACCGCCTGCGGTGCGGCCGCGCCGTCGAGCTCGATGCCGAGGTCGCCCTGCGTCAGCGCGATGTCACCGGTCCAGGTGCGTCCCTCGGCCAGCGCGGGGTCGGGGACCTCGGCCGCGTTCGCCGTCGGGGAGGCAGTGGGCGACGCGGCGGGATCGTCGTCGTTCGTGAGGACGAAGGCAGCGCCGGCGCCGATGACGAGCACGAAGGCTGCGACGATGCTGCCGGCGATCACGCGGTTGCGATGGCGGCGGGCGCGCGCCTTGGCCTGACGCTCCTGCCACTTCTCGTACCGGCGGCGCTCGTACTCACGCTCGCTCTTCGTGGACACGCACACTCCTCGCGTCGTTGGCGGTGCGGCCGGACGTCCGACTGCCGCACTGCATGTAGGGAACCCGGGACAGTCTAGGCAAGCCTGCGCCACCGGCGACCAGCGGCACCGCGGGGTGACATCACAGTCCGGACACGCCGAGCGGCTAGCGTGCCTCCCATGGAGGTCATCACGGTCGAGTCCGCGGTCTTCGGCGCCCGCAGCAGCGTGCTCGTGAGCGACGACGGCTCGTGCGTGGTGATCGACGCCGGCGCCGGCGTGACGGACTCCATCGTCGGCCTCGTCACCGACCGGGGGCTGCGGGCCGCGGCGGTCCTCCTCACCCACGGGCACGTCGACCACACCTGGGACGCGGGCCGCCTGTCGGATGCGCTCGACGTACCGGTGGTCATGCACGCCGCCGACGTCTACCGACTGGCCGACCCGTTCGGCACGCTCGGTGTGCTGGGCTCCGTCGGCCGGCCGCCGCACGACCCGTCGGGCCCGCTCGCCCAGGCGATCGCCGCCTCCGGGATCGACCCGGCGGCCTACGCGGCCCCGCGGCGCGTCGAGCCGTTCGGTGCCGTGGACGAGCCCCGCTCCGCGGACACGGTGCTCGACCTCGGTGGCCTCCGCGTGGTGGCCCGGCACGCGCCGGGACACACCGAGGGCTCGACCCTCTACCTCGTCGACTCCGTGGCGTTCACCGGGGATGTCCTGTTCGCCGGCTCGGTCGGCCGCACGGACCTGCCCGGCGGGGACGACGCGACGATGCGACGCACGCTGCGCGAGGTCGTCGCGACCCTCCCGCCCGACACGGTCGTCGTCCCCGGGCACGGTCCCACCAGCGACATCGCCACCGAGCTGGCGCGCAACCCGTACCTCCAGCGGCTCTGAGGCCTGCGACGGTCTGGAATGATCGGGCCCCATGGCGCGACCCACCCCCCTGTCCGGATTCCCTGAGTGGCTGCCCGACGGGCGCATCGTCGAGCAGCACGTCCTGGACGTCCTGCGCCGCACCTTCGAGCTGCACGGCTTCGTCGGCATCGAGACGCGCGCGGTCGAGCCCCTCGACCAGCTGCTGCGCAAGGGGGAGACCTCCAAGGAGGTCTACGTGCTGCGGCGACTCCAGGAGGAGGCCGGAGCCGAGCCGGACCGCGCCGGGACGCTCGGCCTGCACTTCGACCTGACGGTGCCGTTCGCGCGGTACGTGCTGGAGAACGCCGGTCACCTCGCGTTCCCGTTCCGCCGCTACCAGATCCAGAAGGTCTGGCGCGGCGAGCGGCCCCAGGACGGGCGGTTCCGGGAGTTCGTCCAGGCCGACATCGACGTCGTCGGCGCGGGGACGCTGCCGTACCACTACGAGGTCGAGCTGCCGCTGGTGATGGCGGAGGCGCTCGGCGCGCTGCGGGCGATCGGGGTGCCGCCGGTGCGGATCCTGGTGAACAACCGCAAGGTCGCCGAGGGCTTCTACCGGGGGCTCGGCCTGACGGACGTCGAGTCCGTGCTGCGGAACATCGACAAGCTCGACAAGATCGGCGCCGACGCCGTGGCTGCCCTCCTGGTCGCGGAGGCGGGCGCCGACGAGACCCAGGCACGCGCGTGCCTGGAGCTCGCCGCGATCAGCGGGTCCGACGAGTCCGTGATCGACCGCGTACGGGCCTTGGCGGGGGAGTCGAACGACCTCCTCGACGAGGGCCTCGCGGAGCTGGGTGCACTCATCCGCGCGGCTGCCGTCCGCGCCCCGGGCGTCGTGGTCGCCGACCTCAAGATCGCCCGCGGGCTCGACTACTACACGGGCACCGTCTACGAGACCGTCCTGGTCGGGCACGAGCAGCTGGGCTCGATCTGCTCCGGCGGGCGGTACGACACGCTCGCGTCGGACGGCGCGAGCTCCTACCCGGGCGTGGGCCTGTCGATCGGTGTCTCCCGGCTCGTGTCGCGCCTGCTCAGCGCAGGCCTGGTGGCGGCCACGCGTTCGGTCCCCAGCGCGGTGCTGGTCGCCGTGTCGAACGAGGAGGCGCGCGACCGGTCCGACGCGGTCGCGACCGCGCTCCGGTCCCGGGGCATCCCCGTCGAGGTGGCGCCCTCGGCGGCGAAGTTCGGCAAGCAGATCCGGCACGCCGACCGCCGGGGGATCCCGTTCGTGTGGTTCGTCGGCGAGGACCAGTCGGCCGACCAGGTCAAGGACATCCGCTCGGGCGAGCAGGTGGACGCCGACGCCGGGACGTGGACGCCCGACGACGCCGACCTGTGGCCGCGCGTCGTGCCTGCTTGACAGCCGTTCGAACAGGTGTTCGCATGGTGTCATGCGATGGGACGGGCAGAAGCTGGGGACCGACGACGCCGCGGCGTTGCCGGGTCTGACCCTGGCCGGGCTCCAGCGCAGCGTGCGGACGCCGGAGTTCGCGGGCGTGACGTTCCACGAGGTGGCCTGCAAGAGCGCGCTGAACAAGGTCCCGGAGGCGTCGCAGATGCCGTTCCGCTGGACCGTGAACCCGACGAGGGGCTGCCTGCACGCGTGCGGCTACTGCTACGCCCGGTCCACCCACGAGTACCTCGACCTCGACGCCGGGCGTGACTTCGAGACCCAGATCGTCGTCAAGACGAACGTCGTCGAGGTGCTGCGCGCCGAGCTGAGCCGGCGGAGCTGGACGCGGGAGCACGTGGCGCTCGGCACCAACACCGACCCGTACCAGCGCGTGGAGGGCCGGTACCGGTTCATGCCCGGGATCATCGAGGCCCTGGCGCAGTCCGGGACGCCGCTGTCGATCCTCACCAAGGGCACGCTCCTGCGCCGCGACCTGCCCCTGCTGGCGGAGGTGTCGCGGACGGTGCCCGTCGGGATCGGGGTGTCCCTGGCGATCGGCGACGAGACGCTCCAGCAGGCCGTCGAGCCCGGCACGCCGACGCCGCGAGCGCGCCTGGACCTGATCCGGGCGATCCGCGCGGCCGGCCTGCCGTGCGGGGTGATGGTCGCCCCGGTCCTGCCCTGGCTCACCGACGACCGTGAGCAGCTCGACTCCCTGCTGCGGGACCTGGCCGACGCGGGTGCCACGGGCGTCACGGTGCTCCCTCTGCACCTGCGCGGCCCGGTCAAGCCGCTGTTCTTCGCGTGGCTGGCCGAGCACGCGCCGGCGCTGGTCACGCGGTATCAGGACCTGTACGCCAAGGGCGCCTACGCCCCGCGCGAGTACGCGGCGTGGCTCGACGAGCGCGTGCGGCCGCTGCTGGCGCGGCACGGCTTCGGCGGTCGCGGCGGAGGGCACCGCATGCCGGGCGAGGGCTCCTACCCGACCGGCAGCATCGCCGACGGCGGGCTCCCGGTGCACGAGCCGACGGTCGCGGCGGCGCAGCCCGCACTGTTCTGACGACGCGCGCGGAGCGTCCGCCCCACCTACCGTGGCGCGGTGACGACATCCCGCGCTAGCCGCCTCGTGTTCGACGGGCACATCGCCGGCTTCGGCACCGCGGAAGGCACCCGGGTGGTCGTCGGGCGGTGGCTGCGCTCGCCGCTCGGCAGCGTCGTGGACGTGATGGTCGAGCGTGCCGACGGAACCCGGCTCCTGCTCGCCCCGCGTGACGACGTCGCCGAGCTGGTGGCGGCCACCTACGAGTTCGACGCGGTGCACGTCGTGCCGGTCGACCTGCGTGCCGACGAGGGCCGACGCCGCTGGCGACTGCGCGCCGGCCCGCTCACCGCGGACCTCACCGTGGGCGCGCGCACCGGCGTCGGGCACCTGCTCGCGCTGGTCCCGCGCCACCAGGCGCTCGCGCCGCTCGTCGCGACCGCGGTCGACCCCGTCGCCCGCGTCGTGCTCGACGGGGTGCGGACACGGGGCACCGCGGGCCGTGGCCGGCGCGAGTGGTACCTCGCGACCGACCAGCACGCGGTGACGTCGGTGCGGGCCCTGTGGGGGTCGCAGGACCTCGGCGCCGTGCGACCGGTCCGGCCGTCGGTCCGGTTCGGGTTCTCCTCCGTCCCACCGACGCCCGCCGTGACCCGCGTGCTGACCACCATCGAATTGACGGCGGGCCCGTCCCGGCACGGGCACTAAGATCGTGCGGGCGTCCGACGGGCGCTCCCACTCCCGACCCGAAGGACCTTCCGTGCTCCGCACCCACACGGCCGGCTCGCTGCGAGCCGAGCACATCGGTACCACCGTCACCCTCACGGGCTGGGTGGACCGGCGTCGCGATCACGGTGGGGTGGCTTTCGTGGACCTGCGGGACGCCTCGGGCATCGCCCAGGTGGTCATCCGTGACGAGGCGGTCGCGCACGGGCTGCGCGCGGAGTACGTCCTCCAGGTGACGGGGGAGGTGGGCCGTCGGCCCGCCGGCAACGAGAACCCGAACCTGGCCACCGGCGAGGTCGAGCTGGTCGCGGCGCAGGTCGTCGTGCTCAACGAGTCCGAGCCTCTGCCCTTCCAGGTGTCGTCGTCGCTCGACGAGACGATCGGTGAGGAAGCCCGGCTGAAGTACCGCTACCTCGACCTGCGACGACCCGCACCCGCACGGGCCATGCGCCTGCGGGCGAAGGCGAACCAGGCCGCGCGCCGCGTGCTGGACGCGCAGGACTTCGTCGAGGTCGAGACGCCGACCCTGACGCGCTCCACCCCGGAGGGCGCCCGCGACTTCCTCGTGCCGGCGCGCCTGTCCCCGGGCTCCTGGTACGCGCTCCCGCAGTCGCCGCAGCTGTTCAAGCAGCTGCTCATGGTGGGCGGCCTGGAGCGGTACTACCAGATCGCCCGCTGCTACCGCGACGAGGACTTCCGCGCGGACCGTCAGCCGGAGTTCACGCAGCTGGACGTCGAGATGAGCTTCGTCGAGCAGGACGACGTCATCGCCCTCGGCGAGCAGATCCTGGTCGCGCTCTGGGACCTCATCGGCGTGACGGTGCCGACGCCGATCCCGCGCATCACGTTCGCCGACTCCATGGCGCGCTACGGCAACGACAAGCCGGACCTGCGCTTCGGGCTCGAGCTGGTCGAGCTGACCTCGTACTTCTCGGAGACCCCGTTCCGCGTCTTCCAGGCGCCCTACGTGGGTGCGGTGGTGCAGCCGGGCGGCGGCTCGACCCCGCGCCGCGGCTTCGATGCCTGGCAGGAGTGGGCCAAGCAGCGCGGCGCCAAGGGGCTGGCGTACGTGACGGTGGGCGAGGACGGCGAGCTCGGCGGCCCGGTGGCCAAGAACCTGTCCGAGTCCGAGCGCGCGGGCCTCGTCGCCGCCGTCGGCGCGAGCCCCGGCGACGCGGTCTTCTTCGCCGCCGGTCCGGTCAACGACGCCCGTGCGCTGCTGGGCGCCGCGCGCCTGGAGATCGGTCGCCGCGGTGGCCTGATCGACGAGAACGAGTGGAAGTTCGTCTGGGTGGTCGACGCCCCGCTGTTCAAGCCGACCGGTGAGGACGACGACGTCGCGGTCGGCGGTGGCGCCTGGACCGCGGTGCACCACGCGTTCACGTCCCCGACGCCGGAGTGGATCGACACGTTCGAGAAGGACCCCGGCGCCGCGCTGGCGTACGCGTACGACATCGTCTGCAACGGCAACGAGATCGGCGGCGGGTCCATCCGTATCCACCGCAAGGACGTGCAGGAGCGGGTGTTCGACGTCATGGGCATCGGTCCGGACGAGGCGCAGGAGAAGTTCGGCTTCCTGCTCACCGCGTTCCAGTTCGGCGCGCCGCCGCACGGCGGGATCGCGTTCGGCTGGGACCGGATCCTGGCCCTGCTGACCGGCTCGGAGTCGATCCGCGACGTCATCGCGTTCCCGAAGTCGGGCGGCGGGTTCGACCCGCTGACGGCTGCGCCGGCGCCGATCACCCCGGAGCAGCGCCGCGAGGCCGGCGTCGACGCCAAGCCGAAGGTCGCGCCGCCGGCCTGATGACGGACGTGCTCGAGCTGCTCCCGCCCCGGTGGCAGCAGGACAGGTTGATCATCGGCGACCGGAACCGCTGGGGTGCGGTCGAGGTCGTGGGGGACGACGACGGGATCCTGTTCGTGCTTGGCGGACCGGAGCGTCCCAACCTGCTCGGCCGCGGGGACCCCGCGGCGGTCGACCGCCTCGTCGCCGGGCTCGACGTCGGTCCTGCCCGCTGGATGAGCCTGCCGCGGGGGGCGCGGCCGACCGCTGGCGTGCTCGCCAGGCTCGCTCTGGTCCCGTTCTCGACGTGGGACTGGCTCTCGACGGACGTGGTCCCGCCGGTGGTGGCCGGGGAGCGTGCCGTGCGGCGGCTCGATCCGACGACCGACGCGGACCGGATCCGCCGGTGCCTGAGCGCGGCCAGCCCCGACACGACCGCGGACCCCACCCGACCCGGCGAGGCCGGGTGGTGGGGAGTCGAGGTCGACGGCGTGCTCGGCGGGGTCGTCGGTGCGTCGGAGCGCGGCGCGACGGGCACCGACCCCTCCTGGCACGTGCACGGTCTCGGAGTCCTGCCCAGCCTGCGCGGCACCGGCCTGGGGACCGCGCTGACCGCGGCCGCGACGCGCGCCGGGCTGTCTGCCGGGGCGCCGTGGGTGTCTTTGGGCATGTACGCGCAGAACGACGGTGCCCGCCGGATCTACCACCGGCTCGGCTACCGCACCGAGGTCGAGCTCACGTCGTTCTCGCCCGCCGGGGCTCGTCGACCGCCCGGCTGAGTCACCACCGTCGGGGTGGTGGCTCCGCGTTCCCGGAGAGCGTGCTGTGCCTGCCGGCGGGAGCGTCGAGCTCGGGCACCCCCATGACGGTGCCGGGCTGCGCGTCGTGGGCAAGGACGACCGGGCGGGCGCGGAACGACCGGCGCCACGTGAACCACAGGGCGACGCCCGCGAGGATCGAGTACAGCCCGAGCTGGAAGAACACGAAGGCCGCGCTCGCGTGGGTGGACGGGTCGTCGCTGAGTGCGCGCGAGACCAGCTCCGTCGCCAGGAGGGCGAACGGCACGGACGCGGCAGCGGTGAGCCAGCGCGACCGCCGCAGCAGGCGCGCGTAGACGACTCGATCCGTGGGGGCGCTCCGCGGCATGGGTCCGTCCTCAGTGGGTGATCGAGATCCGGTCGTACAGACGGCGCAAGAAGGGCGGCGCCCACCAGTTCGCCCGGCCCAGGAGCGTCATGGTCGCGGGGACCAGCAGCATCCGGACCAGCGTCGCGTCGACGAGCACCGCGACGGCCAGGGAGAACCCGACCTCCTTGATCACCAGGAGCTCGCCGGCGACGAAGCCGGCGAACACCACGACGACGATGAGCGCGGCGGACGTGATGATCCGCCCCGACCGCTGGAGCCCGAGTCGCACGGCGTCGTCGTTGGGGATGCCCCGGTCCACCAGCTCCTTGATCCGGGACAGCAGGAACACCTCGTAGTCCATGGCCAGCCCGAACGCGAACGCGACGACGAGGGCGATGACGTAGGTCTCGATGCCGCCGGTCGGCGTGAAGTTCAGCAGGCCGGCCAGGTGCCCGTCCTGGAACACCCACACGAGCACGCCCAGCGACGCCGCCAGGGACAGCGCGTTGGTGAGGAGCGCCTTGACGGGCACGACGACCGAGCCGGTCATGAGGAAGAGCAGGACGAGCGTCGTGATCGCCACGATCCCGATCGCGACCGGCGCCCGGTCGACTACGGCCGCGGTGAAGTCGATCTGCGAGGCGGCCTGGCCGGTGACCCACGTCGGGAACGGTGCATCGAGGTCGCGGACCTGCTGGACGACCTCGCGCGCGACGGTGTCACCGGGGTCGTCGGTGTCGGGGCGGATCCCGATTACCACGTAGGAGTCCACCGGGGACGGCGGGTCGACGGACGCGACCCCGTCGAGGTCCTCGAGCGTGGCGGCCCAGGCGGTGGCGTCGTCGAGGGACGCCTGTGCGACCACGGTGATCGCCGGGGTGGACGCGGCGGGGTAGTCACGGGCGAGCACGTCGACGAACTCGCGCTGGGTGCTTCCGGCGGGCAGCAGCTCGGTGGTCGAGTTGCGCAGCTCGAGGTGAGCGAGCGGCAGGGCGAGGAAGCCGAGCACCGCGAGAGACCCGAGGAGCACGAACCAGGGGTGCCGTTGCACCCGCGCGGCCAGACGCGAGAACAGTCCCTCCTCGGTCTGCACGTCGGCGGTGCGCGCCAGCACGCCGCGCAGGCCGGGGATCCTGGCCAGGATGCTCGGCCGGATCATGCGGCGGCCGGCCAGGACCAGGAGAGCCGGCACCAGGGTCAGCGCGGTGGCCACCGCCACGACGATCACGGCGACGCCCGCCGCCCCGAACGCCCGCAGGATCGGCGGCCGGAACACGAGCAGCCCGGCGATCGAGATGACGATGATCAGCGCGGAGAACGTGGCGGTGCGGCCGGCCGTCGCCATGGTCCGTTCGATCGCGGTCAGCACCGCGCCGTCGCCGCGCCGTCGTCGGCTCCCGCGTCCGCCGTCGCCGTCGACGACGCGGTGCAGCTCCTCCCGGAACCGGGAGACCATCAGCAGGCCCCAGTCGATGGATAGGCCGAGGCCGAGGACCGTCACGATGTTGACGACGGACGAGTCGAGGTCGAGGACGTAGGAGAAGCCCAGGAGTGCGGCGAGCCCGCCGGCGATCGACGCGACTGCACCGACCATCGGCATCCCGGCGGCGAGGAAGCCTCCGAAGACGAGGATCATGATGAGCAGCGCGATCGGCAGCGCGATGGTCTCGCCGGTGCGCAGGTCGGTCTCCACCTGGTCCGTGATGGCCTCGACGATCAGCGTGGTGCCACCGACGATCCCGGTGACTCCGGGCGCGGCCACCTCGAGGTCCGCCGGCACCTCGCGCAGGCGTGTCGCGACGGCGTCCAGCGCGGCCTGCTGGTCGTCCTCGGACAGGTCGGGGGCAAGCTCCACGACGACGAGGAACCCGTCCCCGTCCTGGGCGAGCAACGGGGCTGCGGCGGGGTTGGCGGCGCCGTCCGGCAGGCCCAGCGCGTCGATGACGGAGACGACTCCGTCGATCGAGGCGAGGTCCTCGCGTGCCGGCGCCAGGGCCGTGGCCACCTCGGGGTCGGTCGGGTCGACGCCCTGGAGGACCAGCGTGAGGGAGGGGCCGCTCTCGTCGGAGTCCTCGAGGATCTGCCGCCCCTCGGCGCTCTCGGACCCGGGGACCGACGGAGCGCCGGTGCTCAGGCGGTCGAACAGGTTCTCCCCGTGCACGCCCAGGACCGCCAGACCGTAGCCGAGCACGGCGAGGACCAGCCACGCGACGACGGTGAGGCGGGGGTGGTGGGCGACAGCGCGACCTACTCGGGCGAACACGCCGGTCATCGTCGCAGGTGGAACGGCCGTCGCGCACACGGAGTCACCGGTTCGGGGTGAGGGAGGCTCTCCGACGTCGGTCCGCGTGCGTACCCTGCCCGCATGGACCTCTTCGATGCGGTGACGTCGACGGCCACCGGCCTGCCCGCCGTCGGGGCCGGGGCGCCGCTCGCGGTGCGGATGCGGCCGCGTGACCTGGGGGAGGTGGCGGGCCAGGAGCACCTGCTCGTCGGCGGGTCGCCCCTGCGGCGGCTGGTCGAGCCTGCCAACGACGCGGCTCGTCGGGCGGCGCCCACCTCGGTCGTGCTGTGGGGACCGCCCGGCACCGGGAAGACGACCCTCGCGTACCTCATCGCCGCCACGTCCGGCCGCCGTTTCGTCGAGCTGTCGGCGGTCACTGCGGGGGTCAAGGACGTGCGGGCCGTGATCGAGGACGCCCGCCGCCGGCTGGCGACGGACGGCACCGAGACCGTCCTGTTCATCGACGAGGTCCACCGGTTCACCAAGGCGCAGCAGGACGCCCTGCTGCCCAGCGTGGAGAACCGCTGGGTCACCCTGGTGGCCGCCACCACGGAGAACCCGTCGTTCTCCGTGAACTCGCCGCTGCTGTCCCGCTCCCTGCTGCTCACGCTCCAGCCGCTCGACACCGAGGACGTGCGCCGTCTGGTCCGTCGGGCGGTCGAGGACGAGCGGGGCCTGGGCGGGTCCATCACGCTGTCCGACGACGCCGAGGACCACCTGCTCCGGCTGGCCGGCGGGGACGCGCGCAAGGCGCTGACCATCCTCGAGGCCGCCGCGGGCTCCGCGCTCTCGGAGGACGACGCGGTCCTTCCCGTGCTGGTCGACCTGGCGACGATGGAGCGCGCGATCGACGTCGCCGCGGTGCGCTACGACCGCGACGGCGACCAGCACTACGACGTGATCAGCGCGTTCATCAAGTCGATGCGCGGCTCCGACGTCGACGCCTCGCTGCACTACCTCGCACGCATGATCGCCGCGGGGGAGGACCCCCGGTTCATCGCCCGCCGGATCGTCATCGCCGCCGCCGAGGACGTCGGCATGGCCGACCCGAGCGCGCTCCAGACGGCCGTCGCCGCCGCCCAGGCCGTCGCGCTGATCGGGATGCCCGAGGCGCGGATCATCCTGGCGGAGGCCGTCGTGCACCTGGCGACCGCCCCGAAGTCGAACGCCGCCTACACGGGCATCGACCGCGCGCTGGCCGACGTGCGCGCCGGCCGGATCGGCTCGGTGCCCTCGCACCTGCGCGACGCGCACTACCCGGGCGCCAAGCAGCTGGGCCACGGGACGTCCTACCTCTACGCGCACGACCAACCGCACGCGGTGGCCGCCCAGCAGTACCTGCCGGACGAGCTGGTGGGCACGCGGTACTACGAGCCGAGCGACCGCGGCTACGAGCGCCAGGTGACCGAGCGGCTGGACCGGATCAGGGCGATCCTCGACGGCCAGGGCTGATTCGGGTTTCCCGGCCGGCGCAGGGTAGAGTGTCGAGGTCGTCCGCGGGACGGGTGTGCATTCACGCCCCCAGCTCGGACGGCCACCTGGGGCCTTAGCCAGCGTCGGACACCAGACACGACGCACCACACGGTCGGCCCCACGCCCGGCGGAGCTCTCCGTCTTCGGGTGTGACGTCTACAACGACAGGAAGTAACTCTGTGAGCAGCGTGACCCGCTCGCGTCGCCAGGTGCGCCTTTCCCGCGCCCTCGGCCTCGCGCTGACGCCCAAGGCCGTCAAGCACTTCGAGAAGCGGCCGTACCCCCCCGGCGAGCACGGCCGTGCGCGTCGCCGCACCGAGTCCGACTACGCGGTCCGTCTGCGTGAGAAGCAGCGTCTGCGCGCCCAGTACGCGCTGCGCGAGAAGCAGATGGCTCGTGCGTACGAGGACGCCCGCAAGGCCCCGGGCCTGACCGGTGAGGCGCTCGTCGAGAACCTCGAGACGCGTCTCGACGCCCTCGTCCTGCGCTCCGGCTTCGCCCGCACGATCCTCCAGGCCCGCCAGGTCGTCGTGCACCGTCACATGCTGGTCGACGGCAAGATCGTGGACCGTCCCTCCTTCCGCGTGAAGCCGGGCCAGACGCTCCAGGTCAAGCCGAAGAGCCAGGCCACGGTGCCGTTCCAGGTCGCCGCCGCCGGTGCGCACCGCGACGTCCTCCCGACGGTCCCGGGCTACCTCGACGTGCAGCTGGAGAAGCTCAGCTCCGTCCTGGTCCGCCACCCCAAGCGCGCCGAGGTCCCCGTGACGTGCGAGGTCCAGCTGGTCGTCGAGTACTACGCCCGCTGATCCGTTCCTCACGGACGCCCCGCCGCGCAGCTGCGCAGCGGGGCGTTCGTGCGTGCGGGGGCGGGTAGGGTTTCCGCGGGGTCGACGACCCCAGGACCAGGAGGCTGGACATGTCGGTGGGTGACGTCGCGGGTCTGATCGCCGCGATCGCGTTCGTGCTGCTCGTGGGCTTCTTGGCGGTCCCGTTGATCAAGCTGGGCCGCGTGCTGGACGAGACCCGGACCTCGGTCAAGGAGATCACCGACCACACGGTCCCGGTGCTGGACGAGACGGCCACGCTCGTGGCGTCCTCGAACGGGCAGCTGGCCAACATCGACACGGTCACCACGGCCGCCGCGCAGGTGTCGGAGAACGTCTCGGCGCTCACGTCGCTGTTCGCCGCGACCGTCGGCTCGCCGATGATCAAGGTCGCGGCGTTCTCGTACGGCGTGCGCCGGGCGCTGTCCGGTCTCGCGGCGAGCGCGCGCCGGAGCCGATGATGGCGCGCCGCCTGACCTGGCTGGCCGTCGGCGTCGTCGTCACGGTGATCGTGATCCGCAAGGGGCGCACGGTCGTCGAGACCTACCTGCCGGCCGGGACCACCGACGCCATCGACGGTGCCCAGCGCGTCACGCACGCGGTGGCCACCCTCAAGAGCGAGTTCCTGGCGGGGATGGCCGAGCGTGAGGCGCAGCTGCGGCACGACCTCGTCGGCGACGTCGACGTCGACGCGCTCCGGGCGGAACGACCCGAGCGCGTCGAGAAGCTGCGGCGCGCATGGTCCTCCCGCCGTGGCGAGGACTGGGCAGGCCCCACCGAGGACCCGGACGACGACGACGGCTACACCTTCTTCTAGGCACCACCCGATCACCACAGCACGACGACGAGGACACCGATGCGTACCGCCGAGATCCGCCAGCGCTGGCTCGACTACTTCGAGGGCAAGGGCCACGTCGTCGTCCCCTCGGCCTCGCTGATCTCGCCCGACCCGTCGACCCTGTTCGTCATCGCCGGCATGGTGCCGTTCATCCCGTACATGCTCGGCGAGCAGACCGCGCCGTGGCCGCGCGCCACGAGCGTGCAGAAGTGCGTGCGCACCCTCGACATCGAGGAGGTCGGCAAGACCACCCGCCACGGCACGTTCTTCCAGATGAACGGCAACTTCTCGTTCGGCGACTACTTCAAGGAAGGCGCGATCACCTACGCCTGGGAGCTGGTCACCGGGTCGCGCGAGACCGGTGGATTCGGCTTCGACCCCGACACCATCTGGGTCACCGTCTTCCACGACGACGACGAGGCGGCCGACCTCTGGAAGCAGATCGCGGGGTTGCCGGACGAGCGCATCCAGCGCCGCGGCTGGAAGGACAACTTCTGGTCCACCGGCGCGCGCGGACCGTCGGGTCCCTGCTCGGAGATCTACGTCGACCGCGGGCCGGAGTACGGCGCGGAGGGCGGACCGGTCGTCGACGAGGACCGCTACCTGGAGATCTGGAACCTCGTCTTCATGCAGTACGAGCGCGGTGACGGGGGCGGCAAGGAGAACTTCCCGATCCTCGGGGACCTCAAGCAGAAGAATATCGACACCGGCATGGGCCTCGAGCGCGTGGCCTACCTGCTCCAGGGCGTCGACAACCTGTACGAGATCGACGAGGTGTTCCCCGTCATCCGGGGTGCGCAGGAGCTGTCCGGCAAGCGGTACGGCGCGGTGCACGACGACGACGTCCGGATGCGCGTGGTCGCCGACCACGTGCGCAGCTCGCTCATGCTCATGGGCGACGGCGTCACGCCGTCCAACGAGGGCCGCGGCTACGTGCTGCGCCGCCTCCTGCGCCGCTCCATCCGTGCGATGCGCCTGCTCGGGGTCGAGGGCCTCGCGCTGCCGTCGCTGCTGCCCCTGAGCAAGGACGCGATGAGCCCGTCGTACCCAGAGCTCGCGGCGAACTTCGAGAAGATCAGCCAGGTCGCGTACGCCGAGGAAGAGTCGTTCCGGCGCACGCTGGCTGCCGGCACGGTGATCCTCGACACTGCTGTCCAGAACGTGAAGAAGCAGGCGCTCGGCGTCCTCTCGGGGTCGCACGCCTTCCAGCTGCACGACACCTACGGCTTCCCGATCGACCTCACGCTCGAGATGGCGGCCGAGCAGGGCGTCTCCGTCGACGAGACCGCGTTCCGGACCCTCATGAAGGAGCAGCGGGACCGTGCACGGGCGGACGCGCTGGCCAAGCGCGCCGGTCGCGCGGACACGGCGGCCTACCAGGAGCTGCACAGCACCCTGAGCAGCGAGAGCGCGAAGCCGGTCCAGTTCATCGGGTACACCGACGCCACCGCCCGCTCGCGCGTGGTCGGCCTGCTGGTCGACGGCGTGCCTGCGCCGGCCGCGACCGCGCCCGCGGACGTGGAGGTCGTGCTCGACGTGACGCCGTTCTACGCCGAGGCGGGCGGGCAGCAGGCGGACACCGGCGTCATCGTGCTCGACGGCGGTGCGCGCATCGAGGTCGACGACGTGCAGGCGCCGGTCAAGGGCCTGTCCGTGCACCACGGTCGCCTGGTCGACGGCACGGTCACGTTCGGCGAGTCCGGGACCGCGACGATCGACGTCGACCGCCGCCGGGCGATCGCGCGTGCCCACACGGCCACGCACCTGGTGCACAAGGCGCTGCACGAGTCCATCGGGGAGAGCGCGACGCAGGCCGGCTCGCTCAACGCGCCGAGCCGGCTCCGGTTCGACTTCCGCTCGCCGTCCGCGACCCCGTCACAGGTCGTCGCGGAGATCGAGGCGCGCGTCAACGAGCGGCTCCAGGACGACCTCGAGATCACCGACTCGGTCATGCGGATCGACGAGGCACGTGGCCGGGGCGCGATGGCGCTGTTCGGCGAGAAGTACGGCAACGAGGTCCGCGTCGTCGACATCGGCGACGGCTGGTCGCTCGAGCTGTGCGCGGGCACGCACGTCAAGCGGTCCGGCGAGCTCGGCCTGGTCACCCTGCTGTCCGAGTCGGCGATCGGCTCCGGCGTGAGGCGTGTCGATGCCCTCGTCGGTGCGGGGGCCTACGGGTACCAGGCGAAGGAGCGCGCGCTCGTCGGCCAGCTGTCGGGGCTGCTCGGGGCTCGCCCGGACGAGCTCACAGAGCGCGTGTCCTCGCTGCTCACCAAGCTCAAGGACTCGGAGAAGGAGCTCGCGGGGCTGCGCCAGGCGACCCTGCTCGCGCAGGCGGGCGCGCTCGCGTCCGGCGCGCAGACGGTGGGGGAGACCCGCGTGGTCGCGCACGACGCGGGCGAGGTCGGCGGCGACGAGCTGCGCACCCTGGTGCTCGACGTCCGCTCGCGGCTGGGCGAGGCGGCGCCCGCGGTGGTGGCGATCGGTGGCGTGAGCAAGGGCCGGCCGGTCGTCGTCGTCGCGACCAACGCCGCGGCGCGCGAGCGTGGTGTGCGCGCCGGCGCCCTCGTGCGGACGGCCTCCGGCATCCTCGGCGGGGGCGGCGGCGGCAAGGACGACCTGGCACAGGGCGGCGGCACGGATCCCGTGCGGCTCGCCGAGGCGCTGGCCGCGGTGACCGCGGCGGTGAGCGGCTGACGTGCCCGCCGTACCCGACCCCGACCGGGACGTCGTCCGCGGCGCCCGGCTCGCGGTGGACGTCGGCTCCGTGCGCGTCGGCCTCGCGAGCAGCGACCCCGACGGGCTGATCGCGACGCCGGTGGCCACCCTCGCACGCGCCACCAGCGCGAAAGGTCGGCTTCCGTCCGACATCGCGCAGGTGGTGCGGGAGGTGCAGGAGCGGGGTGTGGGTGTTGTGTATGTCGGACTTCCGGTGCACTTATCGGGCGCCGAAGGTTCCGCATCCGACGCCGCGCGCGCGTACGCTGTCCAACTGGCGCAGGCCGTCGCACCCGTCACGGTGCGGTTGGTCGACGAGCGGATGAGCACGGTGTCCGCCCATCACGCGCTGCATGCGTCCGGCCGATCCGGACGCAGCCACCGGCAGGTCGTCGACCAGGCGGCCGCGGTGGTGATCTTGCAGTCCGCGCTGGACGCGGAGCGTGCGTCGGGGCGACGTCCCGGTGAGCGGGTGCTCGTCGGCCCAGCACAGCATGCTCCAGTGGCGCGCGGGGGGGCTGCGGGCGACGCACGGACGACTGTGGAGTGACGCGCGAGTGACCAACAGCCAGACCGACCGTTGGGCCCCCGGAGAACGGAGCGACGAGGTGAGCGACCTGTTCGGTGGTGACACCCGTCTCGCCCCGGCCGAGCGCCGACCCTCCCGATCCCGCGGCCGCGCGAAGGAGCAGCGGGAACGCAAGCGTCGTCGTCGTCGCTCGATCTGGGTGCTCGTCGTCGCCGTGCTCATGGTCGCCGGCGCCGCCTACGTGGTCATCGAGCTCATGGGTGGCCTGTTCCAGGGCGCGCAGGGCTCCGGCAGTGGTGTCGACGACTACAGCGGGATCGGCCACGGCAGGGTGGAGATCGTCATCAAACCCGGCGACACCGGCGCCGACATGGCGACGACCCTGGTGGATGCGGGCGTCGTCGCCACCGCCAAGGCCTTCAACGACGCCTTCGCGGCGAACGCGCAGGCCAGCTCGATCCAGCCGGGCACGTACTCGATGCTCCTCGAGATGAAGGCGTCCGACGCCGTCGTCGCGCTCCTCAACCCGTCGAGCAGGGTCTCGTTCAAGGTCACGATCCCCGAGGGGCTCACCAAGGACCAGATCGCGACGAAGCTCAGCGAGAAGATGGCCGTACCCGTCGAGGAGGTCCAGGCCGCGATCGCGGACCCCGCCGCCATCGGGCTGCCGGCCGAGGCCAACGGCAACGCCGAGGGCTGGCTGTTCCCGGCCACGTACGACATCCAGCCGGACGCCACGCCGGCGAGCGTCCTGTCTCAGATGACCGCGCAGACCGTGGCTGTGCTCACGCAGAAGGGTGTCCCGCAGGACCAGTGGGAGACCGTGCTCAACAAGGCGTCGCTGGTCGAGCGCGAGGCGAAGCTCCCCGAGGACCGGCCCAAGGTGGCGCGCGCCATCGAGAACCGCCTCGCCAAGGAGATGGTGCTGCAGATCGACGCGACGGTCGCCTACGGGCTGGGCATCTCGGGCATGGACCTGACCACGGAGATGACGCAGGACGACTCCAACCCGTACAACACCTACACCCACCTCGGCTTGCCGCCGACGCCGATCGCCTCCCCGGGCGCGGTGTCGATCGACGCTGTCCTCAACCCTGAGCCGGGTGACTGGCTCTTCTGGGTGGCGGTCAACCTCGACACCGGGGAGACCCGCTTCGCCGTCACGAACGAGGAGCACAACGCCAACAAGGCGCTTCTTCGTCAGTGGCAGGAGGAGAACAGCGGGTGAGCACGGCCGCCCCTCGACGGGCGGCGGTGCTCGGGCACCCGGTGGCGCACTCGCTGTCACCGACGCTCCACCGCGCCGCCTACGCGGCGCTCGGACTCGACGGCTGGCGCTACGACGCGGTCGACGTCACCGAGGCCGAGCTCGCGACGTTCGTGCACGGGCTCGACGCGTCCTGGGCGGGTCTGAGCCTCACCATGCCCCTGAAGCAGACGGTCATCCCGCTGCTCGACCACGTCGAGCCCCTGGCGGAGGTCGTCGGTGCCGTGAACACGGTGCTGTTCCAGGGACGCACGCTGATCGGCGCGAACACCGACGTGCACGGGCTCGTCGCCGCGCTCGGTGAAGGGCTCGACGGCGCCCAGGTCCGCACCGCCGCGGTGCTGGGCGCCGGCGCGACTGCGGCGTCCACGCTCGCCGCGCTCGCCCAGCTCGGCTGCGCGTCGCCGGTCGTCTACGTCCGGGCCCTCGCCCGGGCGGGCGGGCTCATGCGGGCGGCCCACCGGATGGGCGTGACGCCCGTCTACCGCACGCTGGATGCCGCGGTGGGGGAGATCGGCCGCGCCGATGCGGTCGTGTCGACCCTTCCGCCGTTCGCCGCGGACGCGATCGCCGCGCAGGTCACCCACGCGGAGGGCGTCCTCCTCGACGTGGCGTACGACCCCAGGCCGACCGCGCTGTCGGTCGCCTGGGCAGCGGCCGGGGGAGCGGTGGTGGGCGGGGAGCGCATGCTGCTGCACCAGGCGGCCGAGCAGGTGCGCCTGATGACCGGGCGGGCCGCCCCGCTCGCAGCCATGTCGGCGGCACTCGAGGACAAACTCACCACCTGAGATCCTCACGCGCCTCAGGGTTGCTGCCGATTGACCGGGGAGACACCCGTGCGGCCACCACCCGGCCGCCGGCTCGACCGGAGGGACGGCGCGTGAAGCAGCTCGGGGAGATCCTGCTCGATGAAGGCCTCGTCTCTGAGGTGCAGCTGCTCGCGGCGCTCGACGAGACCCATGCCCGCGGCTCGTCGCTCGGACGCACTCTGGTCGAGCTCGGCGTGATCACCGAGGGCCAGCTGGTCAAGGCCCTCGCTGCACAGGTGGGCATGCAGTTCGTCGACCTCGACGAGCACCCGGTGGACCGCGCGGCTCTCGCGCTGGTGCCCAGCGCGCTCTGTCGGAAGTACACCGTGCTGCCCGTCGCGCTGGAGGGCGGGTCGATCGTCCTGGCCACCTCGGACCCGGGCAACGTCATGGCCGTCGACGACGTACGCACGGTCTCCGGCCGGCCGGTGATCTCGGTGATCTCCACGCACGACAACCTGCTGCGGGCGATCGACCGGTTCTGCCGGGCCGACGACGAGATGGACGACCTGTCTCAGGCCTTCGAGGACGAGATCGGCACCGCCGACACCGACCTGTCGAAGATGGGCGACTTCGTCGACGACGACGCGCCGATCGTGCGGTACGTGAACCTGCTGGTCACGCAGGCGATCACCGACCGCGCCTCGGACATCCACATCGAGCCCACCGAGCACGACCTGCGGGTGCGGTACCGGATCGACGGCGTGCTGCACGAGACGCAGCGGTCGCCGAAGCAGATCCAGGGTGGTGTCATCAGCCGCGTCAAGATCATGAGCGACATCGACATCGCCGAGCGCCGCAAGCCGCAGGACGGCCGCATGTCCGTGGTGCACAACGGCCGCAAGATCGACCTCCGCGTGGCCACGCTGCCGACGGTGTGGGGCGAGAAGATCGTCATGCGAATCCTGGACAACTCCACGGCGAGCCTCGACCTGCGCGACCTGTCGTTCCTGGACGAGAACTACGCGACCTATCACGAGGCGTACACCAAGCCGTACGGGATGATCCTGGTGACCGGCCCCACCGGGTCGGGGAAGTCGACGACGCTCTACGCGACGCTCAACGCCGTCTCCAAGCCCGAGATCAACGTCATCACGGTCGAGGACCCGGTCGAGTACCGCCTGGCCGGCATCAACCAGGTGCAGGTGAACCCCAAGGCCGGCCTGACCTTCGCCGGTGCGCTGCGCTCCATCCTGCGGTCGGACCCCGACGTCGTCCTCCTCGGTGAGATCCGCGACCACGAGACCGCGCAGATCGCCATCGAGGCGGCCCTCACCGGTCACCTCGTGCTCTCGACGCTGCACACCAACGACGCCCCGTCGGCGATCACCCGCCTCACCGAGATGGGGATCGAGCCCTTCCTGGTCGGGTCGGCGCTGGACGCGGTCGTCGCCCAGCGGCTCGCACGCAAGCTCTGCAACAAGTGCAAGGAGCCGTACACGCCGACGCCCGTGGAGCTTGCTGCGGCGCGCTTCCCCTGGGTGGACGGGGAGCCGCTGCCCGAGTTGATGCGCGCGGTCGGTTGCCCCACCTGCTCGAAGACGGGCTACCGCGGGCGGCTGGCCCTGCACGAGGTGATGCGCGTGACCGAGGAGATCGAGCGGCACGCCGTCGCGCACTCCTCCAGCGCGGACATCGCTGCGACCGCCATCTCGCAGGGCATGATCCCGCTGCGCGACGACGGCTGGCACAAGGTGGCGCTCGGCTACACGTCCATCGAGGAGATCCTGCGCGTCGTCGCCTGACCGGGGGAGCGCTTGACGTGCACCGATGCCTCAAGTCGGGCACGCGCCAGGCCGATGAAGCGCAGAGAGCCTGAACGGTGCGTGACCAGACGCACCGACGGATGCCGTACGACCGTGGAGGAACGACGTGAGCGAGACGTACCAGGCATCCGCCGGAGAGCCGTCGCGGCCGCTGCCGCCCTACCGGCCGGTCGGCCCGCAGGCGGGTGCACCCGCGCCTGGCCAGGCGATGTTCTCGCCGATCCCGTCGCAGAGCTCGCTCCCGCCCGCAGCCCCGCAGCCCTATCAGGCCCCCCCGGCGGTTCCCGCGTCGTACCCGGGCGGCGTCACGACCCAGGCCGCGCAGGCGTCGTTCGTGCCGGCCGGACCGGGCCCGACCACCAACGGGGTGTTCATGCCGGCGCCCGCCCCCGCCGTCGGCGCGCCGGGACACGTCCCCGCCCCGCAGCCGCCCCCGCCCCCCGCCGCCGGCCCGCCGAGCCAGCGTGCCGCCGCCCCCGCGGCGGTCCGCGAACGCGCACCCCGTCGCGGGATGGGCCAGGAGGCCGAGGAGGGCGACATCGCGATCGATGCCGTCCTGACCGAGATGGTGAAGCTCGGCGCGTCCGACGTGCACCTGACGACCGGCGCCGCGCCCATGGTCCGGATCTCCGGGTCGCTCAAGCCGCTCGACGGCTTCGGCACCGTGATGCCCGAGCCGCTGCGCCGCACGCTCTACGGGATCCTGACGCAGAAGCAGCGGGAGAAGTTCGAGGCGAACCTCGAGCTCGACCTGTCGTACGCCGTCCGCGGCCTCGCCCGCTTCCGCGTGAACATCTACCAGCAGCGCGAGTCCATCGGCGCCGCCTTCCGTGTCATCCCCTACGAGATCAAGCCCCTCGAGGCGCTGGGGGTCCCGCCGATCGTGGGGTCGTTCGCCGGGCTGCCCCGCGGTCTCGTCCTGGTCACGGGCCCCACGGGCTCCGGGAAGTCGACGACCCTCGCGGCCGTCGTCGACCTGGCGAACCGGACCCGCGAGGACCACATCATGACGGTCGAGGACCCGATCGAGTTCCTCCACCGCCACAAGAAGTCGCTGATCAACCAGCGCGAGGTGGGCTCGGACACGCACTCCTTCGCGAACGCGCTCAAGCACGTGCTGCGCCAGGACCCCGACATCATCCTGGTCGGCGAGATGCGTGACCTCGAGACGATCTCGGTCGCGCTGACCGCCGCCGAGACGGGTCACCTCGTCTTCGCGACGCTGCACACGTCCGACGCCGCCCAGACGATCGACCGCATCATCGACGTGTTCCCCGCGCACCAGCAGGCCCAGGTGCGCACCCAGCTGGCGAGCGCCCTGCAGGGCGTCGTCTGCCAGACGCTGGCCAAGCGCGCGGACGCCAATGGACGAGCGGTGGCGACGGAGGTCTTGATCGCCACCCCGGCCATCCGGAACCTCATCCGGGAGGGCAAGACCCACCAGATCTACTCGGCGATGCAGGCCGGCGCTCAGCAGGGCATGCACACCATGGACCAGCACCTCGCGGACCTGGTCAAGACCGGCCGGATCTCCTACGAGACCGGTCTGGACAAGTGCCACCACATCGAGGACTTCAACCGCCTGACCGGCCGCGCCGCAGGAGGCTCCGCGGGCGCGGGCCTCACGAAGGCCGGCATGGGCGGCAACTTCTACGCCGAGGGGGCGCACTGATGGCCGCGACAACGGCACGGACCTTCGAGTACGCGGTCCGTAACCGCGAAGGCAAGATCGTCAAGGGTCGGATCGAGGCGCCCAACCAGGCGGCGGTGGCCAACCGGCTGAAGACCATGGGCCTCGCACCCATGTCGATCAGCGAGGTGGGCACCGGCGGTCTCCAGAAGGAGATCTCGATCCCGGGCTTCTCCGACAAGATCGGCCTGAAGGACCTCGCGATCATGGCTCGCCAGCTGTCGACGATGATCGACGCCGGCTTGTCGTTGCTGCGGTCGCTCACCATCTTGGCAGAGCAGACCGAGAGCAAGGCCCTGGCCAAGCGCATCGCGCAGGTCCGGAACGACGTGGAGGTCGGTGTCTCGTTCTCCACCGCGCTGACCAAGCACGCCGACGTCTTCCCGCCGCTCATGATCAACATGGTGAAGGCTGGCGAGGTCGGCGGCTTCCTCGACCAGGTCCTGATCTCCGTCGCGAACAACTTCGAGGACGAGGTGAAGCTCCGCGGCAAGGTGAAGTCGGCCATGACGTACCCGGTAGTCGTCTTCGTCATCGCCATCCTGGCCGTAGTCGGCATGCTGCTCTTCATCGTCCCGGTGTTCGCTGGGATGTTCACCAGCCTCGGTGGCGAGCTCCCGCTCCCCACCCGAATCCTGGTGATGCTCTCCAGCATTCTCAAGATCGTCGCCATCCCACTCGTCGTGGTGATCGGCGTGTTCTCGGTCTGGTGGTCAAAGCACAAGAATGACCGCGGCGTGCGGGAAAGGCTCGACCCGGTCAAGCTGAAGGTCCCGGTGTTCGGCAACCTGTTCCGCAAGATCGCGGTCGCTCGGTTCACCCGCAACTTCGGCACCATGATCCACGCCGGAGTGCCGATCCTGCAGGCGCTGGACATCGTCGGGGAGACCAGCGGCAACCTCGTCATCGAGCGCGCCGCCAAGGCGGTCCAGGAGTCGGTGCGCTCAGGGCACTCGCTGAGCGGACCGCTGTCGCAGCACCCGGTGTTCCCGCCGATGGTGGTGCAGATGATGGCCGTCGGTGAGGACACAGGCGCGCTCGACACGATGCTCGAGAAGATCGCCGAGTTCTACGACCAAGAGGTCGAGGCGACGACGGAACAGCTGACGTCGCTCATCGAGCCCCTGATGATCGTCGTGCTGGGTTCGCTCATCGGCGGCATGATCATCGCGCTGTACATGCCCATCTTCAAGGTCTTCGACCTGATCAACTGACATGAACAGACTTCTTGTGCGCGACGCCCGCGACCATGGCTTTACCCTCATCGAGTTGCTCGTGGTCATCATCATCATCGGCGTGCTCGCGGCGATAGCCATCCCGACCCTGCTGAACCAGCGGCGCCAGGCCTTCGACGCGACGGTCAAGTCGGACCTGCACAACGTCGCGGTCGCGGTGACCGCTGCGACGCACTCCGACACCTCCGCGATCGACGAGGCGATGGTGCGCTCGGACATCCGGCTGAGCCCCGCGAACACGGTCGCTGTCGTCCGCGTCGGTGACTCGTACTGCCTTCGCGGGTGGCACTCAGGATCCGTGGCGTCGAGGAGCTGGGCCGTGGTCGACGGGTCGGTCGTCCTTGACGACGGAGCGTCCTGCACGGGCACCCCTGCGTTCGTCCTGCCTTGATTGGATCGCATCCTTTCGGACATTTCCGAGGCTGCGCCGATCGGGTGACAACAGAAGATCCTCCCAATGGGTACTCAAGTCCAGTGGGCTACGCACCGAAACTGCACGTGGAGCCACTGCAGTTCTGAGGCGCCATCAACATTGGACCTGAATTCGAAATGGGGACGGGCACATGATCGCTCGCGTTCGCAAGTCCATCGACGAGAAGGACCAGGGCTTCACGCTCATTGAGCTCCTCGTCGTCATCATCATCATCGGCATCCTCGCGGCCATCGCGATCCCGGTGTTCCTGAACCAGCGCAAGAAGGCGGTCGACGCGTCGATCAAGTCCGACCTGCGCACGGTCGCCAACGAGCTGGAGACCTACGCGACGGACGCCCAGGCGTACCCGGTCGGCACGGTCAACAGCGGCACCGACAAGATCACGATCCCGGCGCTGGCGCCGAACCCGGCGACCGACGTCAAGCTCTCCTCGGGCAACGTCGTGAAGATCGTCGCGACGGCGACCGAGTACTGCATCACGGGCACGAACACCAAGGGCAGCAACACCGCCGGCTTCAACTACGACAGCGACAAGGGCGGCCTGCTCCCGGCCGGCACTGCCTGCAGCTGATCGTGACCGGGTCGGGAGGCGTCGCACGACGCCTCCCGACCTTCGTTCGCAGCTCGCCCGGGTCCGCCACGGCGCTCGCACTCGTCGCCCGCCAGGCCGCTCCTGATCCTCCTCGTGCCGAGGGCGACCTCGTTCCTGGTTCGAGCGCTCGGCCCTCCGCGGGCATGCAGACCTCATGCCCGCGCCACCCCCTGAAAGGCAGACCCTCATGATCGCTCGCGTCCGCAAGTCCATCGACGAGAAGGACCAGGGCTTCACGCTCATCGAGCTCCTCGTCGTCATCATCATCATCGGCATCCTCGCGGCCATCGCGATCCCGGTGTTCCTGAACCAGCGCAAGAAGGCGGTCGACGCGTCGATCAAGTCCGACCTGCGCACGGTCGCCAACGAGCTGGAGACCTACGCGACGGACGCTCAGGCGTACCCCGGCGCCATCACCGGCGCCGTGGGCACCATCACGATCCCCGCGCCGACCGGTGGCACGGCGACGACGGTAAAGCTGTCCTCTGGCAACACGCTGAACGTCACGGGCTCCTCGACCGAGTACTGCATCACGGGCTCGAACCCCAAGGGCAGCAACACGGTCGGCTTCAACTACGACAGCGACAAGGGCGGCCTGCTCCCGGCCGGCACCGCCTGCAGCTGATCGCGACGTCGCAGGGGCTCCGGGAGGTTCGTCCTCCGGAGCCCCTGCGGCACACCCGCATTCCCAGCACCACCACACGCCACCCGAGGAGAAGTGATGAGGCGACGAGTCGAGATCGGCCGCGTCACCGGTGATCAGGCCGGATTCAGCCTGATCGAGGTCGTTGTTGCGCTCTTTCTCCTCGGCATCGTCGCCACGGCGGCGCTGGGCTTCTTCATCCGCGGCATGCAGAACACGTCCCACCAGCAGCGCTCCCAGGCCGCCGTCGCCGTCGCGACGCAGGGCATGGAGCTGGCGCGCTCCGTCACACCGCAGGCCGCCAACGGCGCGGGGACGAGTGGATTGCTCATCGGCCGGGCGAAGGCTGACGTCGACGCCGCCTGGGCCGCAGCGGCCGCGACCGACACCGCGCAGATGAACGCGGACTGGGACCCCGCCGCCGCGAACTCCGCGAACGCCGTCATCCCGATCGTGGGCAACCCGATCCGGGTCTCGGACGAGACCTTCACCGTGACGACGCTGATCGGCACCTGCTTCAGGCCCATCGCGGCCGCCCAGACCGACAAGCCGTGCACCAAGGCCAACCCGGGCGGCGGTGCCAAGCTCTACCGCATCGTCGTCGTGGTCAAGTGGGCGCCGACGAAGGCCGGGCAGTGCGGCGGCGCAACGGTGTGCACCTACCGCGTCTCTGCGCTGGTCGACCCGTCGAACGACGCGAACTGGAACCTGACCGCGAAGCCGGTCGCGTACGACGACGCCCTCACGGTCGTGGCCGGCAGCGCGTCTGTGTACTCGGACATCCTGGCCAACGACGTCATGGGGGCTGTTACGTCGAACCCGACGACGATCATCACGCTCCCGACGATGGGCACCGTCTCCGTCCGCGCGTCCGGCGCGACGATGGGCGGCGTGGACTTCACGGCGCCCGCCGACGCCTCGGGGATCACCCAGTTCACCTACACGCTCAAGGACCAGGCCGGGCGCACGTCGAACGAGGCCATCGCGACGGTGACGGTGACGCCGAAGTCGGTCAACGACACCGGATACTCCGTCCTCAACGTGGCCAAGTCGTTCGACGTCCTCGCCAACGACCTCGGCACCTTCACGGCCGGCACGACGGTCTCCATCACCGCGCCCGTCACCGGCGCCTCGGTGTCGGGCACGAACATCGTCTACAACGGTGCGGCCACCGGCTCGAAGACGATCAAGTACAAGGTCAAGGACCCGTGGGGGGGCGAGAGTGCGGAGGCGACGCTCGTCGTCACGGTCAAGAACAGCGACCCTCCGGTGTCGTCCCCGCAGACCATCACAGTGGCGTACAGCCCGAAGAACGCGATGACGACCAACCTCGACATCCTGAACAAGACCGGCAACCCGTCGTCGTTCTCGATCGTGATGTCTGGAGCGGCGCCCTCGCCGGGCACCGTGACCCTCAACGGCGCAGCGAACGTCGCGACCTTCAACCAGCCCGCCGGGATGGCACCGGGGACCTACACCGTGAACTTCGCGGTGAAGAACCTCGACGGTGAGGTGACGGCTGCGACGCCGTACACGATCATCGTGGCCCCGCCGGTCGCGGTGGCCGACGCCTACTCGGTCAAGAAGTCGGTCAACTCCACGCTCATCGTGGGGACGAACGACACGCCGCTGCTGGCGGACTGGAGCAGCAGGATCACGGTGGCGGTCTTCCAGCCTGCGGCCGGTTGCGGCTCCGTCGCGGTGTCTCCCTCGGACGGACTGGCCGGCAAGGTCGTCTACACCGCACCGGCGGTGGCGTCCGGCACCAAGGCGTGCTCGTTCGACTACCAGCTGCAGCAGGCGTCTGGTACGGCGTTCGTGTCCAACCGCGTGACGGTCACCCTGTCGGTGACCCAGTGACCCGGCGGTCGACCATGGACCGGCTGCGCCGACGTCTCGCGGCTGCTCGCCAGAGCGACTCGGGGATGTCGCTCGTGGAGCTGATCGTCGCGATGGGCATCTTCACTGTCGTGGTCAGCATCTTCATGGCGGGGGTCGTCGTGATGACGAAGTCGACCGCGCGAGCTCAGTCCGTCTCGGACTCGGGCGACATGGTGCGCAAGGTCTTCCAGAAGCTGGACCGTGAGGTCCGCTACTCCAAGGCGGTCAACCGGCCCGGTGCGGGCACGACCGCCGGTACCTGGTACGTCGAGTACTTGGTCACGCCTCAGCCGGGGGCGGCTCCGGGCTGTGTGCAGTGGAGATACACGGCTTCGACACGGCTGCTGGAGTACCGCTGGTGGACCGACGTCGCGCCTCGGACGCCGAGCGCCTGGGTGATGGTTGCCAAGAACGTGCGCAACGACCTCAGCGTGCCTGCGTCGCGTCCGTTCCAGTTCACCGCCGCGGACGGCGTCCATGAGAAGCAGCAGCTGCGGGCCGTGCTCGACGTAGGCCCAGGGCCGGCCGGCGTCGGCGCGAAGAAGGGCGCTCAGCTCGATTCCCTCTTCATCGCGCGCAACACCTCGACGACGTCGCAGAGCAACGCCGACCTCGACGGCAACGGCCAGAGTGACTACCCGGTCTGCCAGACGGGGGTGAACCGGCCGTGATGCGTCGACCCGCCCAGAGCGCCACCGAACGGAGTGAAGGTCCCATGACGAGAATGCGTGCGCGGTTCGACCTCGCCTCTCGCGGCGACGAGGGCGTCGCACTCCTCATGGTCGTGATGCTGATCATGATCGTCGGCGCGCTCAGCGTCCTCGTGCTCGGCGTCACGGTCGCACAGGTGCGCCCCACGCAGTTCGGCACCAAGACCGAGCAGACCGTGTTCGCCGCCGAGGCCGGCATCGACGCGACGTTGAGCCAGCTCCGGCTCAACCTGGCCGCGCCCGACCTGCTGACCGGGAAGATCTACGGCGACCCGCACAAGCTGCCGTGCACCGTGTCCGGTCACGTCGGCGGATCCTCCACCGACCTCGAGTACGTCACGACCATCACGTACTTCGACGTCGACCCGACCGGCAAGGACGCGACCTGGCGCGCAGCCAACGACCTCACCTGCTCCACGACGGCAGGTGTCGCGATCGCGCCGAGCTTCGCGCTCATCTCCTCGCAGGGCAAGGACAAGGCGGTCATGGGCCTGAGCGCCGCCGCCGGCAACCGGACGATCGAGACCGTCTACACGTTCCAGGTCTCCAACAACAACATCGACGGCGGGACGATCTACAACTTCGGCGACACGTACTGCCTCCAGGCCGATGGTCAGACGGTCAACTCGACGGTCTCCTACGTAGCCGCTACGGGCTGCCGGACGGACGACCCCCGCCGACTGTGGAGCTGGGGCAAGGACTACTCGATCAAGCTCGCGATCACAACCCTCGGTCCCGCCGCGTCGGAGCTGTGCCTCACCGGCCGGCCGGCGAGTGCTGGCAACACCGTCAATGCGACCCTGCAGTACTGCAACGCGACCAGGACCGACCAGATGTTCAGCTGGGAGGGTGGAGCGCGGTGGCGTGGACAGAACTCGACGAACACGGACTACAGCAGCTTCTGCCTGGGGGCGCACTCCGCCACAGCGGTCCTTGCCACGACAAAGCTCCAGGTCGGCTCGTGCCTCGGCGACAACACCTCGAACGGCTCGTTCGACCCGGACCCGCGCGTGGGTGCCGGTGCAGCCGGCTACAACACGATCCAGGTGGTGAACTACCTGGAGTTCGGGCGCTGCATGGACGTGACAAACACGGACGTCAACTACGCCTTCATGATCGTGTACCCGTGCAAGCAGGACCCGAGCGGCGGCAGCAAGCTCGCGTGGAACCACAAGTGGTACTACACCGAGCCCACCGGCCTGTCCGGATCGCTCGCCAGCCAGCAGATCAAGGTCATCAACGGTTCCACCTACTGCCTGACGACCCCGTCGGCGACGGCTGACCCCGCGAACCCGGTGATGAGGGCCTGCAGCTCGACCTCCGCCGACCAGAAGTGGACTCGCAACGCGCTGAAGGACACCTACGCGGAGAGCTGGACGTTCACCGACCGGTACGGTCGATGCATCTCGCTCGGCGCCAAGATGACGCAGACCGTCAGTGGTGTCACGACGAACACCCCGTGGTCCTCGATGACAGTCGCGCCGTGCAACGGCGGGCCCGAGCAGAAGTGGAACGCACCCGCGAAGGGGCAGGCCGCAAAGCTGGACGACTTCAAGGAGATGAAGGACTGATCGTGGTCGCACCTGATGCACTCGACGTGGCTCTCATCGGGTTCTGCGTAGTCCTCGGTCTCCTCATCGGCTCGTTCCTCAATGTCGTCATCTGGCGGGTGCCCCGCGGCGAGTCCATCGTTCGGCCGCCGTCGGCGTGCCCGAAGTGCGGCAAGGAGATCTCGGCGCGGGACAACATCCCGGTGCTCTCGTGGCTCCTCCTGCGCGGGCGGTGCCGGAGCTGCCACGACCCGATCTCGGTGCGCTACCCGCTGGTCGAGGCAGGCACGGCCGCCCTCTTCGGACTCGTCGCTGTGCGCTTCGGCGAGAGCTGGGCGATCCCGGCCTACCTCTACCTCGCGGCGATCAGCGTGGCCCTCGGACTCATCGACCTCGACGTGCGCCGGCTCCCCGACGCGATCGTCAAGCCGTCGTACGTCGTCGCGCTGGTGCTGCTCGCGGGGGCGAGCCTCGGTGAGCAGGACTGGCCGGCCCTGCTCCGCGCTGTCGTCGCCGGGGTCGTGCTCTTCGCGTTCTACTTCACGCTCGTCCTGGTGCGTCCGGGTGGCATGGGGTGGGGCGACGTGAAGCTGGCGGGCGTTCTCGGCCTGTACCTCGGCTGGATCGGCTGGGGAGCCCTCGTCGTCGGCGGGTTCGCCGCGTTCCTGCTCGGCGGGCTCTACTCCATCGGACTCCTCCTGGCCAGGCGCGCCGATCGCAAGTCGTCAGTCCCCTTCGGCCCGTGGATGCTCGGCGGTGCCCTGTTGGGTGTCGCCGTCGGAGAACAGCTCTGGTCCGCCTACCTGGGCGTTCTCTAGCGAGCCGCCTCCACGTTTGATGGACACCAGACCTCAAGTCCCCTCGCGATTCGCCCGATAGCACGAGAAGCATCGGAGCGTCGTTCGAAAGGGGACATTGTGGGCAAGTCGCGAGTCATCGGGCTCGACATCGGCACCACCGCCGTGCGTGCCGCCCAGCTGGACTTCGGCAGCGGAGGGCCGTCCAGCTCGAACCAGCCCACGCTCGTGCGCTACGGAGAGGTGCCGATTCCCATCGGTGCCGTCCGCGACGGTGAGGTCACCGACCAGCTGGTCGTCTCGAACGCGATCCGCGAGCTCTGGGCGAAGGTGAAGTTCGAGTCGAAGGACGTGGTGATCGGGGTCGGCAACCAGCGCGTCGTCGTTCGTGAGCTCTCCGTCCCGGCCATGCCGTTGCCGCAGATCCGCACGTCCTTGCCCTTCCAGGTGCAGGAGATGCTGCCGATGGCGACAGACGAGGCGCTCCTCGACTTCTTCCCGACGAGTGAGGGTGCAGGCGAGTCGGGGCCGGTGGTCAACGGCCTTCTGGTCGCTGCGGTGCGGGACACGGTCTCCGCCAACGTCCTAGCTGTCGAGTCCGCGGGCTTGCGCCCCACGATGGTCGACCTCAACGGGTTCGCCCTGCTGCGGGGGATGATCCGGGGCGAGAACGTCGGCCGGACCATCGCCTTGGTCGACATCGGCGCGCGGGTCACCGATGTGGTGGTCGTCGCGCAGGGACTGCCGCGGTTCGTCCGCACGCTGCCGCTGGGTGGTCAAGACGCGACCGACGGCATCGCACGCAGCATGAACGTCTCCGGCACCGAGGCCGAGAGCCTCAAGCGCCAGATCGGCATCGGCTTCTCGGTGCCGGCGGACCTCGCCGACGCCGCCGAGGCGCTCTCGGACGTGTGCCGGCACTTGATCGAGGCGATCCGCAACACGTTCGTCTACTTCGCGTCGAACAACCCGTCCGCCTCGATCGACCTCGTCATCATGACGGGTGGTGGCGCCCACCTTCCCGGCCTCGGGCAGTACCTCTCGAGCGCGAGCCGGCTGCCGGTCACGTTGGGCAACCCCCTCGAGGCGGTCCAGGTCGCACGCACCGCCGGCGGTCGCGAGGCGTTCGCCGGTCACGAGTCGCTCATGGCGCTGTCCATGGGCCTGGCCTACGGAGTGGCGGCATGAGCCTCACCATCGAGCGCCCTCTGGGCGCCAAGGACAAGCGCGTCCTCACCAACATCGGGCTCCCGCAGGTCAACCTGCTCCCGCCCGAGGTGCGTGCGGCGCGCGGACTGGTCAACGTCAAGCGGTGGCTCGGGCTCGCGCTCGTCGCGATCGTCATCGTTGCGGCGCTCGCGTTCGGGTTCGTCAAGCTGCTCGCCGGTCAGGCGACGGCCGAGCTCGAGTCGGCGCAGGAGGACACCGCCAGGCTCCAGCAGGAGCAGGCGAAGTATGCCGAGGTGCCCAGCGTCCTCAACGACCTGAAGCGCACGCAGGACGCGCGGACGCAGGGCACGTCGACGGAGATCCTCTGGCGTCAGAGGCTCGACGCGATCGCCGCGGTCCTGCCCGCTGGTGTCAGCATCGACACCTTCACGGTCACGCAGTCCACCCCGTGGATGTCGGCGAGCACCTCCGCCGACCCACTCATCTCATCGGGCGTGGGCACGGTGCTCTTCACCGTGCGCACCGCCACGCTGCCGGACTCCTCGTCGTGGCTCGACGCCCTCAACACGGTGCCTGGATTTGCTGACGCCACGTTCACGAGCGCGGCGGTGACAGCCACCGATGGGTTGACCTACTACAACGTGACGACGTCGGTCCAGGTGCTCGACTCGGCGTACGCGCTCCGATTCCCCGCTTCCACCGAGGAGAACTGACATGGCCGGAGGCAAGGCCGGGCCCTGGGTGGCCGGAACGATCGTCGGCGCACTCGCCCTTCTGCTGGCGGCGTGGTTCCTCGGGATCTCGCCGACGCTCACGGCTGCCGAGGAGACCAAGGCGCAGGCCGAGGCCCAGGTAGACCAGAACGAGCTCCTGACCATCAAGATTGCTGGGCTCAAGAAGCAGTTCGTGAATCTCGACCAGTACAAGGCGGAGCGCGCGGCGATCCAGCTGCAGATCCCGACCACGATGCAGCTCGCCGACTACCAGCGCCAGCTGGCCACGATCGCCGGCGCGCACCAGGTGACGCTCGTCAACCTGTCCGTGTCGTCGTCGCTCCCCGTCGTGCCTGAGGGCGCTGTCGTCGCGGCGCCCGTCGTCCCTGCGGACGGAACCACGGATCCCGCCGTCGACGCTGCGCCCGTGGCGGCGGCGCCAACCGGTCCCGCCCCGATCCCGGGGCTGTCGCAGATCCCGGTGTCGCTGCAGGTGGTCGGCACCTACGCGAACGTTCTCGCATTCCTGCAGGACGCGCAGACCGGCACGACGCGGATCCTGTTCGTGAGCGGTCTCGACGGCGTGAGCCAGGGCCAGGCGGACGAGGGGAACGGCCTGCCGGCGACCGCGCCCGGTGACCTCAGCCTGACGATCACTGCGTCCCTCTACGTGCTCCAGCCGGACCCGGCCATCGTGGTATCTGCGGCTCCCGGGGACCCGGCCGCCGCACCCGCGGCGCCTCCGGTGCTGCCGGTGCCTCCGGCTGACAAGAACCCGTTCGTCCCGCTCAGCTGATGGGACGCTGAGCCGGTGCCGCGTCGACCTCATGGTCGGCGCGGCACCGTCGTTCGTGGACCGGCGCGAGCGCCGTCGCTGCACCATGGGAGGATCCCTGCATGCTGCGTTGGTTGACCTCCGGTGAGTCCCACGGCCCGGCGCTCGTCGGCATCCTCGAGGGGCTGCCGGCCGATGTCGAGGTGCAGAGTCGCGACATACAGGCCGCGCTCGCGCGCCGACGACTGGGGTACGGACGCGGCGCGCGCATGAAGTTCGAGCAGGACGTCGTGCGGCTGCTCGGTGGCGTGCGGCATGGCCGCACGCAGGGCGGACCTGTCGCCATCGAGATCGGGAACACCGAGTGGCCCAAGTGGGTCGATGTCATGGCCTCCGACCCGGTCGACGACCCTGACGTGCTGCTGCGCGCGCGCAACACGCCGCTGACCCGACCCCGCCCCGGCCACGCCGACCTCGTCGGCATGCGCAAGTACGGCTTCGACGACGCTCGCCCGGTGCTCGAGAGGGCCAGCGCCCGTGAGACCGCCACCCGGGTTGCTCTGGGTACGGTCGCATCCAGGTTCCTCGAGCAGGCGGCGGGAATCCGCCTCGTCTCGCACGTCGTCGGCATCGGCCTGGTCTCGACCCCCGACGGTGCGGCGCTGCCGACCCCGGATGACGTCGCGGCGCTCGACGCAGACCCGGTGCGGTGCTTCGACCCGGAGACGTCGGCCGCGATGGTCGCGGAGATCGACGAGTGCCACAAGGACGGCGACACCCTCGGTGGGGTGGTCGAGGTGCTCGTCTACGGGCTGCCGTCCGGGCTCGGCTCGTACGTCCACGCGGACCGACGCCTGGACGGTCGGCTGGCCGCGACGCTCATGGGCATCCAGGCCATCAAGGGGGTCGAGGTCGGCGACGGCTTCCGGACCGCCACCCGCCGGGGTTCGCAGGCTCATGACGAGATCGAGCGGGACGCCGGCGGCCGGATCGTGCGGCGCACCAACCGCGCGGGCGGTCTCGAGGGTGGGATGACCAACGGCGAGATCCTGCGGGTCCGGGCGGCGATGAAGCCCATCTCCACGGTCCCGCGAGCGCTCGACACCGTGGACACGGCGACGGGTGAGGCCGCCAAGGCCCAGCACCAGCGGTCGGACGTCTGCGCGGTGCCTCCCGCGGCCGTGGTGGCGGAGGCGATGGTCGCTCTGGTGGTCGCCGATGCGCTGCTCGAGAAGACCGGTGGCGACTCGGTCGCCGAGGTGCGCCGGAACCTCGCCGCCTACGTCGCGGCGATCCCGACGCTCCTGTCGTGAGCACCGGCGAGCACGTGGCCACCCCTCGGATCGTCCTCGTCGGCCCCCCGGGCTCCGGCAAGTCGACGGTCGCGGTCGCGCTGGGCGAGCGGTGGCAGCTGAAGGTCCGGGACACGGATGCGGACGTCGAGTCGGAGGCCGGAAAGCCGATCTCCGAGATCTTCGTCGAGGACGGCGAGCCGGCGTTCCGTGCCCTCGAGCACGACGCGGTCGCGCGCGCGCTCGACGAGCACGACGGGGTCCTGGCGCTCGGCGGGGGAGCGGTGCTGCACGATGACACCCAGGCGGCGCTCGCGTCGTACCGGGAACGGGGCGGCGTCGTCGTCTTCCTCGACGTCTCGCTCGCGCACGCCGCGCCGCGGGTCGGCTTCAACCAGTCCCGGCCGTTGCTCCTGGGCAACCCGCGTGCCCAGTGGCAGGCGCTCATGGAGGCGCGACGGCCGGTGTACGAGCGGGTGGCCAGCGTACGGGTGGTCACCGACGGGCTGCGACCTGCGGACGTCGCAGCGCTGATCGAGCAGGAGCTGGCGGCGCTCCGCGTCGCCGGGACACGAGAGGGCAGCGAGGAATGAGCGACACCACCACCGTGCACGTGGCGGGGGAGCGGCCGTACGACGTGGTCATCGGCCGGCACCTGCTCGGCGCGCTGCCCGCCCTGCTCGGCCCGGACGTGCGTCGCGTGCTCGTGGTGCACCCGTCCGCCCTGGCGACGTCCGCGGACGCGGTGCTCGACGACCTACGGACGCACGGGTACGAGGCCTTCGGTGCCGAGGTGCCGGACGCCGAGGAGGCCAAGACGGCCCAGGTCGCGGCGTTCCTGTGGCAGGTCCTGGGTCAGGCGGACTTCACGCGGTCGGACGCGATCGTCGCGGTCGGTGGCGGGGCCACCACCGACCTGGCCGGGTTCGTCGCGGCGACCTGGCTGCGCGGCATCGCCGTCGTCCAGGTGCCGACCACGCTGCTCGCCATGGTGGACGCCGCGGTCGGTGGCAAGACGGGCATCAACACTGCCGAGGGCAAGAACCTCGTCGGGGCGTTCCACCCGCCGGTGGGGGTGCTCTGCGACCTCGCCGCGCTCGCGTCGATGCCGAAGCACGACTTCGTCGCGGGGTTGGCCGAGGTGGTCAAGTGCGGGTTCATCGCGGACCCGGTCATCCTTGATCTGATCGAGGCCAACACCGAGCTCCTCACGGACCCCGTGGCTGCGGCGGCCTCGGACGTGCTGTTCGAGCTGGTCGAGCGCGCGGTCGCGGTGAAGGCCCGCGTCGTCGGCGAGGATCTGCGCGAGGCGGGCCTGCGGGAGATCCTCAACTACGGCCACACGTTCGCCCACGCGATCGAGCAGGTCGAGCGCTTCCAGTGGCGCCACGGTGCGGCCGTCTCCGTGGGCATGGTCTACGTCGCCGAGCTGGCGCGGCTGGCTGGCCGGCTGCCCGACGCCGTGGTCGATCGGCACCGCTCGGTGCTCACGTCCTTGGGGCTGCCCGTGACCTACCGCGGCGACCGCTGGGACCGTCTCCTCGCCGCCATGCGGAGGGACAAGAAGACCCGCGGCGACCTGCTGCGCTTCGTCGTCCTGGAGGACGTCGGGCGCCCGGCACGGCTCGAGGGACCGGACCCGACGCTGCTCGCCGCCGCGTACGCGGAGGTCAGCGAGGGCGCTGTCACCTCACGGGTGGTCTCGCTCTAGCCGGACTTGTCGGCGTCAGCCCTCAACTCGGCACGTCCAGCGACCGAAGTACCTGGACGAGGACCTGCCGAACCCCGAGGAGCTGACGTTGGTGACGCACGTCGTCGACCAGATCCCAGGGAGCGGCGACACCGCAGCGGACGTGTCGCCTCGGTCGTGGGCATCTCGTCTGGTGCGCGAGGGCGAGCGCTTCGCGCGCGACCGCCCACGCACCGCGCGCGCGGCCGGGTGGGTCGGGGAGCGTCCGTGGACACTGTGGCCCGTCGCCTTCGTCGTCTTCGGCATCCTCGGTGCGAGCAGCACGAGCAGCGACGCCGTCCTGTTCCTCGACGCCGGGCGGAGCATGGTGGGGCCGGGCTTCCTCGACGTGTTCGCCGAGCCCGCGCTCCAGATGGGACCGCTGGATCTGCTCCTTGCGGGCGTGGTCGCGCGCGCCGCCGACCTCGTCGGTGTCTCCGCGGCATTCTTGGTGGCTGCTGTGCAGGCCGTCGTGGTGCTGGCGCTCGCCCAGGATGTGGCCGCACGCGCCGCGGCGCGCAGCGGGACCGTGCCCCGCGTGGCGGAATGGGTGGTCACGGCCGTGCTGCTCGGCAGCGGGTTGATGGCCGAGGCATCCCTCATGGGCCACCTGGAGGAGCTGGCGCTCGGGCTGCTGCTCGCGCTGGCCGCACTCCAGGCGGCCGACGGGCGGCGGTGGTCTGTGGGGCTCGTGCTGGGACTGGCGATCGGGACGAAGCTCTGGGCGGTCCTCGGCATCCCGCTCGTCCTGCTCGGTCGGCGCTGGCCCACGGCCGTGTCTCGTGCAGCGCTGGGCGCGGCGATCGGACTCGGCCTGTACGCACCGTTCTTCCTGTGGGGGACCGTGCGCACGTTCGACTACACCTGGACCGTCTCGGACACGTCGACCGTGGCCCTCGTCGCCGGCTCGCTCGCGACGTCGGGCTGGGCGCTGCGTGCGGCGCAGGGTGCGATCGTCGTCCTGGTCGGCGCAACCCTCGCGCTGAGAGCCCGGGTGGACCCGCTCGCTGTCGTCGCGGCGATCGTTGCGGCACGCCTCCTGCTGGACCCGTTGCGGTTGCCGTACTACGCCGGCCCGCTCCTCGTCGTGCTCGTGCTCTGGACATGGACCGGCACGGCTCCCGAAGCACGCAGGTGGCGGCTGCCCGTGCTGCTGGTCTGCCCGCTGGTGGTGCTCGCGCCGTACGGGCTTCCCGCCACGTTCCAGGCCGTCCTGGGCACGGTCGGCCTCATCGGGGTCCTGGCAGTCGTCCTGCACGCGGGGCTCGCCGGGACGAAGCGAGAGGTGGTCCTGCCGTGACCCTTGCCGTCGAGCGTCCGGCCCCCGCCATCGGGACGAGGAGCCAACGAGAGCTCCACCGGCTCGAGGAGGACAACCCGCGCCTGGCCCGGCTGCTGCGCGCGGTCTGGAGCCGTCCGACCACCGTGGTCGTCGCGTTCGGGCTCCTCATCGGCGTCATGGGTGGCGCCAGCCGCATGGACGGAGACCAGACCATCTTCCGCGCGGCGGGCCTGTCGATGCTCGGCCCGCACTTCCTCGACGTCTTCGCGAACAGCTGGTTGCAGATCGGCCCCCTGTACCTCGTGCTCCTCGGGCTCGGGACCGCCGTCGGGACGGTCCTGCACCTGCCGCCCGCCGCCATCGGGATCTGCGCCGCGGCCGCGCACGGCGTCCTCGCCGCGTGGCTCGCGTGCCTCGCCGCGCGTCGCGCGGCAGAAGCGACGGGGGCCTGGGTACGCCTGGCGCAGTGGGTTGTCGGGATGACGGTCGTCGTCGGTGGATCCCTGTTCAACGCAGGTGCGGCGGACCACGCTGAGGAGCTGCTCCTCGGGCTGGTCCTCGCCCTGGCAGCCGTCTCCGCCGGGAGGGGGCGCCTCGTCTGGGCGGCGGTGCTGCTCGCGCTGGCGACGGGCGTCAAGCAGTGGGCACCCACCGCGGGCGGGATCCTGCTGGCAGGACGGCGGGTGCGAGCCTCCGCGCTCGCCATCACGGTGTTCGTCGGTGGGGTCGCCCTCCTGTACCTGCCCTTCAAGCTCTGGGGCGACATGCAGACCTTCTCGCTCCAGTGGCCCTTTCCCGAGCACACGTGGCTCGACCGGCTGCCCGGCATGGCGGGGGCCTCCGACTGGATGCAACGGATCGTGCAGGGGGCGCTGGCCGGCATCGCGGGCGTCCTCATCGCCTGGCGTCGGCACGGGTCGGTCCTCGTCGCCGTCATGGGCTCGATCGCGGTCCGCCTCCTGCTTGACCCGCTCCGAATCCAGTACTACTGGACGGCGCTGGTCGCCGTGGCGCTCGTGTGGCTGTGGAGCAGTCAGGCGCCGGACGTGCGCCGGACCCGCATCTGGATCACGGTGGCGTTGAGCGTCTACACGTTCGCGCCCGCACTCCCCGAAGGCGGCTGGTGGCACCTTGAGACGTTCACCGCGATCGCGCTGCCGGTCTTCTGTCTCGTGGCGGAACGACGCGCCCGGCCGTCCGACGCGGACCTACCCGTGGCGGAGGCGGCCGATCGCCTAGGCTCGGCCGCATGACGCACGTCCTGGTCCTCAACGGCCCCAACCTCGGACGGCTCGGTGTGCGTGAGCCCGAGGTCTACGGCTCGGCGTCGCTCGAGGACCTGGTCGTCTCCGTGGAGAAGTGGGCGGCCGACCTCGGACTCGACGTCGAGGCCCGGCAGACGGACGACGAGGCGGTGCTGGTCGGCTGGTTGCACGGGGCGGTGGACGCGCGGGCGCACGTGGTGCTCAATCCGGCCGCGTTCACGCACTACTCGTACTCGCTGCGCGACGCGGCCGCGCAGGTGACGGCGGCCGGTCTCCTCCTCGTCGAGGTGCACCTGACCAACCCGTACGCGCGCGAGGCGTTCCGGCACGTGTCGGTGATCGGACCCGTCGCCTCGGGAACCGTCGCAGGTTTCGGGGTGGAGTCGTACCGCCTCGCCCTGGAAGCGATCGCCGGAGGGCTGCGGCCGTAGCGCCGTCGCTCGGGCACGCCCGACCGCACGATAGAATGGTCGGCGGTCTGCGGCCGCCCGTGCCGTGCGCGCCTCCGGGTCGCGTGCGCGGCGGACCGCTAGGACACCTCATCACCGACAGGAAGCGACGATCGTGGCGACCACCAACGACCTCAAGAACGGCACCGTGCTGAAGATCGACGGCCAGCTGTGGACCGTGATCGAGTTCCAGCACGTCAAGCCCGGCAAGGGTGGCGCGTTCGTCCGCACCAAGCTGAAGAACGTCCTGTCCGGCAAGGTCGTCGACCGGACGTTCAACGCCGGCCTGAAGATCGAGACGGCCAACGTCGACAAGCGCGACATGCAGTACCTGTACAAGGACGGCACGGACTTCGTGTTCATGGACACGGACAACTACGACCAGATCCACATCTCCGAGGTCACGGTCGGCGACGTCGCGAACTTCCTCCTGGAGAACCAGAACGCGATGGTCGCCACCAACGAGGGCGTGCCGCTCTACGTCGAGCTCCCGCCGTCGGTGATCCTCGAGGTCACCTACACGGAGCCCGGCCTCCAGGGCGACCGCTCGTCTGCCGGCACCAAGCCCGCGACGCTGGAGACCGGCTACGAGATCCAGGTGCCGCTGTTCCTCGAGTCCAACACGAAGGTCAAGGTGGACACCCGCGACGGGAGCTACCTCGGCCGCGTGAACGACTGAGGTGGGAGCTCGCACCAAGGCCCGCAAGCGGGCCCTCGACGTCCTCTTCGAGGCCGACCAGCGCGGTATCGACCCCGTCAACCTGCTCGCGGACCGCATCGCGCAGCCGGGCACGGAGACCTCGCTGCCCCAGTACTCGGTGGACGTGGTCGAGGGCGTGATCGCGCAGCAGGACCGGATCGACGAGCTGCTGGCGACGCACGCCCACGGCTGGACCATCGACCGGATGCCGGCGGTCGACCGCGCCCTGCTGCGCATCGGCACGTGGGAGATCCTGTTCAACGACGACGTGCCGGACGCCGTGGCGGTGGACGAGGCGGTCGAGCTCGCTCGGTCGCTGTCCACGGACGACTCGCCGCAGTTCGTGAACGGGCTGCTGGGCCGGATCGTCGACCTGAAGCCGACGCTGCTCGCCTGAGCCCGCTTGACCCGGCTCCCGTCGCGTCAGCCGCGGCGGGGGAGGGCGGCCACGCGGGCGCCGTCGTGCCCGGAGATCGGCGTCGGTACGCCGATCGATCGCAAGGACCGAGCCCGCTCGGGGACGATGGCCATCGCGCCCGTCGTCGGCCGGGGGCCACGCACGGGCAGGTGCGGTGCGGCGCGGCCCAGGAAGTTCCCCTGGACGCGGGTCACGCCCATGTCGGCGAGGGCCGTGAGCTGCAGGGGCGTCTCGACGCCCTCGGCGACGATCCCCAGGCCGTGCGTCTCCGCCAGGGCCACGATCGCGCGCACCACACCGCGGCCGCGCTCGGAGCCCATGTCCCGCACGAACGAGCGGTCGATCTTCAGCTCGTCCACGGGGAGCCGCGCGATCCGCGCCAGCGAGCTGTAGCCGGTGCCGAAGTCGTCCACCGCGATCCGGGCGCCACGGGCACGCAGCTCCGAGAGCACGGGCACGGCCGACGACGTCCGGACGAGGGCGCTCTCGGTGATCTCCAGGGTGAGGTGCTCCCAGAAGGCGTCGCCCCACGCGGTCTCGATCTGCTCGAGGGCGTCCGGCTCGGCCAGCTGGCGTGCGGCGACGTTCACCGACACGGGCATCTGGAACCGCTCCAGTGCCCTGCGGGCCTGGCGCATGACCTCGAGACCGATGGGCACGATGAGGCCCGACTCCTCGGCCAGCTCGAGCCAGTCGGCCGGCAGGATGAGGTGGCCGTGGTGGTCCCAGCGCGCGAGCGCCTCGACCTGCACGATCTCCAGGCTCTGGGCGTCGACAATGGGCTGGAAGTAGGCGGTGAAGTGGCCCTCGGCGACGGCCGTCTCGAGAGCTGCTCGCTGGTGCCGTTCCGCCTCCACGCGACGCCGCAGCGCCCTGTCGAAGACGCGGAACCCGGACCGGGACCGCTTGGCCTCGAGCATCGCCGTGTCGGCGTGCCGGACCAGTGCGTCGGCGTCGACGACGTCCCCGGGCAGCCAGGTGGCGACCCCGACGGTCAGCCGCGCGGGCCTGCTGCCGCCGGCGCGGTCGATGAAGCCCTCGCGGATCGCCCGTGCGATCGCGACGAGGTCGACGTCCTGTGGCGCCCGGGCGAGCACGATGACGAACTCGTCGCCGCCGACGCGTCCGACGTAGGACTCGTGGTCGGAGAGCGTGTTGCGCAGGTAGTCGGCGACGCGCACGAGCAGGGCGTCCCCGTGCGCGTGACCGTAGGAGTCGTTGACGCGCTTGAACCCGTCAAGGTCGCAGTAGATCAGCGAGACGCGGGTGCGCTCGACGTTCGCCCTCTCGAGCATGGCCAGGAGGTGCTCCTCGACCGCCCGGCGGTTGGGCAGGCGGGTGAGGGGGTCGGCGAACGCGGTGGTGAGCAGCCGGTCGCTCAGCTGGTAGCGCTCGGCGGCGGCGGAGACGATCTGGGCCAGGTCGATGAGGAACGTCCGGGCCGCCGGAGGGTGTTCGACCTTGGCCGAGGAGAACAGCTCGGTGACGAAGCGGTCGCGGGCGATCGGCCGCAGCGATCCCTCGATGCTGGGGTCGCGCAGGATGGTCCGGGCCTCGTCGCGGGCCGTGAGCAGCAGCCCGTCCGCGTCCTTGACGAACCATGCGGAGTTGGCCAGCCGCGCGAGGGCGTCGCGCATGGTGTTCTGCCGGACCGCCGCGACCTGTGCGTCGCGCAGCCGGTTGAGCGCGAGCACCTCGAGGCCGACGGCGAGCGGGATGGCCCAGAGTGCGGCGCTCATGGCGCCGATCGCGTTGTCGCGGACCAGGACGCCCACGGTGAAGAGGGCGAGCGACTCTCCGCCGGCGATCACCAGCAGCGAGCTCAGGGCCGTCAGCTTCGTGCGTCCCAGGGCGACGACGACGTAGGAGACGACGACGGCGGTGGGGGTGAGCACGAGGATGGCCGACAGGACGTCGGCGTCAGCGTCGGCGACGTAGTGGTCGAGGGGCACCCACCACAGCCCCGCACGCGCGACGAACAGGGCGATGGTCGCCCACAGCCAGTAGCGCACCTTGGGGCCGCCGGCGATGGCTCGGGTAGCAGGGATCGCGATGACCAGGAAGCTCGCGACCAGCTGCGCGTGGACGAAGTCGATCACGTCGCGCGCGGTGCCCGGGGAGGTCAGGGCGCACAGGCCTCCGGCCAGCAGGACCAGCGCCATGTGGATCGACCACGCGAGCGACCATGCCGCGCTGGCCGGACGGACCTCGCCGCGCCACCAGAGCCACTGGAGCACGCAGAAGCCCCCGACCAGGCCTGCAGCAAGCAGCTGCAGCACGGTGACCCACGTAGGAACGGTTCCGAGCACGATGGGGGCATCGTCACATAGTTGCCCAGGGATGACGTGGCATCCGAGTGACGGGGCTGCAAACCCGCACTTGGCGCGCCATGGACGTCGCGTCGGGACGACGATCCGCGCGGGGTAGGGTGAACGCCGCAGAGACATTCCTTTAAGGCCCGTCCAGTGAGGCGGGGAAGGAGTTTGCTGGATGAGCACACGCACGCCCACGCCGGACCGCGTCGACGACGACGCGAACGTGGTCCTCGGCGCCCCGGAGATCGGCCGGGCCCTCACGCGCATCGCGCACGAGATCCTCGAACGCAACAAGGGCGGCGCCGACGTCGTCCTGCTGGGCATCCCCACCCGTGGCCTGCCGCTCGCCCGCCGCCTGGCGGAGCGCCTGGTCGCGGTCGAGCCGAGCCTCGACCTCGCGCTCCTGGTCGGCAGCCTCGACGTGACCATGTATCGCGACGACCTGGCGCACCACCCCACCCGGACGATCGGCGCCACGGACATCCCGGGCGGGGGCCTGGACGGCAAGGTCGTCGTGCTCGTCGACGACGTCCTCTACTCCGGCCGCACCATCCGGGCGGCCCTCGACGCGATCAGCGACCTCGGCCGGCCGCGCGCGGTCCAGCTGGCCGCCCTCGTCGACCGCGGCCACCGCGAGCTGCCCATCCGCGCCGACTACGTCGGGAAGAACCTGCCCACCTCCACCAACGAGCGGGTGCGGGTGCTGCTCGAGGAGAACGACGGTCGCGACGCCGTCCTGATCGAGGGAGGGGTGCGATGAAGCACCTGCTGTCCACCGCCGACCTCTCGCTCGACGACGCCGTCCGCATCCTCGACACCGCCGGGTCGATGGCCGCGACCCAGGGCCGGGAGATCAAGAAGCTGCCCACGCTGCGCGGCCGCACGGTGGTGAACCTGTTCTTCGAGGACTCCACGCGGACGCGCATCTCGTTCGAGACGGCAGCCAAGCGGCTGTCCGCGGACGTCATCAACTTCTCCGCCAAGGGCTCCAGCGTGTCCAAGGGCGAGTCGCTCAAGGACACGGCGCTGACGCTCCAGGCGATGGGCGCGGACGCGGTGGTCATCCGGCACCACGCCTCGGGTGCTCCGCACACGCTCGCCACCTCCGGGTGGACGCACGGCGCGGTCATCAACGCCGGCGACGGCATGCACCAGCACCCGACCCAGGCGCTGCTCGACGCGTACACGCTGCGCCGGCACCTGTCCGGTCCGGGAGACGTCACCGGTCGCGACCTGACCGGGCTGCGCGTCGCGATCGTCGGCGACGTCCTGCACAGCCGGGTCGCCCGATCGAACGTGCACCTGCTGCACACCCTCGGCGCGGAGGTGGTACTCGTGGCGCCGCCGACGCTGCTGCCCGTCGGGGTCGGCGCCTGGCCGGCCCGCGTCTCGTACCACCTGGACGAGGTCATCGCGGACGAGAAGCCTGACGCGGTCATGATGCTGCGGGTCCAGCGCGAGCGGATGTCGAGCGCCGGGGGCGGGTTCTTCCCGAGCCCGCTGGAGTACACCCGGCGCTACGGCCTGGACGCCCGACGGCTCGCCCTGCTGCCGGAGCACGCGATCGTGCTGCACCCCGGCCCCATGAACCGCGGGCTGGAGATCTCTGCCGACGCCGCCGACTCCCCGCGAGCGGTGATCGTCGAGCAGGTGGCCAATGGCGTGGCGGTCCGGATGGCCGTCCTGTACCTGCTGCTCGCGGGCGGCGACGCCCCTGCTCGAGCGGCGGGTTCGGGCGCGGCCGAGAAGAGCTCCGACGAGACGAAGGTGGACGCGTGACGAGGAACTACCTGCTGCGGGACGTCAGCCCGCTCGGCGACGGCACCACCGACGTGCTGCTGGCCGACGGTCTGATCGCGGCGATCGGCCCGGACGCCGAGGCCCAGGCGGGCGCGGACCCCGTGATCATCAACGGCAGCGGCCTCATCCTGCTGCCCGGCCTCGTCGACCTGCACACGCACCTGCGCGAGCCGGGCCGCGAGGACGCCGAGACGGTCCGCTCCGGCACCCGTGCTGCGGCGATGGGCGGCTTCACCGCCGTGCACGCGATGGCCAACACCACCCCGACGCAGGACACCGCGGGCGTCGTCGAGCAGGTCTGGCGGCTCGGCCGCGACGCGGGCTGGGTGGACGTGCGTCCGGTCGGCGCCGTCACGGTCGGCCTGGAGGGCGAGCGGCTGGCCGAGCTCGGGGCCATGGCCGAGTCCGCCGCGCAGGTGCGGGTGTTCTCCGACGACGGCAGGTGCGTCCACGACCCCGTGGTCATGCGACGCGCGCTGGAGTACGTCAAGGCGTTCGACGGGGTCATCGCCCAGCACGCCCAGGAGCCGCGGCTCACCGAGGGTGCCCAGATGCACGAGGGGGTCGTCTCCGCGGAGCTCGGGCTCGCGGGCTGGCCTGCCGTCGCGGAGGAGGCGATCATCGCCCGTGACGTGCTGCTGGCCGAGCACGTCGGCTCGCGGCTGCACGTCTGCCACCTGTCCACGGCCGGCTCCGTCGAGATCATCCGCTGGGCCAAGTCCCGCGGGATCGACGTCACCGCGGAGGTCACCCCGCACCACCTGATGCTCACGGACGAGCTCGCCCGCGGGTACGACCCGGTGTTCAAGGTCAACCCGCCCCTGCGCACGCAGCGGGACGTCGAGGCGGTGCGCGAGGGGCTGGCCGACGGCACGATCGACATCGTCGCCACCGACCACGCGCCGCACACCCGCGAGGACAAGGACTGCGAGTGGGGCGCCGCGGCGTTCGGGATGACCGGCCTGGAGACCGCCCTGTCCGTGGTGCAGGAGACGATGGTCGACACCGGCCGGATGACCTGGGCCGACGTGGCGCGGGTGCTGTCCACCGCACCTGCCCGGATCGGTCGCGTCGCCGACCACGGCCGGCCGATCGCGGTGGGGGAGCCCGCCAACCTCACGCTGGTGGACCCGGGCATCCGCCGGGTCGTCGTGGCGGAGGAGCAGGCCACGCAGAGCGTCAACTCGCCGTTCCGCGGTCGTGAGCTGTCGGGCTGCGTCATCGCGACGTGGCTGCGCGGCCGCGCGACCGTGATGGACGGGTCGGCCTGCGACGAGACCGTGGTGGTCCGCTCGTGAGCCGTCAGGCGGTCTCGACGCTCGTGCTGGCCCTCGTGGTGCTCCTGGCGCTCTGGGCGATGCGCGCGGGCTGGCAGGCGCGCACCCGACGATCCGCCGCGCTCGTGACCGCACTGCCGGTCGCGCCCCCCGCCCTGGGCACCGAGCTCCTGGGCCCGGTCGACGCGACCTACGTCTCGACCACCCGGGCGGGGGACTGGCTGGACCGGGTCACCGCCCACGGGCTCGGGGTGCGCAGCTCCGCGCAGGTCAGCGTCTTCGACGCCGGCGTGCGGATCACCCGTCCGGGCGCGACGAACCTGTTCGTGCCTGCGACGGCCCTGCGGAGCGCGACCGGTGCGCCCGGCATGGCCGGCAAGGTCGTCGGGGGTGAGGGTCTCGTCGTCCTGTCCTGGCAGGCCGACCCCGCCGACCCGCGCGGGCTGGACACCGGTCTGCGCCCCAAGCACGCGGCCGACCGCGAGCGGCTCATCGACGCTGTCACGGCACTGACCGCGGGCCAGGCGCCCGCGCAGGAGGAGAACTCATGACCGACGCAGTACTCGTGCTCGAGGACGGCCGGACGTTCACGGGCCGCCCCTACGGCGCCGAAGGCTCCACGCTCGGCGAGATCGTCTTCAACACCGGCATGACCGGCTACCAGGAGACGCTCACGGACCCGTCGTACCACCGGCAGATCGTCGTGATGACGGCTCCGCACATCGGCAACACGGGCGTCAACGACGAGGACGACGAGTCGGCGCGGATCTGGGTGGCCGGGTACGTGGTGCGGGACCCCGCGCGCCGCGCCTCGAACTGGCGGTCGGTCCGCACGCTCGACGAGGACCTCGTCGCGCAGGGGATCGTCGGGATCAGCGAGATCGACACCCGCGCCCTCACCCGGCACCTGCGGGAGCGCGGCGTGATGCGCGCGGGCATCTTCTCCGGCGCCGCGCTGGTCGACGCCGACGGTGAGCGCCGCGCGGAGCACGAGCTGCTCGCCGCCGTGCTGGACGCCCCGCCGATGGTCGGGGCCGACCTGGCCGGCGAGGTGTCCACCGACACCGCGTACGTCGTCGAGCCGGTCGGGGAGCACGTGGCCACGGTCGCGGCCGTCGACCTCGGCATCAAGGCCATGACGCCGCAGCGGCTGGCCGAGCGCGGGGTGCGCGTCCACGTGCTGCCCTCGACCGCGACCATCGAGGAGGTCCTGGCCACGTCGCCCGACGGCGTCTTCTTCTCCAACGGTCCCGGCGACCCCGCGGCGGCGACGCACGAGATCGAGCTGCTGCGCGACGTGCTGGACCGCAGGATCCCGTTCTTCGGCATCTGCTACGGCAACCAGCTGCTCGGCCGCGCGCTCGGCTACGGCACCTACAAGCTGGGCTACGGCCACCGCGGGGTGAACCAGCCGGTCATGGACCGGGCGACCGGCAAGGTCGAGATCACCGCGCACAACCACGGGTTCGCGGTCGACGCGCCGCTGGACGGCGAGTCGGTGGCGCCGCACGACGGCGGTCGGTACGGCCGCGTGGTGGTCAGCCACGTCGACCTCAACGACGACGTGGTGGAGGGCCTGCGGGCGCTCGACCTGCCGGCCTTCTCGGTGCAGTACCACCCGGAGGCCGCGGCCGGCCCGCACGATGCCGCGTACCTGTTCGACCGGTTCCTCGACCTCATGACCTCAGAGAAGGGTGCCGCCTGATGCCCCGGCGCACAGACATCCACAGCGTCCTGGTCATCGGCTCCGGCCCGATCGTCATCGGGCAGGCCTGTGAGTTCGACTACTCGGGGACGCAGGCGTGCCGCGTGCTCAAGGAGGAGGGCCTGCGGGTCATCCTGGTCAACTCCAACCCGGCCACGATCATGACGGACCCGGAGTTCGCCGACGCCACGTACGTCGAGCCGATCACCACCGAGATCCTCACCACGATCATCGCCAAGGAGCGCCCCGACGCGATCCTGCCCACGCTGGGCGGCCAGACGGCCCTCAACGCGGCGATCGCGCTGGACGAGGCGGGCGTGCTGGAGAAGTACGACGTCGAGCTCATCGGGGCGAACATCGCCTCGATCCAGAAGGGCGAGGACCGCGAGCAGTTCAAGGAGGTCGTGAAGGTCTGCGGTGCCGAGAGCGCCAAGTCCGTGATCGTGCACTCGATCGACGACGCCCTGGGAGCGGTCGAGGTCCTGGGCTACCCGGTGGTCGTGCGCCCGTCGTTCACCATGGGCGGCCTCGGCTCGGGCATCGCGTACGACGAGACGGACCTGCTCCGTATCGTCGGCCAGGGCCTGCACTACTCGCCGACCACCGAGGTGCTCCTGGAGGAGTCGATCCTCGGCTGGAAGGAGTACGAGCTCGAGCTCATGCGCGACAAGCACGACAACGTCGTGGTCGTCTGCTCGATCGAGAACGTGGACCCGGTCGGCGTGCACACGGGCGACTCGGTCACCGTGGCACCCGCGCTGACCCTCACCGACCGCGAGTACCAGCGGCTGCGGGACATCGGCATCGCGGTCATCCGCGAGGTCGGCGTCGACACCGGTGGCTGCAACATCCAGTTCGCCATCGAGCCGTCCACGGGCCGGATCGTCGTCATCGAGATGAACCCGCGCGTGTCGCGCTCGTCGGCCCTGGCGTCCAAGGCGACCGGCTTCCCGATCGCGAAGATCGCGGCCAAGCTGGCCGTCGGGTACACCCTGGACGAGATCCCGAACGACATCACGGGTGGGTCCACGCCGGCGTCGTTCGAGCCGACGCTCGACTACGTCGTGGTCAAGGTCCCGCGGTTCGCGTTCGAGAAGTTCCCGGCCGCGGACGACACGCTCACGACGACCATGAAGTCGGTCGGCGAGGCCATGGCCCTGGGGCGCAACTTCACCGAGGCGCTCGGCAAGGCGATGCGGTCCCTGGACAAGAAGGACTCGGTCTTCCACTGGACCGGCGACACCCTGGCGGGGGAGGCCCTGGACGCCCTCGTCGCGACGATCTCCCGGCCCACCGAGCACCGTCTGGTGGACGTCCAGCAGGTGCTGCGGTTCGGCGTCCCCCTGGAGAGGGTCTACGAGCTCACAGGCATCGACCCCTGGTTCCTGGACCAGGTCCAGCTGATCAACGAGGTGGCCGAGCAGACGCGCACGGCCGACGCCCTCACCCGCGAGGTCCTGCTGCACGCGAAGCGCCACGGGCTGTCGGACGTGCAGATCGCCATGCTGCGCCGCACCTCCGAGGACGCGGTCCGCCGCGCCCGGCACGCCGTCGGCCTGCGCCCGGTGTTCAAGACCGTGGACACCTGTGCCGCCGAGTTCGCCGCGAGCACGCCGTACCACTACTCGACCTACGACGAGGAGACGGAGGTCGCGCCGCGCACCCGCCCGGCGATCCTCATCCTCGGCTCGGGACCCAACCGCATCGGTCAGGGCATCGAGTTCGACTACTCCTGCGTGCACGCCGCGCTGGCGCTCAAGGGCGAGTTCGAGACCGTCATGGTCAACTGCAACCCCGAGACGGTCTCCACGGACTACGACACCTCGGACCGGCTGTACTTCGAGCCCCTGACGTTCGAGGACGTGCTCGAGGTCTACACCGCCGAGCTCGCCGCCGGACCCGTCGAGGGCCTCATCGTCACGCTCGGCGGTCAGACGCCCCTGTCGCTGGCGCAGCGCCTGCTCGATGCTGGCCTGCCGATCCTCGGCACGTCGCCGGCCGCGATCGACGCCGCCGAGGACCGGGGGGAGTTCGGCAAGGTGCTCGAGGCGGCGGGCCTGCCGGCTCCGGCGTTCGGCACCGCCACCACGCAGGCGGGCGCCCGCGACACGGCCCGCCGGATCGGCTTCCCGGTGCTCGTTCGGCCGAGCTACGTGCTCGGCGGCCGCGGCATGGAGATCGTCTACAGCGAGCCGCAGCTGGACGAGTACGTGAAGCGCGCGCTGGCGGCTGCGGAAACGGCGGGCAGGGCACACAACACAGGCACGCTGCCGCCGCTGCTCATCGACCGCTTCCTCGACGACGCCATCGAGATCGACGTGGACGCCCTGTTCGACGGCACGGAGCTGTTCCTCGGCGGCGTGATGGAGCACATCGAGGAGGCCGGCATCCACTCCGGCGACTCGGCGTGCACCCTCCCGCCGGTGACCCTGTCGACCTCGGAGCTGGAGCGAATCCGGCTGTCGACCGAGGCGATCGCGCGCGGGGTCGGCGTGCACGGGCTGCTCAACATCCAGTTCGCCCTGGTCTCCGACGTGCTCTACGTCCTCGAGGCCAACCCGCGGGCGTCACGCACCGTCCCGTTCGTCTCCAAGGCCACGGGGGTCTCCCTGGCCAAGGCCGCGGCCCTGGTCATGGCAGGCCGCTCGATCGCGGACCTGCGCGCGATGGGCATCCTGCCCGTGGACGACGCGAGCGTGCTCGACCTCGACTCGCCGATCGCGGTCAAGGAGGCGGTGCTCCCGTTCAAGCGGTTCCGCACCAAGGAGGGCGTCGTCGTCGACACCGTGCTCGGCCCGGAGATGCGTTCGACGGGTGAGGTCATGGGCTTCGACGTCGACTTCCCGACCGCGTTCGCCAAGTCGCAGGACGCCGCGTTCGGGGGGCTCCCCACGGGCGGGCGGGCGTTCATCTCGGTGGCCGACCGCGACAAGCGCTCGATCGTGTTCCCGGTGAAGCGGCTGGCGGAGCTCGGCTTCGAGATCCTCGCGACCGAGGGCACCGCCGCCGTCCTGCACCGCAGCGGCATCGCGTCGACCGTCGTCCGCAAGTACTCGTCCGGTCGGGGAGCGGCGGGGGAGCCGACCATCGTCGACCTCATCACGGCCGGCGACGTCGACATCGTCGTGAACACCCCGTCGGGCCAGGGTGCCCGGGCCGACGGCTACGAGATCCGCGCGGCGACCGTCGCGGCCGACAAGGCCATGGTCACCACCGTCCAGCAGCTCGGGGCGGCCGTGCAGGCCATCGAGGCGCGCCAGGCGGGGCCGTTCCGGGTGACCAGCCTCCAGGAGCACGACGCCGCCGCCCTGGTCCGTCGTGAGGCGCGCGCGGCGGCCCGCGCATGACGGTGCCGTTCGGGGCGCGCCTGGCGGCCGCCATGGAGGCCCACGGGCCGCTCTGCGTGGGCATCGACCCCCACCCGAGTCTGCTGGAGGCGTGGGGGCTGCCGGACGACGCCCACGGGCTGCGGCGGTTCGTGCTGACGGTCCTGGAGGCGGTCGGCGGCCACGTGGCGGCCGTCAAGCCGCAGGCGGCGTTCTTCGAGCGGCACGGCTCCGCGGGGGTGGCCGTGCTCGAGGAGGTGGTCGCCGCGGGCCGGGGCACCGGCACGCTCGTGATCGTCGACGCCAAGCGCGGCGACATCGGCTCGACCATGGGCGCCTACGCCGACGCGTTCCTGCGCGACGGCTCGCCGCTCGCGGGGGACGCACTGACCGTGTCCCCGTACCTCGGGTTCGGTTCGCTCGACCCGGCGGTCGACCTGGCGCTGAGCTCGGGTCGCGGGCTGTTCGTCCTGTGCCTGACGTCCAACACGGAGGGCCACGAGGTCCAGCACGCCCGCACGCAGGACGGCACCACGGTCGCGGCCGTCGTGGCGGCGCGCGCGGGTGCGCTGAACGCCGGAGCGGAGCCGATGGGGTCGATCGGGCTCGTCGTGGGCGCGACGGTGGGTGACGCGGCGTCGCGCACGGGTGTGGACCTCGCGGCCGTCAACGGTCCGCTCCTCGCTCCCGGCGTGGGCGCCCAGGGCGCGGGCCCGCGCGAGCTGGCCCAGGTGTTCGGGTCCGCGCGTCGGCAGGTGCTGGCATCGTCGTCACGTGGCGTGCTCGTCGCCGGCCCGACCGTGGCCGCGCTGCGGGCGGCCGCGCGGCAGGCGTCGGACGAGGCCGCCGCGGCACTGTCCTGAGCCCGACCCTGGGCTCGACTCTGGGCTCGACTCTGGGCTCGACTCTGGGCTCGATCGGCCGTGTCGGTGCAGGTCGTGGGCGGCTGGACGCGCGTCCGCATTGCCGATGAGGGTGGTGCTCGCTAGTTTCGTTCTCACGATCCCGCGCACTTCACGTGGGTCGCCGGCCCACTGACGAGAAGGTGACGCGCGTGGCACTCCCTCCGCTGACTCCCGAACAACGAGCGGCAGCGCTCCAGAAGGCCGCCGCCGCACGGCAGGCCCGTGCTGAGGTCAAGAACCGCCTCAAGTACTCGCAGGGCACGCTCTCCGAGGTGATCGCCCAAGGGCAGGCGGACGAGACGATCGGCAAGCTCAAGGTGCTCGCGCTCCTTGAGTCCCTGCCTGGCGTCGGCAAGGTCAAGGCGCGTGCGATCATCTCCGAGATCGGAATCTCCGAGACCCGTCGCGTGCGGGGCCTCGGGCCCCACCAGGTGAAGGCTCTCGTCGACCGTTTCGGGTGACGTCCGCGCCGCGCCGCGCATCTCGAGGAGCACCGCGCCACCCATGACGACGACGCCTGCCCGGCTGACCGTTCTCGCCGGACCGACCGCCGTCGGCAAGGGCACCGTGTCCGCCGACGTCCGGACCCGCTATCCCGAGGTCTGGCTGTCGGTCTCGGCCACCACCCGGCCCCCTCGGCCCGGCGAGGTCGACGGGGTGCACTACCTGTTCGTGACCAACGACGAGTTCGACGCGATGGTCGAGCGCGGCGACCTGCTCGAGTGGGCCGTCGTGCACGGCCGCAACCGGTACGGCACCCCTCGTCGACCCGTGGAGGAGCGGCTCGCGGACGGCGAGCCCGCGCTGCTGGAGATCGACCTGCAGGGGGCGCGGCAGGTCCGCGAGTCGATGCCCGACGCGCACTTCGTGTTCCTCGCGCCACCGTCGTTCGCGGAGCTCGAGCGCCGGCTCGTCGGCCGGGGGACCGAGGACGCGGAGGAGCGGGAACGGCGCCTCGCCACCGCCCGCGTCGAGCTCGCGGCGGAGGCGGAGTTCGACCAGGTGATCGTCAACGACGACGTCCACCGGGCCACCGACGAGCTGGTCCGCGGGATGGGGATCCCGACCAGGTAGGATGTCGGCAGTCCATTCTCAAACTTCGGGAGACCACCATGTCCGGAACTGTCGCAGCCCCCGTCGGCATCACCGACCCGCCGATCGACCGCCTGCTCGAGCGCGCCGACTCCAAGTACGCGCTCGTCCTGTTCTCGGCCAAGCGCGCGCGCCAGATCAACGCCTACTACTCGCAGCTCAACGAGGGCCTGCTCGAGTACGTCGGCCCGCTGGTGGACACGCGCCCGCAGGAGAAGCCCCTGTCGATCGCCATGCGCGAGATCGACGCCGGCCTGCTCACGTCCGAGGCCACCGAGGGCTGACCTGCCCCCATGCGCATCGTCCTCGGCGTCGCGGGCGGCATCGCCGCCTACAAGGCCGTCCTGCTGCTGCGTCTGCTGCGTGAGGACGGCCACGCCGTCCGCGTGGTACCCACGCGCGCTGCGCTCGAGTTCGTCGGGCGCGCGACGTGGGAGGCCCTGTCCGGGCAGCCGGTGACCACCGACGTGTTCGAGGACGTCGACCAGGTGGCGCACGTCGCCGTCGGCAAGCAGGCCGAGCTGGTGATCGTCGCCCCCGCCACGGCGGACCTGCTGGCCCGTGCCGCGACCGGTCAGGCGGACGACCTGCTCACCGCCACGCTGCTGGTCGCCCGGTGCCCGGTGCTGCTGGCGCCGGCGATGCACACCGAGATGTGGGAGCACCCCGCCACGGTCGCCAACGTGGCCACGCTGCGTTCCCGCGGCGTGCACGTGCTCGACCCGGCGGCCGGTCGGCTCACGGGGACCGACACCGGCCCCGGACGGCTCCCCGAGCCCGACGAGATCGCTGCCGCGGCGCTCGCGCTGGTCACCGACCGGCCCCAGGACCTCGCCGGCCGGCATGTCGTCGTCTCGGCCGGCGGCACCCGCGAGCCCATCGACCCCGTGCGCTTCCTGGGCAACCGGTCGTCCGGTCGCCAGGGCGTGGCGCTGGCCCGGACCGCGTACGCCCGGGGCGCCCGGGTCACGCTGGTGGCCGCGAACATCGACGTGCCGGTGCCGCCCGGCGCCGACGTCGTCCGTGCCGAGACCGGCGCCGAGCTGCGGGACGCCGTGCGTGCTGCCGCGAAGGACGCGGACGTCGTGGTGATGGCGGCCGCGGTCGCCGACTTCCGGCCGCGCACCAGCGCCGAGAGCAAGATCAAGAAGGTGGCGGGCGGTGCCGGCCCCGTGCTGCAGCTCGTGGAGACGGTGGACATCCTCGCCGAGCTGGCCCATGAGCGGCTGCGTGCCGACCAGGTCGTCGTCGGCTTCGCGGCGGAGACGGGCGACGGCACGGGCAGCGTGCTGGAGCACGGTCGTGCGAAGGCCCTCCGCAAGGGCGCGGACCTGCTGGTGGTGAACGCCGTCGGCGGGGGCCGGGGCTTCGGCACCGAGGCGAACGACGTCACCATCCTCGACGGTTCCGGCGCGGTCGTCGGCACCGCTGCGGGGAGCAAGGACGAGGTCGCGGACGCCGTCTGGGACGCGGTCGTCGCGCGCGTCTGAGACTGGGCACGCGTGGCGCACCGCGCCCATTACGCTGTCCGCCATGACCGAGCCCGACATGCGCCTGTTCACGTCCGAGTCCGTGACCGAGGGGCACCCGGACAAGATCTGCGACCAGATCTCCGACGCCATCCTCGACGCGATCCTCGAGCAGGACCCGCAGGCGCGCGTGGCGGTCGAGACGATGGTGACCACCGGTCTCGTGCACGTCGCGGGTGAGGTCACCACGAGCGCGTACGTCGAGATCCCGCAGATCGTGCGCCAGGTGGTCAAGGGGATCGGGTACACCTCGTCGGCGATCGGGTTCGACGGGGACTCCTGCGGCATCTCCGTGTCGATCGGGCAGCAGTCGCCCGACATCGCGGCCGGCGTGGACAAGGCCATCGAGATCCGCGAGGACGCGTCCGACCTCGACCCGCTGGACGCCCAGGGCGCCGGCGACCAGGGCCTGATGTTCGGCTACGCCAGCGACGACACCCCCACGCTGCTCCCGCTGCCCATCTGGCTCGCGCACCGGCTGGCCGAGCGCCTCACCCTCGTGCGCAAGGAGGGGATCCTCCCGGGGCTGCGGCCCGACGGGAAGACCCAGGTCACCATCGGCTACGACGGAGACCGTGCCGTCCGTCTCGACACGGTGGTCCTGTCCACGCAGCACGACCCGGACGTCCAGCTCGAGACGACGCTGCGCCCGGGCATCACGGAGCACGTGGTCGGGCCGGTGCTCGCGCAGCTCGACCTCGACGTGAGCGACTACCGCCTGCTGGTGAACCCGACCGGGACGTTCGTCGTCGGTGGTCCGCAGGGCGACGCCGGGCTGACCGGCCGCAAGATCATCGTCGACACGTACGGCGGCATCGCGCGCCACGGCGGCGGAGCGTTCTCCGGCAAGGACCCGTCGAAGGTGGACCGGTCGGCCGCCTACGCGATGCGGTGGGTGGCCAAGAACGTGGTCGCCGCCGGGCTCGCGCGCCGGTGCGAGGTGCAGGTCGCCTACGCCATCGGGAAGGCCAACCCGGTCGGGCTGTACGTGGAGACGTTCGGTACGGAGACGGTGCCGCTGAGCCGGCTGACCGCGGCGATCCGCGACGTCTTCGACCTGCGCCCTGCCGCGATCGTGCGCGACCTCGACCTGCTGCGGCCGATCTACCGCAAGACCGCCGCCTACGGGCACTTCGGCCGTGAGCTGCCGGAGTTCACCTGGGAGCGCACTGACCGCGTCGCGGACCTCCAGTCCGCGGTGGGCTGACGCCGGCCGCAGCCGCCCCCGGTCCTGCGTGGGCAGCGGATGCTCTGATGGACGCGTGGGCGTGAGCGCAGGCGGGGAGCAGCTGATGCTCGACGGTCTGCCGCAGCCGAAGCGGCGGGCGCGACCCCCCGTCGGCGGTGTGCCGCTCGCCGAGCACCAGCCGATCGCCCGCGTGTGCGTGGACCTGGTGCCGCACCACCTCGATCGCGTCTTCGAGTACGCCGTGCCCGCCGCGCTGACCGACTCCGCCGTCCCCGGCACGCGGGTGAAGGTGCGGTTCGGTGGCCAGGACGTCAACGGCTACGTGCTGGAGCGCGTCGACGAGGCCGAGCACGACGGCGCACTGCAGCCCGTGCGCAAGGTCGTCTCCGCCGAGCCTGTCCTCACGCCGGAGGTCGCGCGCCTGGCGCGGGCGGTCGCGGACCGGTGGGCCGGGACCTTGAACGACGTCCTGCGGCTCGCCGTCCCGGCACGGCACGCTCGGGTGGAGGCGGAGATCCCCGCGGCGTCGGACGAGCCGAGCCCGCCGTCCCCGTCGGCCACGGCCTGGGCGCCCTACCGCGGTGGAGCGGCCTTCCTCCAGCACGTCACGGCCGGTGGTGCGCCGCGCGCGGTGTGGTCCGCGCTGCCGGGGGCGGCGGGGGAGCGGTGGCCGGACGCGATCGCGCAGGCGGTCGCCGCCTGTGTGCTGGGCGGTCGGGGTGCGCTGGTGGTGGTGCCGGACGCCCGGGACATCGACCGCGTGCTCGCCGCCCTCGATCTCGCCGGCATCCCGCGGTGGGCGCCGGGCTCGTCGGGCGGGGCGGTCCGGCTCGCCGCCGACGACGGTCCTGCCGTCCGGTACCGGTCGTTCCTCGCGGCCCTGCGGGGGCAGGCCTCGGTGGTCGTCGGCACCCGGGCGTCGGCGTTCGCCCCCGTGACGAACCTCGGGCTCGCCGTCGTGTGGGACGACGGCGACCCGCTGCACGCGGAGCCCCGAGCGCCGTACCCGCACGTCCGCGAGGTGCTGGCGCTGCGCTCCGACCTGGAGAGCTGCGCGCTGCTGGTGGCCGCGCACGGGCGCTCCGTCGAGGCGCAGGCGCTGGTCGAGTCGGGGTGGGCGCACGAGGTGGCCGCCGACCGGCCGACCACCCGCGCGCGCGCCGCACGGGTGCTGGCGCTCACGTCCGTCGAGCTGGCGCGCGAAGGACCGGCGGCAGCGGCGAGGCTCCCCGCCCCGGCCTGGCGCACGCTGCGCGACCGGCTCGCACACGGCCCGGTGCTCGTGCAGGTGCCGCGTGCCGGCTACGTGCCTGCGGTCGCGTGCGGGCGGTGCCGCGCGGCGGCGCGCTGCGGCGTCTGCCACGGCCCGCTGGGACTGACCACCGCCGACGGTGTCCCCACGTGCGGGTGGTGCGGGCGGCTGGCCACGGACTGGCGCTGCACCGAGTGCGGGGCCGGCGCGCTGCGGTCCGTCCGGGTCGGGTCGGAGCGGACGGCCGAGGAGCTGGGCCGCGCGTTCCCCGGGGTGCCCATCCGCGTCTCGGGTGCCCGCGCGACCGGCGGCGTGCTGGCCACCGTCACGGACGCCCCGGCGGTGGTGGTCGCGACGCCCGGCGCGGAGCCCGTGGCTCCCGGCGGCTACGCGGCTGCACTCCTGCTCGACGCGGCCGTGAGCACCGCCGGGGCGTCGTTGCGCACCGGCGAGGACGCGCTGCGCCGCTGGCTGACCGCGGCCGCCCTGGTGCGTCCGGCAGCCGAGGGGGGCACGGTCGTCCTCGTCGGCGACGCCGAGGAGCGGGTCACGCAGGCCCTGGTGCGGTGGGACCCCGCGGGGTACGCCTCGCGCGAGCTGGCCGAGCGCGCCGAGCTGGCGCTCCCACCCGCCGTGCGGATCGCGGCGGTCACGGGGCCCCGCGACGCGGTCGACACCCTGCTCGCCCGGCTCGACGTCGCCGACGCCGAGATCCTCGGGCCGGTCCCGGTCGGCGTGGCCGAGGAAGGCTCCCTGGAGCCGGACGTCCGGGCCCTCGTGCGGGTGCCACGGACCAGTGGCGCCGCGCTCGCCCGCTCGCTGGCCGCCTCGCTGGCGGTGCGCAGCGCCCGGCGCGAGGGCGGCACCGTGCGGGTCCAGCTCGACCCGGCGGACCTCGGATGATCGAGGCGGTCGTGCTCGACCTCGGCAACGTGCTGGTGCGCTGGGACCCGTACCTGGCGCTGGCCGGGCGGCTGCCCGCGGGTGACGCCGAGGCGTTCCTCGTCGACTTCGACTTCATGGCGTTCAACCACCAGCAGGACGCCGGTCGTTCCTGGGCGGACGCGCGGGCCGACCTCGCCGCGAGCGCGCCCGAGCACCTGCCCGCGCTGGACCTGTACCTCGAGCACTTCACCGACGCGATCGCGGGGCCGGTCCCCGGCTCGGAGCAGCTGGTGGGGGAGCTCCACGACGCCGGAATCAGGCTGCTCGGCCTGACCAACTGGTCGGCCGAGACGTTCCACCTGGCCGAGCACGCGGCACCCGCGATCGGGCTGCTGGAGGACGTGCTGGTCTCGGGCGAGGTCGGGGTGGCCAAGCCGGACCCGCGGATCTTCGCCCTGCTCACCCAGCGGTACGGACTGCTCCCCGAGCGCACGGTGTTCGCCGACGACTCCGCCGCGAACGTGGCCGCGGGCGCCGCCGCCGGGTACGACGCGGTGCTCTTCACCACGGCGGACGCCCTCCGGGCCGACCTGGTGGCGCGCGGGGTCGCCCTGCCGCGCACCTAGGATCGACGCCATGCGACTGCTCTTCGCCGGAACCCCCGCGGCCGCGGTGCCGTCGCTCGAGGCGCTCCTCGCGTCCCGCCACGAGGTCGTCGCGGTGCTCACGCGTCCCGACGCCCGGTCCGGCCGCGGGCGGTCCTCGACGCAGAGCGAGGTCAAGGCGAGGGCCTTGGAGGCCGGGCTCGAGGTGCTCACGCCGCAGCGCCCCCGGGACGAGGAGTTCCAGGCGCGGCTCGCGGAGCTCGACGTCGACGCCGCGCCCGTCGTCGCCTACGGCGCCCTGATCCCGCAACCGCTCCTGGACGTCCCGGCCCACGGCTGGGTCAACCTGCACTTCTCGGTGCTGCCTGCCTGGCGCGGTGCTGCGCCCGTGCAGCACGCGATCATCGCCGGTGACGAGGTCACGGGTGCGACGACCTTCCGGCTCGAGGCCGGCCTGGACACGGGACCGGTGTTCGGGTTCCTCACCGAGACGATCCGCCCGCGCGACACGTCCGGTGACCTGCTCGGGCGCCTCGCCGTGGCGGGCGCGGGCCTCCTGGTGCAGACCCTCGACGCTCTCGAGGACGGGATCCTCAGCCCTGTGGTCCAGGCGACCGACGGGGTGAGTCACGCTCCGAAGATCGGGGTCGAGGACGCGCGCGTGCGCTGGTCGCACCCCGCGCACGCCGTGGACCGCCGGATCCGCGGCTGCACCCCCGAGCCGGGCGCGTGGACCACGCTGCCCGACGGCTCCCGGTTGGGCATCGCCCCCGTGGTACCCGTCCCGGACGTCACCGACCTGGCCCCCGGGCAGCTGCTCGTCGGCAAGAAGGACGTGCTCGTCGGGACGGCCGGGAGCGCGGTGCGACTCTCCGAGGTGACTCCGCAGGGCAAGCGGACGATGGCGGCGGCCGACTGGGCGCGCGGCGCGCGGCTGGCCGCGGACACCGTGCTCGGGGGTGGAGCGTGAGCCCCGCGGACGACCGGCGCGACCCGAGCGGTCGCCAGCGCGGTGCCGCGCGCGCCCAGGGCCGGACGCAGCGCTCCGCCTCCGCACCGTCGCAGCGGCGCCGAGGGAGCGACCCGGCCCGCACCGCCGCGTACGACGTGCTGCGGGCGGTCGACGGCTCGGACTCGTACGCCAACCTCGTCCTGCCGCCCCTGCTGCGGGAGCGGCACCTCGCCGGGCGTGACGCGGCGTTCGCCACCGAGCTCGCCTACGGCACGTTGCGGTTGCGCGGGAGGTACGACGCGATCATCGCCCAGGCAGCAGCCCGCGAGGTCAGCACGATCGACGCGCCTGCGCTCGACGTCCTGCGCCTCGGCGTGCACCAGATGCTCGGCATGCGGGTGCCCGCCCACGCCGCGGTCTCCGAGACCGTCGGGCTCGCCCGCGAGCAGCTGGGCACGGGCCCGTCGCAGTTCGTCAACGCCGTGCTGCGCACCGTGGGGCGCTCGACGCCGGAGGAGTGGGAGCAGCGGATCGCGGAGGCGGCCGGCGACGACGAGCTGGCTCGGCTGTCCGTCACGCAGAGCCACCCGCTGTGGGTGGTGCGTGCGCTGCGCGAGGCGCTGGTGGGCAACGGGCGGTCGGCCGACGAGATCGGCGAGCTCCTCGCAGCGGACAACGCGGCCCCGCGGGTGACCATCGTGGCGCGCCCGGGTCTCGCGGACCCGGCGGAGGTCGTCGGCGACGCCGGCGAGGGCGTCGGTACGGTCGGGGCGCTCGCCCCGAGCGCGGTGATCCTGTCCGGCGGCGATCCTGCGGCGCTGCCGAGCGTGCGCGACGGCCGCGCCGGGGTGCAGGACGAGGGCAGCCAGCTCGTCGCGCTCGCTCTGACGGAGGCACCGCTGGACGGTCCCGACGAGCGCTGGCTGGACCTGTGCGCCGGTCCCGGCGGGAAGGCCGCCCTGCTCGCCGCGGTCGCGGGGGAGCGCGGGGCGCGGATCGTCGCCAACGAGCTCCAGCCGCACCGCGCCCGACTGGTCGAGCAGGCCCTGCGCGCGGTGCCGGCCGACGCGGTCGAGGACGTGCGGACCGGCGACGGCCGCACGGTCGGCACGGACGAGCCGGGTGCGTACGACCGGGTGATGGTCGACGCTCCCTGCACCGGTCTGGGTGCGCTGCGCAGGCGGCCCGAGGCGCGGTGGCGACGCACGCCGGCGGACCTCGCGGGCCTGAGCGCCCTCCAGCGCGATCTCCTGGTCTCGGCGCTGCGGGCGGTGCGTCCCGGCGGGGTCGTCGCGTACGTGACCTGCTCGCCGCACCTCGTCGAGACCCAGCTCGTCGTCAAGGACGCCCTGCGCACCGTCACGCGAGCCGGCCTAGAGGTCGAGTCGATCGACGCACGCGCGGTGGTCCGTGGCATCGCGCCCGGCGGCTCCGTCGAGCTCGACGACACGCGGACCGACGTGCAGCTGTGGCCGCACGTGCACGGCACCGACGCGATGCACCTGACGCTTCTGCGCCGGAGGTCCTGAGGCCCACGGGGCCCTCTAGGCTGGCCGGGTGCCCGCCCTGATCAATCCCAGCATCCTGTCCGCCGACTTCGCCAACCTCGAGCGCGACCTCCAGGCGATCGCGGCGGCCGACTTCGTGCACGTGGACGTCATGGACAACCATTTCGTGCCCAACCTGACGCTCGGCCTGCCCGTGGTGAAGCGGATCGCACAGGTGTCGCCCGTCCCGCTCGACGTGCACCTGATGATCGAGGATGCCGACCGCTGGGCCCCCGAGTACGCCGCCGCCGGCGCGGCGTCCGTGACGTTCCACGCCGAGGCGACGCAGGCACCCGTGCGGCTGGCCCGCGAGCTGCGGTCCCGAGGCGTCCGGGCGGGGATCGCGCTGAGGCCGGCGTCGCCGGTGGAGCCGCTGCTCGACCTGCTGGCCGAGTTCGACATGCTGCTCGTGATGACGGTCGAGCCGGGGTTCGGCGGGCAGTCGTTCATCGAGGGGATGCTGCCGAAGATCCGGCGGGCGCGTGCCGCGCTGGACGCGTCCGGGGGCGACACCTGGATCCAGGTGGACGGCGGGGTCGCGCGCGACACGATCGGCCGGATCGCAGCCGCCGGCGCGAACGTGTTCGTCGCCGGCTCAGCGGTGTACGGAGCGACCGACATCGCGTCCGAGATCGCCGCCCTGCGCGACCTGGCCGACGCGAACGCCTGACGAGCGGGAATGCCTGGTGTGGCATGATCGTTGGCGCACTACGAACACTTACACGTGCTCCGGGGTCGGTGTAATTCCGAGCCGGCGGTGACAGTCCGCGACCCGCACGGTCCGCAAGGATCGGGCGGTTGACCTGGTGGAACTCCAGGACCGACGGTGAGAGTCCGGATGGGAGGATCACGTGGCGGCGCCCTCGCGCCGTGGCTGCGGGACCCCTCCTGCCGCCCTCACCCCGGAGCCCCGCGCGTCCGGAGGTGAGCATGTCCAGCATCGAGACCGGTGTGCGTGCACCCTCCGAGGCGGACGCCATGCGCCGCGCGCTCGAGCTCGGTCGCCGCGGCCCGGCCACCGGACCGAACCCTCGCGTGGGTGCCGTCCTGCTGGACCCGACCGGCGAGGTCCTGGGCGAGGGCTGGCACCGGGGAGCCGGGACGCCGCACGCCGAGGTGGCCGCTCTGACGGATGCCGCCGAGCGCGGCGCGGACGTCCGGGGCGCGACCGCCGTCGTCACGCTCGAGCCCTGCAACCACACCGGCCGCACGGGTCCGTGCTCGGAGGCGCTCATCGCCGCCGGAGTCGGTCGCGTGGTCCTTTCCGTGCCCGACCCGAACCCGGTCGCTGCCGGCGGTGCCGAGCGCCTGCGCGCGGCGGGCGTCGACGTCGAGACCGGCCTGCTCGCCGACGAGGGCCGTGCGCTGCTGGGCGCGTGGCTGCCCTCGGTCGAGCGGGGCCGCCCCTTCGTGACCCTCAAGATCGCGACCTCCCTCGACGGGCGGATCGCCGCCGCCGACGGCTCCAGCCGCTGGATCACGTCCGACGTCTCCCGGCGCCACGCCCACGACCTGCGGTCCGAGGTCGACGCGATCGTCGTCGGCACCGGGACCGCCCTGGTGGACGACCCGTCGCTGACCGCGCGCAACGCCGCCGGTGAGCTGCACGGGCACCAGCCGCTGCGCGTCGTGGTCGGCCACCGCGACGTCCCGGACGGCGCACGCCTGCGCGGACCCGGCGGCGAGCTGGTCCAGGCGCGGACGCACGATCCCGCCGAGGTGCTGGCGCTGCTCACCGCGCGCGAGGTCCGCCACGTCCTCGTCGAGGGCGGACCCACGCTCGCGGCAGCCTTCCTGCGTGCCGGGCTCGTCGACGAGGTGCACGCCTACGTCGCCCCCGTCCTGCTCGGGTCCGGGCCGTCCGCCATGGGCGACCTGGGCGTCGCCAGCATCGGCGGCGCCGTCCGCCTCACCACCCGATCCGTCCTTCCGCTCGGCCCCGACGTCTTCGTCGTCGCGACGGTCGACCCGCACAGCCCTACGGAGGAGCACTGATGTTCACCGGAATCGTCGAGGAGATCGGCACGGTCGAGGCGATCGAGCACGGACCGGACGGCACAGACGCGCGCCTGCGCGTCCGTGGCCCGCTGGTGGTCTCCGACGCCCACCTGGGCGACTCGATCAGCGTCTCCGGGGTTTGTCTGACGGTCACCGAGCTGCCCGGCGACGGCACGTTCGTCGCCGACGTGATGCCGGAGACGCTGCGGCGCAGCGCGCTGGAGGACGTGGGGGTGTCCAGCCCGGTCAACCTCGAGCGCGCGCTGGCCGTCGGTGGCCGGTACGGCGGGCACGTCGTGCAGGGGCACGTCGACGGCGTCGGCACGATCCTGTCCCGGTCGCCCGGTCCGCGCTGGGACGACGTCGAGATCGGCCTCGCCCCGGAGCTCGCGCGGTACGTCGCCGAGAAGGGCTCCATCGCCGTCTCCGGCATCTCGCTCACCGTGACGCACGTGACCGACGAGTCGTTCGGCGTCTCCCTCATCCCCACCACGCTCGAGGCGACGACCCTCGGCACCCTGGCGCCCGGTGCGCGGGTCAACCTGGAGGTCGACGTGCTGGCCAAGTACACCGAACGGCTGCTCTCGACGGCGGGGATCCTGCGATGACGGCCCCCGCAGGAGTGCGCCTCGGCACCGTCGAGGAGGCCTTGGAGGCGCTGCGGGCGGGCCGTCCGGTGCTGGTCGCCGACTCGCCCGACCGGGAGAACGAGGCGGACGTCATCCTGGCCGCCCAGTCGGCGACACCCGAGTGGATCGCCTGGACCATCCGGCACTCGTCCGGCTACCTCTGCGCCCCCATGCCGGCGTCGAGGGCTGACGCGCTGGACCTGCCGCTGATGGTCCCGCACAGCCAGGACCCCCGGCGGACCGCGTACACGGTGACCGTCGACGCGGCGACGGGCGTGACCACGGGGATCTCCGCATCCGACCGCGCGCGCACCCTGCGGGTGCTGGCCGACCCCGCGTCCGGCCGCGAGGACCTCATCCGGCCGGGCCACGTGCTGCCGCTGCGGGCGGTGCCCGGCGGCGTGCTGCACCGCGCCGGGCACACCGAGGCCGCCGTCGACCTGTGCCGGCTCGCCGGCCTGGAACCGGTGGGCGCGATCGCGGAGCTGGTCAACGACGACGGGTCGATGACGCGGCTGCCGGTGGCGTCGGCGCTGGCGGAGGCCGAGGGGCTCGTGCTGCTCACCATCGAGGACATCGTCGCGTGGCGCACCCAGCACGGCGACGACGTGACCGCCGAGGTGGCCGTCGCGGCGCCGCCGAAGGAGCGGGTGCACGCGACGCACACGGCCTACCTGCCCACCAAGCACGGTGACTTCCGCATCCACGGCTACCGGGACCTGCGCACGGGCGCCGAGCACGTCGCGCTCGTGCCGACGGCCGGTCTGGCCGAGGCGCCCGTGGTCCGCGTGCACTCCGAGTGCCTCACCGGGGACGCGTTCGGGTCGGCACGATGCGACTGCGGACCGCAGCTCGACGCGGCCCTGGAGCTCGCCGCCGCGCAGGGGGGCGCCGTGATCTACCTGCGTGGCCACGAGGGCCGCGGCATCGGCCTGCTGGCCAAGGTCGCCGCCTACGCGCTCCAGGACCAGGGTCGCGACACCGTCGAGGCGAACCTCGACCTCGGGTGGCCCGCCGACCGGCGCGAGTACGGCGCCGCGGCCGCGATCCTCACCGACCTCGGGGTGCAGCGGGTCAGCCTGCTCACCAACAACCCCGCCAAGGTCGCGGGCCTGCGCGCGCACGGGATCGACGTCACCGAGATCCGCAGCCTCGAGGTCGGCCGGACCCCGCAGAACGAGGCCTACCTGCGCACCAAGGCGACGTCGATGGGGCACCTGCTCCACCTGCCGCCCGGCACGGAGGGCGAGCCCATCGCCGTCCTGCCCGTGCACGCCACGCCGGCCACCCCCGGCGCCGACCACGACGACCACGCGTTCGAGAGCCTGGAGGACCTGGCATGAGCGGTGCTGGAGCACCCACCCTGACCGTCGACGGGACCGGACTGCGGGTCGTCGTCATCGCCGCGAGCTGGCACACCGTCGTGATGGACGGCCTGCTCGCCGGCGCGCAGCGCGCCCTGGCCGCGGCGCACGTCGAGGACGTGACGATCGTGCGCGTGCCGGGCACGTTCGAGCTGCCGGTCGCCGCGCAGGTGGCCGCCGCGGGCGGCGCCGACGCCGTCGTGGCGCTCGGCGTCGTGATCCGCGGCGGCACCCCGCACTTCGAGTACGTGTGCCAGGGCGCCACCCTCGGGCTCACGGACGTCGGCATCCGGACGGGGGTGCCTGTCGGGTTCGGCGTGCTCACCTGCGACAACGAGGAGCAGGCGCTCGACCGCGCGGGCCTCGAGGGGTCGCACGAGGACAAGGGCGCCGAGGCCGCGGAAGCCGCTGTCGCGACCGTGGTCGCCCTGCGCGCCCTGCGCGGTACGGCAATGCGCCCCGCGCCCCTCCACGTCTAGAGTGCCCGCGTGAAGACCTTCGACACCCTGTTCGCCGAGCTCTCGGAGAAGGCCGCCACCCGTCCCACGGGTTCCGGCACGGTCGCGGAGCTGGACACCGGCGTGCACGGCATCGGCAAGAAGGTCGTCGAGGAGGCCGCCGAGGTCTGGATGGCCGCGGAGCACGAGTCGGACGAGCGGACGGCCGAGGAGATCTCCCAGCTCCTCTACCACCTCCAGGTGCTGATGATCGCCCGCGGGCTCACGCTCGCAGACGTCTACACCCACCTCTGAGGAGAACGACCGTGCTGAGGATCGCCGTCCCGAACAAGGGCTCCCTGTCGGAGCCTGCCGTCGAGATGCTCAAGGAGGCCGGGTACCGGCAGCGTCGCGACTCGCGCGAGCTGGTGCTGCCCGACCCGGACAACGACGTCGAGTTCTTCTTCCTGCGCCCGCGGGACATCGCCGTGTACGTCGGCGCGGGCACGGTCGACGTCGGCATCACCGGCCGGGACCTCATGCTCGACTCCGAGTCCGAGGCGGTCGAGCACCTGCCGCTCGGGTTCGCGCGCTCCACCTTCCGGTTCGCCGGGACGGCGGGGGAGTGGACCGACGTCGCGCAGGTCGGCGGGCGGCGGGTCGCGACGTCGTACCCCGTGCTGGTGCGCTCGTACCTGCGGTCGCTGGGCATCGAGCCCTCGGGTGTGGTCCGGCTGGACGGCGCCGTGGAGTCCGCGATCAAGCTGGGGGTCGCCGACGTGATCGCCGACGTCGTCGAGACGGGCACCACGCTGCGCGCCGCCGGGCTGGAGATCTTCGCGGACCCGATCCTGCGCTCGGAGGCCGTGCTGGTCCGCCGCACGGGCGTCGACGAGCCCGCGGGCCTCGATGTGCTGACCCGCCGGATCCAGGGCGTGCTGACCGCCCGCGAGTACGTGCTCATGGACTACGACGTGCCGCTCGCGCTGGTCGACCAGGCCGTGGCCATCACCCCCGGGCTGGAGTCGCCGACGGTGTCGCCGCTGCACAACCGCGACTGGGCGGCGGTGCGGGCGATGGTGCGCCGCGACCAGACCAACCGGGTCATGGACTCCCTGTACGACATCGGCGCGCGCGCGATCCTCGTGACGTCGATCCACGCGTGCCGACTCTGACCGGACCCGCTGTGGACGAGCTCACCGCACCGTTCCGGCCGCGGCTGGCGAGGGTGGTCACGCTCGCGCTGGCGGTCCTGGTCGTCGTGCTGACCGTCGCGATCATGCTGGCCATGTCCGTGCTGTCCGCCGGGGACCGCATCGGGTTCGCCCTGGTGGGCGGGCTGATCGTCTGGTTCCTCTGGCGTCAGGCGTCGGTGGTCGCGCGGGTGTCCGACGCGGGGCTGACCGTGCGCAACCTCGTGTTCACCCGGCGGCTCGAGTGGGCCGAGATCGTCTCCGTGCGCTTCGGGTCGGGCCGGCCCTGGGTGCAGCTGGACCTGTCCGACGGCGACACGCTCGCGGTCATGGGTATCCAGCGCGCGGACGGCACGTTCGCCGACGCGGAGGCCCGTCGGCTGGCCACGCTCGTGGCGAGGCACACCGCCACCACACGGGACGACTGAGCCGGTCGGTCAGAGGGTGGCGGCGTAGACACCCGCCGCCGCGGCGGCGAGGAACGCCGCGGGGTCCTGGTCGAGCGAGCGCCCCATCGTCGAGAGCCGGACGGGGGTAGCCGCGAGCGCCCCGAGCAGGTCTGCGTCCGTGGGCACCTCGACCAGGCGGTGACGCTGCGCCAGCGGGGCTGCCTGGTCGCGGACTCGTGCTCCGAGGTCACCGTCGAGCAGCGGCACGACGACGTCCGCCGGGGCGAGCGCCACCCGGCCGTACGCGGTCAGGGAGTGGTGCGAGACGCCGAGGTGCCGCTCGCGCGCGTCGGCGCCCGAGACACGCAGCGACCCGATCGGCCGACCGCCCAGGACGGCCGCCGCGTTGACCGCCTCACCCGCCGCCACCCCGGAGAACCCCCACCGCGTCCCGGTACCGAGGTTCCCGGGGCCCTGCGCCACGACCACGAGGTCGGCGCCGACGACGTGCCGCGCCGCGAGCAGCCCGGTGTGCACGGTGACCGCCTCGAGATCGCCCCCGAACGACTGCCCGGTGGTCACGCACGCGTCGATCCAGCCAGCGGACCGCAGGCCGGCCACTGTGCGGGAGAACCAGGCGGGCAGCGCGCCGCCGTCGGTCATCACGTACGCCACGCGCGGGGCGGATCGGCCGGCCTGGCGCGCCGCGTGGCGGGCGCCCGCGACGATCGCGGGGAGCGCGGAGTGCAGGTCTGCGACGACGACCGGCAGCCCGTCGAGGTCGTCGGCGTCGCGCAGCAGGTCGTGGTGCGGGGACTCCTGGTCGTCGACACCGAGGACCATCGCCTGGAGCGGCGTGTACCGGGCCTTGACCAGGTGCCCCGGCCCCTCGGGCGGGTCGGCGGGCGTGCGGTCGGGCAGCGCGATGATCAGCGCGTAGCCACCGGTGCCCAGCCCGCGGGCCAGCGCCGAGACGTTCAGCAGGACCCGGTCGCCGATCTCCGGGCTGCCGACGAGCGCCGTGAAGGCCAGCGCACGGACCGTGTCACCGGCGGTCGCGGTGCCCACCGGGGCCTCCAGCTCGACGGTCACCTCGGCGGCGCCGGGCCACGTGGCCCCCAGCGACACCACGACACCAGCACGCCACGTGATCACGCGCCCACGCTACCGGCCACTACGGTGGTGCCCGATGGCTGCTCAGATCGCCCCCGCGGAGCGCCTGCTCAACCTCGTCATCGCCCTGGTCAACACCGCGGGCCGGATGACGAAGGAGCAGGTGCGCACCAGCGTCGCCGGATACCAGGAGGCCCCGTCCGACGACGCCTTCGAGCGGATGTTCGAGCGGGACAAGGACACCCTGCGCGACCTCGGCATCCCGATCCTCACGGTGACGGACGCCGGCCACGGCGACGACATCGGCTACCGCGTGGACCTCGACGCGTACGCGCTGCCGCCCCTGGACCTCACGGCGGCCGAGCTCGGCGTGCTCGCGATGGCCGCACAGGTGTGGCAGGACCAGGCGGTCCGCGCCGACACCACCCGCGCTCTGACCAAGCTGCGCGCGGTCGGCGAGGCCCCGGAGTCCACCGACCTCGTCGTCGGGCTCGCTCCGCGCGTGCGGGCGGGCGGCGGCGCGTTCGGACCCCTGGTCGACGCCGTGCAGGCGCGCCAGGCCGTCCGGTTCACCTACCGGGCAGCGACCACCGGCGAGGTGCTCGAGCGCGCGGTCGAGCCGTGGAAGCTGCTGGCCCGTCGCGGCGGCTGGGTGCTCGTCGGCCGGGACCGGGACCGCGGCGCCAGCCGCTCGTTCCGGCTGAGCCGGATCGAGGGCACGGTCCGCACCGTCGGCGAGCCCGGATCCTTCGAGCCGCCGAGCGCCGACGAGCTCGCGCACGCGCTGGAGACGTGGGGGAGCGGTCCCGAGCGGATCGCGACCCTGGCGATCCTCCCCGAGCGGGCGAGCGCCCCGCGGGCCCGGTCGGTCCCCCCACCCGCGGACGGTCCGGACTGGTCGGCGGACCCGGCCCTGGTGCACCGCGACCTCGTGCACGTCCCGTTCCGTGCGGAGTGGGAGCTGGCGGAGGAGCTCGTCGGGTACGGCGACGCCGTCGTCGTGCTGGCACCGAGCGGGCTGCGCAGCTCCGTCCTGCACCTGCTGCGCACGGCAGCCACGCTCGACCAGGGGGTGGCCTCGGATGGCTGAGCGCGCCAGCGACCGGCTCCTGCGGATGCTCGGGATGATCACGTACCTGGATCGTCACGAGGGCGTCCCGGTCGACGCGATCGCCGAGCAGTTCGGCGTGACGACCCGCCAGGTGATGGACGACATCGACACCCTCTGGGTCACCGGCACCCCGGGCTACTACCCGCACGACCTCATCGACTTCGACGCCGCGTCGTACGAGCAGGGTGTCGTGCGCCTCACCGAGTCCCGCGGGATGACCCGTCCGCTGCGGCTGGGCGCCCGGGAGGCGGTCGCCCTCGTCGCGGCCCTGCGTGCGCTGGACGCCGCGCTCGGCTCGGCGCTCGAGCCGGAGCAGGCGGCGGTGCTGCGGTCGGCGCTGGCCAAGCTCACCGCGGCCACGGGCGACGCCGCTGCCGCCGTCGACGTCCAGCTGTCGGTCGATGCCGCCCCGGACGTCGCCGCCGCGGTCGCGACCGCGCTGCGCCACGGCCGTCGGCTGCACCTGCGGTACGTGAACGCCTCCGACGTGAGCACCGAGCGTGACGTCGACCCGATCCGCCTGGTCACGGACGACGAGCGCTCCTACCTGCTGGGCTGGTGCCTGCTCGTCGACGGCGAGCGGCTGTTCCGGGTGGACCGCGTGCTGGCCGCCGAGGTGCTGGACACCCCGGCTGAGGACCACCTGGTGCGCCCGGGAGCCGAGGTCTTCTCCCCGAGCGCCGACGGCGAGCTGGTGACCCTGCACCTGACCAGCCGGGCGAGGTGGGTGGTGGAGACCACACCGGTGGACGCCGTCCGCAACCTCGACGACGGGTCGTTCGAGGTGGACCTGCGCGTGGTGCAGCACGCCTGGCTGCGCCACCTCGTGCTCCAGGTGGCCGACGACGTGCTCGAGGTGCGCCCGGCGCGCATCGCGCAGGAGGTCGCCGCATCCGCGCGGGCCGCCCTGCGCGCGTACGGGGAGGTGGGCTGACGTGCTCTGGTTCACGGTCTGGACGGTGCTCGTCCTGGCGACGCTCGCCGGCGCGTTCCTGCTCGGCCGCAGGCTGTGGCGGTCGGCCGTCGCGCTCGGACGTGAGCTGTCCCGCGCGGCCGACGTCGCTGCCCAGCTGGCCGACCGCGTGGACGAGCTCCAGGCTGCGGCGGGGACGCGGGAGACCGGTCCGACGCTCTTCGCGGACCGCGACGCCCTGCGGACCCGGCTCGCCGAGGTGCGCGCCCGGGCGGCCGGGCGCCGGGGGGAGCGCGAGGAGCGTCGGGCGGCCACGCGGCTGCGGTGGCGCGCGTACTGGACCTGAGGCGTCTGCGCCCGATCCCCAGGTGGCGCGGGTAGGATCGCCCGGTCATCGACATCCCGATGGAGGACCGACGTGTTCCGAAACATCACCGCAGTGCACGTGCTCATCGTGCTGCTCGTGGTCGTCCTGCTGTTCGGCGCGAAGCGGCTGCCCGACCTGGCCAAGAGCGTGGGCCAGTCGATGAAGATCTTCAAGAGCGAGGTCAAGGACCTGCGCGACGACGAGACGCCGGCCACGCCCAGCACGCCCGTGCCGCCCGCCGTCGTGACGCCCGCCGGTGTGACGCCTGTCGGCGCGCCCCCCGTGGTGCCACCGGTCGTCGAGTCCCAGTACGTCACCCCGGTCCGGCCCGTCGAGGAGCCGTCCGAGGGTCACGCGCCGCCGAAGGCCTGAACCGCACGTGAACGCTCGCCGCGGGGGTGAACCCGGCGGCCGGATGCCGCTGCGAGCACATCTGGTCGAGCTGCGCCGTCGTGTCTTCCTCGCCGCCCTCGGCGTCGTGGTCGGCGCGGTGATCGGCTGGTTCCTCTACGACCCCGTCTTCACCGCACTCCAGCAGCCGATCGTCCGCGTCGCCGAGGAGCGCGACAGCCTCATCGCGCTGAACTTCTCGGGGATCGCCACGTCCTTCGACATGCGCGTCAAGGTGTCCTTCTTCCTCGGCGTGATCCTGTCCAGCCCGTGGTGGCTCTACCAGTTCTGGGCGTTCGTGACGCCGGGACTGACGCGCAGGGAGCGGGGCTACGCGTTCGGCTTCGTCGGCGTGGCGGTGCCGCTGTTCCTCGCCGGGGCCTTCGTGGCGTGGTGGGTGCTGCCCAACGCGGTGCGGCTGCTGACCGAGTTCACGCCGACCGGCGCCACCAACCTCATCGACGCGCAGACGTACCTCGGGTTCGTCATGCGGATCATGCTCGCGTTCGGGATCGCGTTCCTGCTGCCCGTGGTCATGGTCGCGCTGAACTTCGCCGGGATCGGCACCGCGGCCACGTGGCGCAAGAGCTGGCGGTGGGCGGTGCTGCTCTCGTTCGTGTTCGCCGCGGTGGTCACCCCGACGCCGGACGCGATCACGATGCTCGCCGTGGCCGTCCCCATGAGCGGTCTGTACTTCCTGGCGCTCGGCGTGTGCGTGCTGCACGACCGTCGGGTCGACCGCTTGCGCGTGGCCGCCGGCCTGCCGCGGCTCGACGGCACGATGTCCGACGAGCCGGGCACCGCGTGATCCACCTCGGCCTCGTCGTCAACCCCACCGCGGGCCGGGGACGTGGCACGCAGGCCGGCCGCCGGGCGCACGAGCTCCTGCGGGCTCGCGGGCACAAGGTCGAGGACCTCTCCGCCTCCACGCTGGCGAGGGCGACCGACCGGGCGCGCGCAGCGGCGGTGCAGGGGCTGGACGCGCTCGTCGTCGTCGGCGGCGACGGGATGGTGCACCTCGGCACCAACGTCGTCGCGGGCACCGGACTCCCGCTCGGCATCGTGGCGGCCGGCACAGGCAACGACGTCGCCCGCTCGCTCGACCTGCCGCGCGGCGACGTCGAGGCGTCCGTCGAGGCGATCGAGCGCGGGCTGCTGGACGGTCCGCGCCGGGTCGACGCCGTGCGTGTCGGATCTCCCGAGCACGCGGCGCACGAGTGGTACCTCGGAGTGCTCTCCTGCGGCTTCGACGCCGCGATCAACGCGCGGGCCAACGAGATGACCTGGCCGAAGGGTGCGGCCCGCTACGTGCGCGCGCTGGGCGCCGAGCTCGGCCGGTTCCGGCCGTACGGCTACCGGGTGACGCTCGACGACCGGGTCTGGGAGTCGGCGGGCACCCTGGTCGCCATCGCCAACACTCCGTGGTTCGGGGGTGGCTTCAAGATCGCCCCCGACGCCGCCGTCGACGACGGCCTGCTCGACGTGGTGGTCGCCGGCCCGTTCACCAGGACCGGCGTGCTGAAGATCTTCCCGGGCATCCCGCAGGGCAAGCACGTCACCCACCCCGCGGTGGACGTCTTCCGGAGCCGGTCGGTGCTCATCGAGCCGCTGACCGAGCTCGGGCCGACGCCGCCCGTCGCGTTCGCGGACGGCGAGCGCATCGGTCCGCTGCCGTTGCGGGTGACGGTCGACCCCGGGGCGTTGTCGATCCTCTGCTGAGCGCGCGCGCCGCGCCTCCGCCTCTGGCCCGTGTGCCTAGGGTGTGCAGGTGGTGCCCCGAACCCGCAGATCAGACTCGTCGTCCCCGGACCAGAGCACGCCCGCCGCCGAGCCGTCGCCGGCCGAGCGGTACGCGGCCGCCAAGCGCCGGGCCGAGATCGACCGCAGCGAGCTGGGCCAGTTCCGTGAGCTGCTCGGGTTCCCCCTCGACGACTTCCAGGTCGAGGCGTGCCAGGCGCTGGAGCGGGGGAGCGGGGTGCTCGTCGCCGCGCCGACCGGTGCCGGCAAGACGGTGGTCGGCGAGTTCGCGGTGCACCTCGCTCTCGCGTCCGGGCGCAAGGCGTTCTACACGACGCCCATCAAGGCGCTGTCCAACCAGAAGTACGCCGACCTGGTCCGTCGCTACGGCGCCGACCGCGTCGGCCTGCTGACCGGCGACACCACCATCAACGGCGAGGCGCCCGTGGTGGTGATGACCACCGAGGTCCTGCGCAACATGCTCTACGCGGGGTCGAGCACCCTCCAGGGCCTCGGCTTCGTCGTGATGGACGAGGTGCACTACCTGGCGGACCGGTTCCGCGGGCCCGTCTGGGAAGAGGTGATCATCCACCTCACCGACGACGTGCAGCTGGTCTCGCTGTCCGCGACCGTGTCCAACGCGGAGGAGTTCGGGGACTGGCTGGCCACCGTGCGCGGGGATACGACCGTCGTGGTCAGCGAGCACCGTCCCGTGCCTCTCGGCCAGCACGTGCTCGTCCGCAGCGAGCTGCTCGACCTGTACGCCGGGCACGTGGACCCGACGGCGCCGGGTGTCGACCCACCGATCAACCCGGACCTGACGCACCTGCTGCGGCGCAGCAACCGCGAGGAGCCGGGGCAGCCGCGCCGCGGGCCGCGCGATCGCGGCGGTCGGCCGAGGCCCGGTGGCGGACGTCCCGGCGGCGGACGCCCGACGCCCCGGTTCGCGGTCGTCGACGCGCTCGACCGGGACGGGCTGCTGCCGGCGATCGTGTTCATCTTCTCCCGCGCCGGGTGCCAGGGCGCCGTGCAGCAGTGCCTGGCGGCGGGCGTCCGGCTGACCAGCCCCGCCGAGGTCTCCGAGATCCGCCGCATCGTGGAAGAGCGCTGCGCCGCCGTCCCGCCGGAGGACCTCGACGTGCTCGGGTACTGGGAGTTCAGCGACGCGCTCCAGCGCGGGGTGGCCGCGCACCACGCCGGGATGCTCCCGCTGTTCAAGGAGACCGTCGAGGACCTCTTCTCGCGCGGGCTGGTCAAGGTCGTGTTCGCCACGGAGACCCTCGCGCTGGGCATCAACATGCCCGCGCGCTCCGTGGTGATGGAGAAGCTGGTCAAGTGGGACGGCTCCAGCCACGTCGACGTCACCCCGGGCGAGTACACCCAGCTGACCGGCCGCGCAGGCCGGCGGGGGATCGACACCGAGGGCCACGCCGTCGTCGTCGCGCACCCCGGCCTCGACCCGGTGCAGCTGGCCGGGCTGGCGTCCAAGCGGCTGTACCCGCTGCGCTCGAGCTTCCGGCCGACCTACAACATGGCCGTGAACCTGGTCGCGCAGGTGGGCAGGGACCGGGCGCGGGACGTCCTCGAGACGTCCTTCGCGCAGTTCCAGGCCGACCGGGGCGTGGTGGGGCTGGCGCGGCAGGCACAGGGGCACGCAGAGGCCCTGGAGGGCTATGCCAGGGCGATGGTGTGCCACCTGGGGGACTTCGCCGAGTACGCGGCGCTGCGGCGTCAGATCGCCGCCCGCGAGAAGGACCTGACCCGGGCGGAGGCGTCCGCGCGGCGGGCAGAGGTGGCGCGCACCCTGGAGGGCCTGCGCATCGGTGACGTGCTCGAGATCCCCGTGGGGCGCAGGTCCGGGCACGCCGTCGTGATCGACCCGGGCGGCGACGCCGGGTTCGACGGGCCGCGGCCCACCGTGCTGACGATCGACCGGCAGGTCCGCCGGCTGACGGTCGCGGACGTCGGGACCGGCGTGCGCACGGTCGGCTTCCTGCGGGTGCCCAAGGGCTTCAGCGCGCGGGTGCCGGCGGCCCGTCGCGACCTCGCGGCCGCACTGCGCTCCTCGGTCGGGGCGGACACCGGCCCCACCCGCAAGGACCGCCCCAAGGGCGGCCAGCGCGCCGCCGCGGACGACGCCGAGATCGCGGCCCTGCGGCGCCGGCTGCGTGCGCACCCGTGCCACGGCTGCCCCGACCGCGAGGAGCACGCGCGGTGGGCGGAGCGCTGGGCGCGGCTGGCCGGCGAGCACGACGCCCTGGTCGGCCGCATCGCCGGCCGGACCGGCTCGATCGCCGCGGTGTTCGACCGCATCTGCGACATCCTCCTGCGCCTGGGCTACCTCGAGAACAGCACCGACGACGCGGGCCGCAGCGCGCTGGAGGTCACCGACGACGGCCGGTGGCTGCGCCGGATCTACGCCGAGAACGACCTGCTGCTGGCCGAGTGCCTGCGCCGGGGCATCTTCGACGAGCTGGACGCTCCCGGGCTCGCGGCGGCGGTCTCCACGCTCGTCTACCGGTCCCGCCGCGACGACCAGGGCGAGCCGCGCATCCCGGGTGGACCGAGCAGCCGGTTGGGCGTGGCGCTCGACGCCTGCGTGCGCGCCTGGTCGGAGCTGGACGACCTCGAGACTGCGCACAAGGTGGAGACCATCCAGCCGCTCGACGCGGGACTGGTCGAGGCCGTTCACCGCTGGGCGGCCGGCCGCAGCCTGGACGCCGTGCTCAAGGGCAGCGAGCTGTCCGCGGGTGACTTCGTGCGGTGGTGCAAGCAGGTCATCGACGTGCTCGACCAGGTCTCCCAGGCGGCCCCGCACCAGCGCCTGCGGGACACCGCGCGCAAGGCGGTCGACGCCCTCCGGCACGGGGTGGTGGCGTACTCGTCGGTCTGACGTGGCGCCGTTCACCGGTACCCGCGCCGGTTTCGCCCTGCTTTGCCGCGTCCGACTGCCCTGACCTGCCCTATCGTGTGCCCCTGTGAGCTCGACCCTCTACCGACACGGCGTGGTGCACACCGCAGCCGACCCCTTCGCCGAGGCGATCCTGGTCGACGACGGCACCGTCGTCTGGCTCGGCGCGGACGACACCGCCGACGGCCTGATGTCCCGAGCCGACGAGGTGGTCGACCTCGACGGCGCGCTCGTCGCTCCCGGGTTCGTCGACGCGCACGTCCACGTGCTCGAGACGGGGCTCGCACTGGAGAGCATCGACCTGTCGCCCGAGGGCGGCGTGCACTCGCTGGCCGACGCCCTGGACGCCGTCCACCGCGCCGCCCAGGACCGCTCCGGCACCGATCCCGTGCTCGGCTTCGGCTGGGACGAGCTGCGCTGGCCCGAGGGACGCCCGCCCACCCGGGAGGAGCTCGACGCGGCCGGCGGCGGCGCGCCCGTGTACCTCGCCCGCGTGGACGTGCACTCGGCCGTCGTCTCGACCGCGCTCTCGCGCGGCGCCGGGCTCGACCTGCTCCCCGGCTGGAGCTTCGACGGGCGCGTCGAGCGGGACGCCCATCACGCCGCGCGCGGCGCTGCGCGCGACGTCGGCCCGGAGCGTCGCACCGCCCTGTACCGACGCGCCCTGGAGCACGCCGCCGCCCGGGGGGTCGTCTCCGTGCACGAGCACTCGGCCCCCTCCATCGACACCAGGGCCGGGCTGGTCGAGCTCCTGGAGCTGACGGCCGACGCGCGGGACGGGTTGCCGCACCTGGTCGCGTACCGCGGCGAGCAGTGCGTGACGGTCGACGACGCGCGCGAGATCCTCGCGGCGATCCCCGGCCTCACCGGGATCGGCGGTGACCTCAACGTGGACGGGTCCCTGGGCTCGCACACGGCCGCCGTGCGCGCACCGTACGCGGACGCCCCGAACACCTCCGGCGTGCTCTACCTGAGCGCCGAGCAGATCTGCAACCACCTGACCGCCGTGACGCGCGCCGGGGTGCAGGGCGGCTTCCACATCATCGGCGACCGCGCCATGGACGAGCTCCTGCTGGGCCTGCGGGCCGCCGTCGACGTGGAGGGTCCCGACGCCCTGGCGCGGATGGGCCACCGGCTCGAGCACGCCGAGATGGTCGACGCCCCCACGCTCGCCACGCTCGTCCTGCTGGGGTTCCGCCTCAGCATGCAGCCCGCGTTCGACGCCGCGTGGGGCGGGCCCGACGGCATGTACGCCACCCGGCTCGGCGCGGGCCGGGCGGCTGCGCTCAACCCGCTGGCGGACCTGGCCGCGGCCGGCGTGCCGCTCGCATTCGGGTCGGACTCGCCGGTGACACCCGTGGACCCGTGGGCGGGTGTCCGCGCCGCGGTGCAGCACCACGCGGCCGACCAGCGGATCTCCGCGCGGGCTGCCTTCCGGGCGTCGACGCGTGGCGGCTGGAGGGTCGCCGGGCTCGACCACACGGGGGCCGGGGAGCTGCGGGTGGGCTCACCGGCACACCTCGCGGTCTGGCGCGCCGAGCACCTGACCGTGCAGTCCGCGGAGGGTCGGTTCTCGTCCTGGAGCGCCGACGCGCGGGCGGGCATCCCGCTCCTGCCGGACCTCGGCCCCGACGCGCCGCCGCCGGTGTGCCTGCGCACGGTCCGCGACGGCGTCGTCCTGCACGACGCGCTCTGACGTCCGACCGGGTGAATTCCGGCCCTCCGACGGGCGACCGGATCCGCCCGCTTCGACCCGATCCGCCGACACGCGCAGCGACACGCCGATTCGAACCGTACAGACGGGACCGATGGTGCGCGGGTGACCTGCGCGAACGGCTCCCACCTGCACCGACGCCGCCTTGACACCTCTGTGGATCTCGATAGGTTCCTCAGGAGATCCACCGCGGCGACATGCCCACGACGACGACGTCGGATTCGTGCCTGAGGGCCGCGGTAGGGGGTAGGGCTCCGACCGGGCCCGCGTGTTCAGTAGACAACGGTCCGTGCTTCTGCACGCCGACCGGTACGAAGGACACGCGGGCCGGTCGGTCGGACCTCGTCGCCGGAGCCTCAGTCCGCTGACGTACCCTCCAGGGGTGTCCGCCCGTGAACCCGCCCGCTGGTGGACTCTCGTCCTCGCTCTCGCGGGTGGCGTCCTGACCCGGCTCGCGTTCCCGGAGCCCGGCTGGTGGGGCACGGCCTCCGTCGGGATCGCGCTCCTGTACCTGGCGCTGCGCCGGGACAGCGCGCGCTGGAACGCGCTGGTCGGACTCGCCTGGGGGCTCGCCTTCTTCCTCCCGCTGATCACGTGGGCGGACGAGGCAGTCGGACAGGTGCCGTGGATCGCCCTGAGCACGCTGGAGGCGTCCTTCGTCGCCCTGTTCGGTGCCGCGTGGAGCTGGGCGCGGCGGGGCAACTCCGTGTGGCGCAGCGTCGGGCTCCAGGTGACGGTGTTCACGATCCTGTTCGTGGCCATGGAGGAGCTCGCCGCGGCGTGGCCGTTCGGCGGCTTCCCCTGGGGACGTCTGGCGTTCTCGCAGGCGGACTCGCCCCTCGCGGCACTCGCGTCGCTCGGAGGCACACCGCTGCTGACCGGAGCGGTCGTGGCCGTCGGGGTGCTGCTCGCGCGCATCCTGCTCGCCGCGCGTCGGCTGGAGATCGGCCGGCTGGTGGTCGCGACGGCCGTCGTGGTGGCGTTCTTGGTCGTCGGGCTGCTGATCCCGCTCGACACCCAGGCGCAGACCGGCGGCCTGCGCGTCGGCGCCGTGCAGGGCAACGTCCCCGGTACCGGGCTCGACGCGTTCGGCCAGCGCCAGGCGGTGCTGGACAACCACGTGGCCGGCACGATGGCCCTGCTGGACCAGGTGGAGCCCGGAGAGCTCGATCTCGTCCTCTGGCCGGAGAACGGCACGGACATCGACCCCCAGGTCGACCAGACGGCGGCGGGACTCATCGACGGCGCGGCGCAGGCGGTGGGCGCGCCGATGCTCGTCGGCACCGTCGAGTACCCGCCCAGCGGCGGCCGGTACAACACCGCGGTCCTGTGGGAGCCGGGAGTCGGCGTCACCGCGACGTACACCAAGCAGCACCCGGCGCCGTTCGCGGAGTACATCCCGATGCGCTCGCTGGTCCGGCCGTTCTCCTCCGCGGTCGACCTGGTGACCCGCGACATGCTGCCGGGGGACAAGCCGGGCTACATCCCGCTCGACTCCGAGCGCCTCGGGCGGACCGTCGGCATCGGCGACGTCATCTGCTTCGAGGTGGCGTACGACGGCATCGTGCGCGGCGCCGTGCGGGCCGGGGGAGAGGTGCTCGTCGTGCAGACGAACAACGCCTCCTTCGGTGTGTCCGACGAGTCGACGCAGCAGCTCGCGATGTCCCGCATCCGCGCCATCGAGCACGGCCGCGCCACCGTGCAGATCTCCACGGTGGGCGTCAGCGCGGTCATCGAGCCCAACGGGGTGGTCAGCCAGCAGACCGGCCTCTTCACCGCGGAGCAGATGGTGGCTACCCTTCCTCTGCGCGACACGCTGACCCCCGCGACGAGGCTGGGCTCGTGGCCCGCATGGATCATCGACGCCCTCGCGGTGTGCGTGGTGCTCGCCGGTGCAGCCGGGGCGCACCGGGTGCGTCGCTCCGACCGGATCGAGACTGCCGCATGACCGAGACCCCGCAGCGGGTGCTCGTCGTCGTCCCGACGTACGACGAGCGCGAGAACCTGCCGGGCGCGCTGGACCGCCTGCGCACGCACGTCCCGCACGCCGACGTCCTCGTGGTCGACGACGGGTCGCCCGACGGCACGGGCGAGCTGGCGGAGAAGATCGCGGAGACCGAGGCGTCGCTGGAGGGCACGGAGCGCATCCACGTCCTGCACCGGGCCGGCAAGCTCGGCCTGGGCACCGCGTACGTCGCCGGGTTCCGCTGGGCCCTGGACCGCGGCTACGACGTCGTGGTGGAGATGGACGCCGACGGCTCGCACCGCGCGGAGGACCTGCCGCGGCTGCTCAGCGCGATCGACCACGCAGACCTGGTGCTCGGCTCCCGGTGGGTCCCGGGCGGGAGCGTCCAGAACTGGCCGATGAACCGGCTCCTGCTCTCCCGCGGGGCGAACACGTACACCCGCCTCGCGCTCGGCATCCCCCTCTACGACGCGACCGGCGGCTTCCGCGCCTACCGCGCCTCGCTCCTGAGCGAGCTGACCCTGCAGGACGTCGCGTCGCAGGGGTACTGCTTCCAGGTCGACATGGCCTGGCGCGCCGTCCGCTCCGGCGCCCGGGTGGTCGAGGTGCCCATCACGTTCGTCGAGCGCGAGCTCGGCCGGTCCAAGATGAGCCGCGCGATCGTCGTCGAGGCGCTGGTCAACGTGACCCGGTGGGGGATAGCAGAACGCTCCCGCCGGGTGGCGGGAGCGTTCCGTCGTTCTCGAGGCTGATCGCCTCGCAGGACTGTCAGGCGCTGCGGCGCAGCTTGCCCGAGCGGAGCAGGTCCAGGCGCTCGTCGAGCAGCTCCTGGAGCTCACCGACCGTGCGGCGCTCCAGCAGCATGTCCCAGTGGGTGCGCGGCGGCTTGCCGGCCTTCACCTCGGGCCGCGACGCGTCACGGAGCAGTGCTTCCTCACCGCAACGGCACTCCCACACCACCGGGACGTCGGCCTCGACCGAGAACGGCAGGATGATGGTGTGCCCGTTGGGGCAGTCGTAGTGAGCCTGGAGGCGGGGGGCGAACTCGACGCCGTCTTCCGTCTCCATGCTGTGGGACCCGATGCGCATGCCGCGCAGGGACCGGTTTGCCATCTGGGGAACCTCCGTGCCGTTGAACGGCCGTCGAGAGTGAGAACTTCCACCGGTGTCAACGGCGGGCGCCCCTCCAGTGTTCCAGGAGGACGTGAAGGTCTCGTGAACGCGGGTGGTGTGCGGGGGAGAGGCTTAGGGTTGCCCGAGTGAGCAATTCCTCGGCCCCGCTGCCCGTGACTACCCCTCCAGCCTCCCGCACGAACGCGCATATGTCCTTTCGACAGCTGGGTGACGCTGGTCTCGTCGTCTCGGTGGCCGGTCTGGGCTGCAACACGTTCGGGGCGACGCTCGCGCCGCAGGACGTCCCCGCCCTGGTGGCAGCGGCGCTCGACGCCGGGATCACGTTCTTCGACACGGCGGACGTGTACGGCGGCACCCCGGGCCAGAGCGAGCAGCTGCTCGGGGAGGCGCTCGCCGGCCACCGGGACGACGTCGTCCTCGCGACCAAGTTCGGCCTGGACGCCCGCGGGCTGAACGGGCCGGACGAGGGAGCGCGCGGGTCGAGGCGGTATGTGCGACGGGCGGTCGAAGGATCCTTGGCGCGGCTGCGGACCGACCACCTCGACCTGTTCCAGCTGCACGCCCCCGACCCCGTGACGCCGATCGAGGAGACGCTCGCCGCCCTGCACGAGCTGGTGGTCGAGGGCAAGGTCCGCTACATCGGCTCGTCGAACTTCGCGGCCTGGCAGGTGGTCGACGCCGACTGGAGCGCTCGGACCGCCGGCGCGACCCGCTTCGTCTCAGCGCAGAACCGGTACAACCTGCTGGACCGCTCCGCCGAGGCCGAGCTGGTACCCGCCGCCGAGCAGGTGGGCGTCGGCCTGATCCCGTACGTGCCGCTGGCGTCGGGTCTGCTCACGGGCAAGTACCGGCGCGGACAGTCCGCACCGCAGGGGTCCCGGCTGACGCAGATGCCCGAGCGGCTGGCCCGCGCCGACTTCGACCGGATCGAGGCGCTCGAGGCGCTGGCGCGCGACTGGGGGATCGACCTGCCGACGCTCGCGCTCGGTGGCCTTGCCGCCCAGCCGGCCGTGGCGACGATCATCGCCGGCGCGCGCACGCCCGAGCAGCTGCGCGCCAACGTCGCGGCGATCGCGTGGGAGCCGACGCTCGAGCAGCTGGCCGCGATCGACGAGGCTGCCCCGGGCCCCGCGGCCTGACCCGCGTCACCACTCGAGCACCCGCGCCCTGCTCTGACCGATCGCGGCGACCGCCCACAGCCGGACTCCGGCGTCGTCGGCGGCCTCCCGCAGCGCCGGGACCCACGAGGCCTCGAACGCCCCCCGGTCCCCGCCCGCCGCGCGGACGAGCCCCACGACGACCGATCCGCCGGGCGCGTCGGACGCGAGCACCGAGTCGAGCACCGCGACGAGCCGGCGCGCGACCGCGGGGTCGGCGCGCAACGGCACGTCCGTGATCGGCAGGACGACGGGGATCGTGCGGTCGTCGGGGTCGAGCAGGACGAACCAGAGCGCGGGCGGCCCGGCGCGCTCCGGTCCGACCAGGTCGAGGAGCACGGCCAGCGCGTCGGCGCCGGATCGCAGGGCCGCACCCGGGGGTCCCGGGAGGTCGTCGTCGGGGCCGTCCACGTCGAGCACCCACGGCACCTCGGCCCACTGGTCGTCGGGGTCGTCGTCCCAGTCCTCGTCGAACCACCCGTGGTCCTCGCGCTGCGTCATGCGGCCGATCCTGGGAGGGCCAGCCAGTCACCGGCGCGCGGCCGCACCGGCTCGTGGACGAGCCCGCCGTGGGCGGGGCTGGGGGCGGTTCAGGCGAGGTGCGCGGCCACGGCCTCGACGACGAGCGCGTGGTCGTCGGCCTGCGGCAGCCCGGAGACGGTCACCACGCCGACGATGCCGACGTCACGAACACGGACCGGGAAGGCCCCGCCGTGGGCGGCGAACTGCTGGAGCGGGAGGTCGTGCTGAGCCGCGAACGTGGTGCCCTTGGCCGCTGCGCGCAGCCCGACGAGGTACGACGACGCCCCGAACCGCTCGACCACCCGGACCTTGCGCTCGATCCAGCTGTCGTTGTCGGGCGTGGTTCCCGGCCGCGCCGCGTGGAACAGCTGCTGGGTGCCGCGGCGGATGTCGACGGTGACGGGCAGGTCGCGCTCCTGCGCCAGCTCGACGAGCAGGCAGCCCAAGCGCCACGCGTCGTCGTGGGTGAACGTGCTGAACACGAGGTCGTGCTCCTGCTGCTCGACGTGGGCGACCGTGCCGGCGATGTCGTCAGTGCTCATGCCGTCATCGTGGCACGGGCGCCTCGGACGGCAGGGGAGCGACCCCGAAGTTGCCGTCGAACACGTGTTCGGGGTCGTACAGCGCCTTGAGGCGGCCGATCCGGGCGAGCGTCTCGGGCGGGAACGCCTCGGACACGCGGGCGGGGGACTGGTTCGTCTCGAAGCTCAGGTACACGCCGCGCAGGTGCGGTGCGAGACGGTCCCACCAGGCGTCGATCTGCGCGCGCCGGCTGCCGCGGGCGGACGCGAGCAGGGAGAAGTTCTGCGTCCGGTGCGCGTACGCCGTGGCCGCCGGGTCGAGGTCGTTGACGGCGCCGCCGACGGCCCGCAGCTGCACCATGTCGGCGTCACCCGCCGCAACCAGCTCGCCCAGCAGCACGGCGAGCTCCGGGGTCACGTGCTCGACCAGCCCGCCGCGCGCCGCGGAGTCTGCTCCGCCGGTGTGCTCGCCGTGCGGCGCGGACACGGTGGCGGCGTACGGCACGAGCTGCGCCTGCTGCTGGAGCACGGGCGCCAGGTCGAGGAACTGCTCGAGCGCCCCGATTGCCGCGCCCGTGTCGTCGTTCGCCCACACGATGATCGCGTAGCCGACCGCGGGGTTCTGCGCGCGGGCGGGCACGAGGGTGAGGAAGCTGGTGAGCTCCCGCGGCGAGGACTCCACGAGATCGGCCCACGCCTCGACGAACGCCGCGGTGTCCGAGGCGTCGTACACGATCGTGGCGTAGACGACGTTGCCCACCTCCGCGGCCTCGATCTCGACCGCGGTGAGGATGCCGAAGTTCGCCCCGGCGCCGCGCACCGCCCAGAGCAGCTCCGGCTCGTGCTCATCGTCGGTCCGGACCAGGCGACCGTCGGCCAGGACCAGCTCGGCGGCGACCACGTGGTCCAGGGTCAGGCCGTAGGAGCGGGAGAGGAAGCCCTGTCCGCCCGCCGTGACCAGCCCGCCGACCCCCACGTCGCCGTAGTCGCCGGAGCTGATGGCGAGACCGTCGGGGGAGAGCACCGCGGCGACGTCGCCCCACCGCGCTCCCGCGCCGAGCCGCACGAGGCGCTGCTGGCGGTCGAGCACCTCGACCGTGTCGAGCGCACCGAGGTCGATGACGATGCCGCCGTCGTTCGTCGACCGGCCGCTGATCCCGTGCCCACCGCTGCGCACGGCGAACGGCACGTCCTGCTCCCTGGCGAACAGCAGCGCCTCGCTGACCTGCTCGGGGGTGTGCGGCCGCAGGACGAGCCCGGGGGAGCCGGAGTAGACGTAGGACGACCGCACGCGCGCGTACTCGCGGTCGCCGGGCTCCACCGCGGTCGCGACGAGGGTCGCGGGCAGGCCGTCGTAGTCGATCCCTGCCCGCCGCTTGGCCAGCGCGACCACGGGCCGGACGGCACCGGTGGCGGTGCCCGCTGCGGCACGCCCGTCCGAGGCGGCGGCCCGCAGCGCGGGTGCGACCTCCTCGCCGAACACCGCGATCGTGCTCGGGTCGTCGGCGCCCAGGATGAAGGTGCCGATCCCGTCCTCGAGGACCAGGGGGAGCAGGTCGTCGACCCACCGGTCGGGCGGCCCCTGGAGGAAGCCGGAGCCCTGGAACGAGCCGCCGCCGAGGTTCAGCAGCCGGCGGATCTCACGGGGGTCACGGCCCGCGGCGGCAGCGGCGTCGTCGATGCGCGCGTTGCCCGCCGCGAGGTCACCCGGCTTCAGGTACCCGAGGCTCGGCAGCCACCCGTCGGCCTTGCGTCCGACGAGCCCGAGCATCCGCGGCTTGTACGCGCCGAGCCAGATCGGGACGTCGTGCACCGGCGAGGGACCCCGCTTGGCCCCGTCGACACGGTGGTGCGTCCCGTGCACCCGCAGCGGTGCGCGCTCGTCGGTGTCCCAGATGCCCCGGATGATGTCGATCGCCTCGTCCAGCGCGTCCACGCCCTGGCCCGGCGTCAGCCGCGGCACGCCCATCGCCACGATCGCGTCCCAGAACGCCCCGGATCCGAGCCCCAGCGCGAACCGGCCGCCGGACAGCAGGTCGAGACTCGCCGCGGCGCGCGCCAGGACGGCCGGTGGCCGCAGCGGCAGGTTCAGCACGTTCCCGGCGACATGGACACGCTCGGTGGACGCGGCCACCCAGGACAGCAGCGTCCAGGTGTCGAGGAACGCCGGCTGGTACGGGTGGTCCTGGAACGTCACCAGGTCGAGCCCGGACCGCTCGGACAGCTGCGCGAGCGCGACGGCCTGCTGCGGGTCCTTGGCGGTGGGCGTCAGGAACGAGCCGAAGACGAGCTCGTGGCCGTAATCGGGCATCGAAGCATCTCCCTAGTGATTGATGCTTCAACTATAGAGCAGCGGGCTGCCACGCGTGCATGTCAACTGCTATCGGTGCGTGCTCGTGAGGTGCGAGTGGGTGTGCGTACACGACCCAGTGGACACGTGTCGGCGCGATCATCGTGGTCCGCAGGTGAGGTGACCGAGCGAGCCGAATCTATTGTCTGGAGCACTCAACTGTCGGCGCCTGGGTGCCGATGTGAGGCGGAATCGAGGAAGAGGCTGCGCGTTGAGGCACAGGCGGTTGTTCGCGTTGTTGACACTGGCAACGCTGTCCGTGGCGGGCTGTGCTTCTAGCGACAGGCCCATCACCCCCAATGATGCGGGGACAGTCGGAGCGGCCGTATCGGAATTGACGCCGCCTCCAGGATATGTGCGCAGCAGCAGCTGCACCGTCCAAGACTCGGAGTGCTTCACGAGCGACGCAGCTATCGACGGACCGCTGGATATCGGCGCCCGCTCGCTGCTAGAAGCTTTTGGGCTTCATGTCGCTGACGACGGCGTCACATGCTCGTCCGTGACAAGCGGACCATCCTCGTACGCCGATTGCATGGCCGCCGGCCGGATCGGCACGGTGCAATTTGCTGTCACGATAACCTCAACAACCAAGCGACCAGGAAGCTCGATGCCCCAGGGCACGAACATCATGTTCGCGCCGTCTCGAATCGAAGACTGATTCTCACGCGCACTATTCGCGTAGTGAATGGCGCATCTCACGATTTTCCACGTGGGTCGGGAGGTATCCCGGCTAACGGCCGGACCCACGTGGACGGCAGCGGACGCGCGCCGGCGAACCGATCGATCTTCAAGCCGGATCGCTCGGATTCGATCTCCGTCAACGACCCGAACGAGATCGAGGTGGCCCAGGTGCTACAGCTCCTTTCGAGCGCCTAGACGCCGCCGAGGCACGCTGTGACGGCTTCGCCGTGCGCGCTGGGAGCGAGCTCGACGTCCTGGGCGCGTTCGGGGCCGTGACGTGCGAAGACGTTCCGATGGAGCGGTGAGACGAGTCCTCTCGTCTAGTTGAACTCGTCCTGTCTCCGACGCCGATAATGCACATTATGACAGTATGCCGTTGGAGTCACAGCGAGAGGGCCTCCCCGCTGTGCTCAGGACGCCGGGACGGCTCGGAGGGTCAGCGCGTACCGCTCGGTCTGCGACGCGTCGCGCGGCAGCACCTGCCGCTCACCGGTGCGCGTGAAGCCGGCGCACACGTACAGGTCGCCAGCGACGTGGTTGCCGTCGAGCAGCCAGAGCGAGACGGTCCGGGCGTCGTCGGCGACCGCGGCGCGGCGGACGGCGTTCATGGGAGCAGCTGCGCCTGGACCCGAGCACCGGCATGAGCGTGGTGGCGCGACCACGCCGACCACCCCATGGCCGTGCTGTTTAGCGCGGACTCCGGACCGTTCGGCCGTGCGAAGGGCTAGCAGAACGCCTGCACGAACGGTGGGCCGCTGCCCTAGGCGCTTCCGCCGGAGGGCATGTTCGTCGACGTCCGCGCATAGAGCCTGCCCAGCGCCGTCTACGGCTGGCGACGCCGGAGGCGGGGCGCTGGCCCTGTCGCTGCCTCGTCTGCTCGTTCACCCACCCGCAGTGCGGCACGCTCGGCCTCGTCGTTCGCGGTTGTAGTTCCTGGTGACCCCGAAGTCGGCCTTGATCGACGCCCTCTTCACCAAAACCCGTCTTAAACACTCGCCTCCGACGCCAGCTGGACCGGCCAACGCCGACGGCAAGATGAAGATCTACCGAGTCACGCAGAGCCTCAATCCATCATGAAGAACCGACTGGAGTCGCTAGGACCAGCATCGGACTCGTCGACAGTCACGGAACCAGCGACAACGCGACCCTCACCGCTGGCGGATGTAACGACATACACACGAAGTTCATCTCGCTGGCCGATGCGCCACACACGATCGTTCCAGTCCTCAGCAGCGCCGAAATCCCGGACAACTATGCCTTCCAGGGACGTCCCGAGAGCCACGTACTGGACGTTCATAAACAAGATCTCCACCCGAGATGCGAACACCGAACTTCGGTTGGAGCGGAACAGCAACCGGTTCATGCCACCCTTCAGAACCTCCAGATGGAAGACGCGGTCCGCGAAGTCGATGCCGTCTCGATCAGCGGAAGGGATTGGCAACTGACGCTCCTCCCTTACCGACACCTCTCACGCGCTCCGGAGTTCCAGCACGTACCGCTCCTCCGTCAGCGACGGGTCCCGCGGTACGACCTGACGTTCGCCGGTGCGCGTGAAGCCGGCGCGCACGGACAGGTCGCCGGCGGCGTGGTTGCCGTCCACGAGCCACAGCGACACCGTGCGCGCGTTCTCCAGCGTCGCGGCGCGCCGGACGGTGTCCAGGAGCAACCACCCGACGCCCTGGCGGCGGGACTCGGGTGCCACCCACAGGGACACGATGTGCCGGTCGTCGTCCGGCGACCCTGGCTCCAGGATCATGGTGACGATCCCCCGGCCGACGCCTTCGTCGTCCACGGCGATCCAGGTCGTCGACGTGCGAAGCCGCATCCGCCAGTGCGACTCGACGAACCGTTCCTCGCGCGCCAGGGACGCGCCGAAGACGTCGGGGTCCTCACGGAGAGCTCGGAGACGGACGTCCCGGACAACTGTCCAGTCGTTCTCCCCCACCTGCTGGATATCCACGTCCTCAGGATGCCTCATCCGGGACGAGGCACAGATCAGGGCAGCTCGCGCGCCGTGGTCTGGTCGGCCGGCGTGCCGCCGTGGCCCGCGCGATCAGGGACCGACCGGGCGGCGTCGGCGATCTCCTCCTCCGGGCGGGGCGGCACCGATTCGTCGTACTCGAGCTCGGGCACCTCGTGCCCCGCGGACTCCGTCACGATGATCGCCTTCCGACGCACTCAACGTACGGGGGGTGGGCGGCCGGCGAAAGCCGAGGACGGTCAGAGGTCGACGCCCTCGCCCGGGTCGAGCGCGATCGGCTCCCCCGCGCCGCCCAGCCGCTCGAGCAGCCCGATGGCCATCCCCTGCCCGATCGCGCTGAGCAGGGCGTCGTGGACCACAACGAGCCGCGCGGGCTGGATGTGCCGCACGTAGTCGACCACCTCTCCCAGCTTCAGCCACGGTGCCCCGAGCGGGGCGCACAGGACGTCCACGTGCGCTCCGGCCGGATCGATGTACGCGTCACCCGGATGCAGCACACCGGCGACCAGGTAGCCCACGTTGTGCACCCGCGGCACGTCCGGGTGGACCAGGGCGTGCCACTCCCCCAGCACCGCGACGTCGAACCCGCCAGCCGTGACCGTGTCGCCGCCGCGCACCGTGTGCACCCGGTCCGCGGGCGCGCCCGCCTCCACCAGCACGTCGACCACGGACGGCGGCGCCCACACCTGCACGCCTCCCTGCACGGCCTCGACGACCGGCTCGGTAGCGACGTGGTCAGGGTGCTCGTGCGTGATCAGGACGGCGGAGACGCCGTCCAGTGCACCGGGCAGGTCGGAGAAGACGCCGGGGTCGATGACCAGGCGATCCGTGCCGCGGTCGAGGCGGATGCAGGCGTGTCCCCAGCGGGTCAGGCGGATGCTCATCCGGCCAGTCTGTCCTGACCAGGGCGAACGCGCGCGCCGTTTCGCCCGGGACGGTCGCCCCGGCTACGGTTGCGGACGTGCTGGTGCTCGGGGTGTGCAGTCTCAAGGGTGGCGTGGGCAAGACGTCGATCACCCTCGGTCTGGCGTCGGCGGCCCTGGAACGCGGACTGCGCACGCTGGTCATCGACCTGGACCCGCAGGGTGACAGCACGATGGCCCTCGGTGCGCGTCCGCAGGGCGGAGACGTCGCCGCCGTCCTGGACGAGCCCAACGAGTCGACCATGGCCAAGGCGACCGTGCTGTCCTCGTGGGCCGACGACGGCCTGGACGTGCTCGCCGGGTCGGAGCGCTCGGCAGTGCACGACCGGCTCGAGGGCGACGAGCTCGACCGGCTCCGCTACGCGCTGTCGTGGGTGCACGGCTACGACCTGGTGCTCATCGACTGCCCGCCGTCCCTCGGAGGGCTGACGCGCACCGGCCTGGCGGCGTGCGACCGGGCCCTGGTCGTCACCGAGCCCGGCCTCTTCGCCGTGATGGCGGTCGGGCGGGCCATGCGCACCATCGACGAGCTGCGCCGCGGTCCAGCGCCCGCCCTCCAGCCGCTCGGCATCATCGTCAACAGGGTCCGTGCCCGCTCGATCGAGCAGGCGTTCCGGCTGGAGGAGCTCCAGACGCTCTACGGTCCCCTGGTCCTCACTCCCCCGGTCCCCGAGCGCGCGGCGCTCCAGCAGGCCCAGGGCGCCGCGCAGCCCGTGCACGCGTGGCCCGGTGCCGCGGCCGCCGAGCTGGGGCGCACCTTCGACGCCCTGCTCGACCGCGCGCTGCGCGCTCCCCGCCACTGACGGACGGCCCACACGACACGAGCGGCCGCCCACCGGGCAGCCGCTCGTCGATCGTGCGTGGTGTCAGCCGGCGGTGCGGGCCTGCCGGCGCAGCGCCAGCTCGTCCTGGGCCGACGGTGCCGCAACGAGCTCCTCGTCCTCGTCCGCACGCTCGGTCGGCAGCGCGGCGAGGGTTCCCTCGACCTCGCGCCACACCCGGCCGACGGCGATGCCGAAGACTCCCTGACCGCCCTGCACCAGGTCGATGACCTCGTCCGCGGACGTGCACTCGTAGACGCTCGCCCCGTCCGACATGAGCGTGATCTGCGCGAGGTCGTCCACGCCGCGCTCGCGCAGGTGGCTGACCGCGGTACGGATCTGCTGGAGCGAGACGCCGGTGTCCAGCAGGCGCTTGACCACCTTGAGGACGAGGATGTCGCGGAAGCTGTAGAGCCTCTGCGTACCCGACCCGGTGGCCGGACGGATGGACGGCTCGACCAGGCCGGTACGCGCCCAGTAGTCGAGCTGGCGGTACGTGATGCCGGCCGCACGGCACGCGGTGGGGCCGCGGTAGCCGGTGGCGGTGTCGAGGTCCGGGAGGTCGTCGTCGAACAGCATGCCCTGAGCGCGCTGCGGCACTGCCCCGCTGACGCTCTCGGCGCTCTCGTTGCTGGTCACGAATCCTCCACTCGTCGCACGCCGTTCGGCGCACATCTCCCCCGGCTGCTTGTCAGACTAGGCCCGTGGCGGGGTAGACGCCATGACGCCCCGCCGGGCGTGTCGCGACGGGCGAGTCTCACCTTCGACCTGAACGCGAAGGTTGGGGACTAACGACCCTCCGCGCCGCCCTCGTCCTCGGGCTCCGCGCCCGTGCTGAAGTCCTCGGGGGTGACGAGGTCCAGGAACCGGCGGAAGCGCTCGAGGTCCTGCTCGGACGTCGTGGTCCGCACCTCGACACCGGCGACCGCGACCACCTCCGCGGAGCACAGGACCGGGCACCCGAACCGGAGTGCCATCGCGATCGCGTCCGACGCCCGGGAGTCGACGCGCGGGCCGGTCCGGAGCACCAGCTCGGCGTGGAACACACCGTCCTCGAGCCGGGTGATCTCGACCCGGGTCAGGCCGGAGCCCACCGCGATGAGCACGTCCCGCAGCAGGTCGTGCGTCATCGGCCGCGGCGGCACGATGCCCGCCTGCGCGGACGCGATGGCGCTCGCCTCGGTCGGGCCGATGAGGATAGGGACCAGCAGCTCGGAGTCCGGGTCCAGGAGCAGCACGACGATCTCGTCGTCGGCCATGTGCTGACGCACCCCGACGACCTCGACCGGAACGAGCTCGGCGTCCTCACCCATGTCGCCCACGCTACGACTCCGGGGCCGATCCGGCGCCCCCCGTGGACGAGAAGCCTGCGCGAGCCGGCCTACGGGGCCAGGTCGGCGACGGCCGCGCGCACGAGAGCCGTGTGCATCTGGGTGCAGAGCTCGCCGACCTCGGCTGCGAGCGTGCCCGCCCGCGCCCGAGACGACGCGCTGCGCTGGCCGCGCCACGGTGCCACGACCTGCTCGACGAGGTCTGCCTGCCGGTCGGCCGACGTGCGGAACTGCCGCAGGTGCCTCGGGTCGATGCCGTGCTCGGCGAGCGCCGCGGCCGCGACGACGATCTCCCGTGCCCACAGGTCGAACGACCCCGTGCCGTGTGTCCGCAGCACCCCCGCCGCGACGAGGTCCTCGACGAAGGCCGCCTCCACGCCCGACTCGCGCGCGAGCGTGTCGAGGGTCCACCGCGTCCCGGCGCCCTCGCTGACGCCGTCGCGCGAGGCGAGGCGCGCCCGCGGTGCGGGCTCGTCCTCCTCCCCCGCGTCCAGGGCGGCGAGCCGGTCGCCGATGACCTTGAGCGGCATGTACCGGTCGCGCTGCTGGCGCAGGACGAACCGCAGGCGCTCGATGTCGGCCGGCGAGTACTGCCGGTAGCCGGCGGCCGTGCGCACGGGCTCGACCAGCCCCTGCTCCTCGAGGAAGCGCAGCTTGGACGTGGTGACCGCAGGGAACTCGATGCGCAGCGCGGCGAGGACGTCGGAGATCCGCATCGAGGCGCGGCGGGAGATGCCGCGCGGCCACGGCTCGTGCGCCGCGACCTCTGCCGGGGTGGAGTCCACCTGGACCCGCTGCGCCCGGGCGCTGGTCATGCGACGCCCCCCGTCCGGTCGAGCGTCAGGTGCCGGCCGGTCACGCGCCGGCCGCGTCGCGGTGCGGGCTGGGGTGGAACGTCATGCGGTACTTGCCGATCTGCACCTCGTCGCCCGGGCGCAGCGCCGACTGGTCGATGCGCGTGCGGTTGACGTAGGTCCCGTTCAGCGAGCCGATGTCCCGGACGACGAACGTCTGGCCCTCCCGGACGAACTCGGCGTGCTTGCGGGAGACGGTGACGTCGTCCAGGAAGATGTCCGCGGCCGTCGACCGTCCGGCCACGGTCCGCTCGGCGTCGAGCAGGAACCGCGCACCGGCGCTGGCCCCCCGCTGCATGACGAGCAGGGCCGAGGTGGGCGGGAGCGCGTGCACCGCGGCAACCTCGTCCGGGGTGAGCCCGACGGGTGCCGACGCCTCGATCTCGACGGGCTCGATCGCCCCGAAGCTCATCGTGGTGTCGGGTCCCCCCGCGAAGCGTCCGACCTGCGGGTCCTCGCCGCTCATGCCACCTCCCGGGCCCGTCCCTCACGTCGACGCCCGGAGTCCCACGGGGTCAGCCACACCCTATGCGGACCGGGCGGGTCGGCGCAGCACGTCGATGCCCTGTGGCGCCCCGCGCGAGGGTCCGGAGCAGCGCGGAACCGGATCAATCGCCCTGCGGTGGCACCGGGGTCGCGTACACCGGGTCCGGCACCACGCGGATGGCGTCCACCTCGACCAGGTCCGCACGGTCGACCGTGCCCTTGCCCCCGTTGTTGCGCACCTGGGCCATCGCGCCACCGGGGATCTGGAGCGCCGGGGCGATGATGTCCGGGTCCCCGATCACGGTCCAGCGGTACGGCGCCGTCAGCTCGACACTGTCGAGGACCACCGCTCCGCCCGTCCCCGTGAACGCGCTGCTCGCCGTGACCCGCTGGTCGTTGAGCTGGATCGCCTCCGCGCCCGCGTTGCGCATCTCCTCGAGCATGTTGAGCATCGTGATCGGCTTGATGTAGCCGTCGGGCTCCGTGAGCGTGACCACCACGCCCGGACCCTGGGCCGGCAGGCGGCCCGTGAGGATGCCCTGCGTCTCGGCGCTGCGGCGCAGGGCGTCGAGCGCGGCCTGGCGGCGGTCGGAGCCGGAGAGCAGGTCGTCCCGCTCGCGCGCGAGGTCGGCGGACTCGCGGGCCAGGGCGTCGCCCCGGTTCGTGGTCTCGTCGAGGATGCGGACCAGGTCGTCCTGCCGCATGCCGCCGAGGTCCGTCTCACCGGACTGGCGCACCTGCGCCACCAGCGCGAAGCCGAGCACCGCGCACAGGACGCCGGCCACCAGCTGCGCGCGGGTGGACCGCGGCTTGAGCGCGCGTCCCAGGACCGCCCACCCGCTCGGCTCCGCCGCGTCGGTCTGCTCGGGTGCGTCAGCCGACTCGACATCGACCACCCCACGGACGGACGTGTCCTGCGCGCCCGGGCTGTCCGACGACCAGTCCGGGCCCACGTCACCCGGCTCGTCGCCCTCCGGCACCGCCGGCAGCTCGTCCGGTGCATCGAGCTCCGGCACCACGGGCGCCACGGTGTCCGGCCGCTCCGGCTCGCCGCCGTCCGGCACCACCGGGGGCAACATGTTCGCCGGATCCGGCTCGTCGTCGTCCGGCACCACGGGCGGCAGGGTGTTCGCCTCGTCGTCCTCGGGCACCACGGGCCGCAAGGTGTTCGGCTCCTCACCCTCCGGCACCACGGGCGGCAGGGTGTTCGGCTCGTCGTCGTCCGGCACCACCGGCGGCAGCGAGTTCGGCTCGTCGTCGTCCGGCACCACCGGCGGCAGCGAGTTCGGTTCCTCGTCCTCCGGTACCACCGGGGGCAGGGTGTTCTCGACGACAGGACGCCGACCCCGGCCCGCGTCGCGCTCGTCGTGCGACGGAGTCGTGCTCATGCCTTGAACAGGTGGCGGCGGATCGCGGCCGCGTTGGAGAAGATCCGGATGCCGAGCACGACGACGACGGCGGTCGACAGCTGCGTGCCCACCCCGAGCTGGTCGCCGAGGAACACGATGAGGGCCGCGACGACGACGTTCGACAGGAACGAGATGAGGAACACGCGATCGTCGAAGATCCCGTCGAGCATGGCGCGCAGGCCACCGAACAGGGCGTCGAGGGCCGCCACGACGGCGATCGGGAGGTAGGGCTGGAGCTCCACGGGGACCGTCGGCTGGAGCAGCAGGCCCCCGACGACGCCGATGACCAGGCCGATGACTGCGATCACGTGCCGTCCCTCCGTGTGTGACCCGCAGACCCTGCCACAAGCGTCTGCTCGGGCGCACCCCCGGCGGCACCCGGCTCCGGCTCGGGCGCGGTGGACGCGTCCGGCACCTCGGCCCCATGGAGCGTGACCAGGCCGGTGCCCGGGAGCTCGAGCCTGCTCTGCGACGTCATCTGGACACCGATCCCGTACGTGGTCCGGAGCGTGGCCAGGTGCTGGCCCGCACTCGCGCGCGCCATCTCCGTCTGCATGCCGACGGCGTCGCCCACGGCCTCGACCGTGTACGGGCTGCTCAGGGCGACGAGGTCGACGAGCACGGCGTCCCCCGCGCTCCGGATGGCTGTCATCGCGGTGAGCCGCTGCCCGTTGACGGCGATCGCCTCGGCGCCGGCGGCCCACAGCCCGTTGACGACGACCTGGAGGTCCACGTCCTGCACCCGGAGCTCGGGGTCCTCCTCGTCCGGGTTGTCCGACGGCGCGTCCGTCAACACGAGCCGCAGGCCCGGGCCCGTCACGGCCGTCACGCCGGACTGCACGGAGTCCGCGTCGATCTCGTCCCGCACGGACTGCCCCTCGTCGCCCAGGAGCTCCTCCTGGAGCATGGCGATCTCGTCGGTCATCGCGGTGATCTCGGCCTGCACCGCGTCGGCCTCCGAGCTGCGGGCCTCGATCTGCGCCTCCAGCAGCTCGCGGGCGGCCAGCACCGCACCTGCCGGCTGCCGCAGGGCGAGCGTCGCCGCGGTCGCGCCCAGGCCCAGCGCCATCGCGAGCGCGACCATCCCGGCCGTCGAGCGCCAGGTGCGCCGCGGGCCGGTGCCGGCGGCGCGGCGGGCTGTCGCCTCGGCGTACCCCGGGTCGAGCGGGCGTCGATAGACCTCGGTGAGCAGCGTCATGGACGCGTCGAGGCTCCGCGGCGGCTCGCTGGAGCCGTGCCGCGGGTTCATGAGCGTCCCGCGTCGTCACGCAGGAGGTGGTGCGCCTGCGTGAGGTACACCACCGCGGAGAACCAGTAGAGGGCGACGCCCCACAGGGCGCACGCCCACCCGGCCACCCCGGCGACGGTGCCGACCCAGGAGTCCCACTGCGCGAGCAGGAGCAGGGGGAACGCGTAGAGCAGCGCGAACGTGCCGGCCTTGCCCGCCAGGTGCACCTGGAGCGGCGCGTACCCCGCCCGCGCGAGGACCACGAGCATCACGGCGAGCACGACGTCGCGCAGGACCAGCACCCCGAGCAGCCACCACGGCACGACGTCGCGCCAGGCGAGGGCGACGAGAGTCACGATGATGAACAGGCGGTCCGCCGCGGGGTCCAGCAGCTGACCGACCCGGGACACCTGCCCGAGCCGCCGGGCGAGCACCCCGTCGAGCCAGTCGCTGGCTCCGGAGACGGCGAGCACCGCGACCGCCCAGCCGTCCTCCCCGCGGACGATGAGCATCGCGAACACGGGCACGAGGAGCAGACGCACGAGACTGATGGCGTTCGGCACGGTCAGTACGCGCGTGGAGACGACGTCGTTGCTCGCCACTGCCTCCCCCGTCACCGTCCCGTCCTGGCGGCGTCGATCCTATGCGGCCTTCGGGCCCGCCTCCGACGACGGCGCGCCCCGGCTGCGGCCCTGGTCAGCCGGTGCGAGAGTTCTGGCATGGTCCACCGCAACGACCCGGACGTGATCGCGCGCCTGCTGACGACTCCCGGCCGCTGGGCGGTGGTCGGTCTGTCGACCAACACGTCGCGCGCCGCGTACGGCGTCGCCCGGTACGTGCAGTCCCATGGCCACGAGATCGTGCCGGTGCACCCGCGCGCCGAGACCGTGCACGGCGCGGCGGGGGTGCGCACCCTCGCCGAGGTGGACGGGCCGGTCGACGTGGTCGACGTGTTCGTGAACAGCTCGCTCGCCGGTGCCGTGGTGGACCAGGCGATCGCCGTCGGTGCCCGCGCGGTCTGGCTCCAGCTCGGGGTGGTGGACGAGGACGCCGCGGCCCGGGCACAGGCGGCCGGCCTGGACGTCGTCATGGACACGTGCCCGGCGATCGAGGGCCCCCGCCTCGGCCTGTGACGTTGTGCGCGAGGTCACCCGCGGCGCGCCTGCCGCCGGAGACGTACGCCCGGTAGACTGGCCCACGAATCTGGAGTTCGTCGCGTCCCCCTTCGAGGCGTCGTCACCACCGCTCAGCCGGTGGGGCCCGCCTCGCGTCGTGTGGTCTAGGCATCGCGTGAGCGGTTGCCGCTGGGTGGTCCGGGGCTGCGACCCGCTGTTCGCCGTCCCGGTGCACGGTTCAGGGCTCCGCCCCGCGATGATCGGTTCCCCTCCTTCATGAGCTCTGCCTTGCCTTCGAACCCCTCTGACCTGCCCGACGACGCCACGTTCGCCGACCTCGGCCTGCCGCCGGCCCTCGAGGCCGCGATCGCCGACCTCGGCTTCACCATCCCCTCCGCCATCCAGTCGCAGGCCGTGCCCGCGCTGCTGAGCGGTCGCGACATCATCGGCGTCGCCCAGACCGGCACCGGCAAGACCGCCGCGTTCGGCCTGCCGCTGCTCGCCGCGATCGACTACGACCTGCCGGCAGTCCAGGCCATCGTGCTGACCCCGACCCGCGAGCTGGCCATGCAGGTGGCCGACGCCATCCAGTCGTTCGCCACCCACCTGCCCGGCCTGAACGTGCTCGCGGTCTACGGCGGCTCGCCGTTCCTGCCGCAGCAGCGCGCGCTCGCCCGCGGCGCCCAGGTGGTCGTCGGCACCCCCGGTCGCGTGCTGGACCACCTCGAGCGCCGCACCCTGAAGCTGGACCAGGTCCGCTTCCTCGTGCTCGACGAGGCCGACGAGATGCTGCGCATGGGCTTCGCCGAGGACGTCGACAAGGTGCTGTCGGCCGCTCCCCGCGAGCGTCAGGTCGCCCTCTTCTCCGCGACCATGCCGCCGCAGATCCGTCGCGTCGCCGAGGCGCACCTCACCCGCCCCGTCGAGATCACGGTCTCGCGCCAGGCGTCGACCGTGACCAGCGTCCGCCAGACGTACGCCGTGGTCCCGCACCGCCACAAGACCGGCGCGCTCGCCCGCGTGCTCGCCGTGTCCGAGGCCGACGCCGCCATCGTCTTCGTGCGCACCCGTGGTGCGGCCGAGGAGGTCGGCAGCGCGCTGATCGAGAAGGGCATCTCCGCCGCCTACATCTCCGGCGACGTCGCCCAGACGGAGCGCGAGAAGATCGTCGACCGCCTGCGCACGGGTGCCCTCGACGTGCTCGTGGCCACCGACGTCGCCGCCCGCGGCCTGGACGTCGACCGGATCGGGCTCGTGGTCAACTTCGACGTGCCGCGCGAGCCGGAGATCTACGTCCACCGCATCGGTCGCACGGGCCGCGCCGGCCGCGAGGGCGAGGCGCTGTCGTTCGTCACGCCCGCCGAGCAGTCGCGCCTGCGCCAGATCGAGCGGACGACGCGTCAGTCGCTCCTCCAGGTCAACATCCCCTCGCCCGCCGAGGTCTCCGCGCACCGCGTGCAGGCGCTGCTCGCCCGGACAGGCGCTCGCGCCGAGCTCGACCGCCTGGACCTCTACCGCGAGGCCATCGCCGTGCACATGGCGCAGAACCCCGGCGTCGACCCGTTCGAGCTGCTCGCCGTGCTCACCGCCCTCTCCGTCGGTGACGAGGGTCCCGTGGCAGTCCAGGGCGACGACCTCGACGACGCCCTCTCGCGCGCCCACCTCACGGGTGGCGGTCGCGAGCGCGACAGCGAGCGCAGCTACGACCGTCCGGAGCGTGGCGAGCGCCGTCGCGCCGACACGCACATCGCCGGGGGCTCACCGCGCTGGCGCGTCGCGGTCGGTCACCGGGACGGCCTCCAGCCGGGCGCGCTCGTGGGTGCGCTCACCGGCGAGGGCGGCTTGACGGGCAAGGACGTCGGCAAGATCGACATCTTCGGCAGCTTCGCGCTGGTCGACATCCCCGACGGCCTGTCGGCGGACGTCATCGACCGGCTCGCTCGCACGCGGGTGGCCGGACGGCCCCTGCGCATCCGCCTCGACCAGGGCCCGCGCCCGGGCCACGGCGCCTCGCGTCCCGCGCACGGCCCGGCCCCCCGCCGCAGCTGATCGCACAGTCGACGCCCCCGTCTCCCTCTCCGGGAGGCGGGGGCGTCGTCGTGCTACCGCAGGACCGACCCCGGGCGGGGTTCGTTGCGACCCTGCCGTGACGCGCCGCGCAGCAGGGTGATGTCCGCCTCGCGGAGCACCTCGCCCACGTCGCGGAAGCCCCGGATGCTCCCGAGCACCCCGATGGCGACCCGTGACCCCAGCTCCTGACGCAGCTGGTCCAGCAGGAGCGACAGACGGCTGGGGATGCCACCCGGCCCGACGTCGTCGAGCAGCACGACGAAGTCGTCCTCGGAGATCCGCGCGGGCGTGTCCCCTTCCCGCAGCGGTCGGCGCAGACGCCGGACGAGCTCGCGGTGCAGGTCGAGGCGTGCGTCCCCGTCGGCCTCGGGGTGTCCCTGCGTCGGGATGGCCGGCCCGTCGAGCACACGGACCAGCGCGAGGGCGCAGTCGTACCCGGGTGACCTGCGGGTCCGGAGCACGGCCGCCCCGAGCCGGTCGAGGAAGAGCAACCGGTTGACCAGTCCCGTCTCGGGATCACGGAGCGCGTCACGCTGGAGCGCGATCTCCTGCTCCTTGCGCTCGGTGACGTCCACCAGCGCTCCCACCAGCCGCGCCGGGCAGCCGGCGTCGTCTAGCACGGTGACGGCCCGGCAGAGCATCCAGCGGTAGTCGCCGGACGACGTGCGGACCCGGTGCTCGAGCTCGAGCGGCGACCCGGCCCCGGCCAGCTGCGACGCGATCGACGCCGACAGCTCGTCCCGGTCGGCTGGGTGCACGCGCTCCAGCCACTCCCCCGGCGAGTCGCCGATGACGTCGTCGTCGTACCCGAGCGTCTGCTTCCAGCGGGGCGAGTAGTACACCGTGCCCGCCGAGACGTCCCAGTCCCACGTCCCGTCGTGCGCCGCCATGGACGCGAGGGCGTAGCGCTCCTCGCTCGCGCGCACGGTGTCCGCGAGAGAGCGTTCGCGGGCGGCGGCCTGCTCGAGCGCCCGGCGCTGCTCGCGCAGGTTGGCCAGCAGACGCTCCTGGTCGAGCGCGACCGCCAGCAGCGCCGCCCAGTGGTTGAACCTGTCCCGTGCGCTGGTCGCGCGCGTCTCCACGGTGCCGTCGATCGCCAGCAGGCCCCAGTCGCTGCCCCCGAACGTCACGGGTACGACGAACGTCAGCTCGTTCGAGCCCACCGTCCCCGCCCGGGTCAGTGCCGTCGGTGGGAACTGGCTGGCGGTGGTGCGGACGCCGACCAGCCGCGACAGCGTGCCGGACGTGTCGTGCACGCCGACGATCTCCATCTCCCGGTCGCCGGGACCCCGGTCGGCCCCGAGCCAGAGCCCGAGGCAGGCGTGGCCGCGCACGCCGCGCGGCAGCCAGCCCAGCGCCCGGGGGCTGGCGCCGTCCCCGCGCAGCAGGTCCATGTCGACCTCGTACTGGTCGACGATCGTGCGCTCCAGCTGCCCGCTGCGGGCCAGCATCGCCCGGGTGCACCCCCGGGTCACCGCGAGGAGCACCTCGGTGACGGCACGGCGGACCGCGGTCTCGTGCTCGGGTCGCGAGAGCGCTTCCACGACATCGGCCTCCACCCCGCGGAGGCAGGTCACGAGCAGCTCGAGCGCCTCCGGGTGCGGTTGCATCGCCGCGGTGACGTCAGCCAGCCGCGTGAGAGTGGAAGGGCCCGGGGTGGCTCCGCGCTCCGCGGCGGTCTCGATCGGCTCGACGACGGCATGCCACCACGTCTCGCGGGGCGCCACGCCGGTGCGTCGGGCACCGCCCACGCCGGCCGGTCCGACGAATGCCGTGCCCGCCAGCTGGCGGAGCACCTGGTAGCCGCTCCGGCTCCCGGTCCCCGACCCGGCCGCCGGAGCGGACTGCGCCGACTCGGTGCAGCCGCAGGACTCGCGCAGGACGAGCGTCGACGGCGCCCGGTACTCGCCCCCGGGGACCTCCTCGCCACGCATCCGGGACAGCAGCAGCGACACCGCGGTCTCGCCGACCCGGTCGTAGTGCGCGTCGACCGTGGACAGCCGCGGCGTCACGCGGGCGCCCGAGTCGGCGTGGTCGAAGCCGATGACCGCCTGGTCGCGGGGCAGCACGAGGCCGGCCGCGCGCAGGGCGCGCTGGAAGCCGATGGCGTTCCGGTCGGTCGCCGCGATCACCGCGGTGGTGGGTGAGCCCGCCGCGAGCATCCGGGCGGCGGCGTCGGCCCCGCCCTGCTCGTGGTTGTCGGACGCCTCGAAGATCCAGGCGTCGGGCGGCTCGATGCCGTGCTCGGCGAGGGTCGCGCGGTAGGCGGTGAACCGCTCGCGCATGTCCCGCTGCGTGAGGCAGCCGATGAAGCCGATGGCGGTGTGGCCGTGGCCGAGCAGGTGCTCGACCGCTGCTCGCACGCCTCCCAGGTTGTCCGGGAGCACGACAGCGTCGTCGGGCGACTGCGGCTCCTCGCTGACGAGCACCACCGGCAGCCCCCACTGCTGCACCGACGCGAGCCGGTCGCTGCGCAGCGCCTTGCCGACCACGACCAGCCCGTCGACGGCGCCGAGCGCCACCGGGGCGTCGAGGATCGACTCGTCCGGGTACCGCTCCCGGTCCAGCCCGGCCGGGTAGGTCTGCACGGCGACCACGCGATGTCCGGCCGCTCGTGCTGCGCGGGCCACGCCCGCGATCAACGCTCCGAAGTAGAAGCCGCCGACCACCGGCGAGAGCACGCCGATCGTCCGTCGTGCCGTCGGTGAGACCGGTCCTCGCCGCACTGTTCCCATGACCCCACATCCCTCGCCCACGTCGTCGGAGCCGAGATGATGCATTTCACCCGCATCGGGCGACACACTAGGTGATCGTGGTCACACCTGCATATGACTCCGGAGCACCCGGCACTTCCGCGTCGCCCTCGACGCCGTCGTCCGGGCCGTCCTCCCCCAGCCCCTCACCGGCCCCCGCACGACGCCCGACGATCACCGACGTGGCGCGCGCCGCGGGGGTCTCGATCGCGGTCGTCTCGTACGCGCTCAACGGCCGACCCGGTGTCTCCGCCGCGACGCGCGAACGCGTGCTGCGCGTCGCCGACGAGTTCGGCTGGCGGCCGAGCGCGGCGGCGCGGTCGATGCGCACGGGGCCGCGCGCGATCGGTCTCGTCTTCGACCGGGGCGCCGCCGGACCCGTGGCCCAGGCCACCGGCGTGCTCGAGTTCGTGATCTCGCTCCAGGAGGTCCTGGCCACCCGGAACCTCGCGCTCGTCCTCCAGCTGGTGGACGGGCCGGAGGCCGCCGTCGCGTTGTACGGCGAGTGGTGGGCGGAGCGCCGCTTCGACGTCATGGTCGTCACGGACGTGCTCCTCGAGGACCCGCGGATCGACGCGCTGCGGCGCCTGCGCGCGCCCGCGGTGGTCGTCGGTGCAGGTCAGGGCGATGTCGACCTCGCCGCCGTCACCCTGGACGACGCGGAGGCGTTCGGCCGCGTCGGCCGCTACCTGCTCGAGCTGGGGCACCGTCACGTGGCTCTGGTGAGCGGTCCGAAGGAGCTGGTGCGGACGCGCGAGCGCCTCGGCGCGCTCGCCGGAGTGCTCGATGCGGCCAACGGGATGCTCGTCCACGAGGCCACCGGGGGCACCGCCGAGGAGGCCGCCGTGGCCACCCGAAGGCTCCTGACGGGAGGCCGTGCGCCGACCGCGATCGTCTACGACTCCGACCAGATGGCGGTCGCGGCGCTCGACGTGGCGCGTCGCACCGGCCTCGCGGTGCCGTGGGACCTGTCCGTCGTCGCAGGGTCCGACTCGGCCCTGTGCCGGCTCGCCACGCCCTCGATCACCACCCTCCCCTCGGCCCAGCGGGACCTCGGAACCGCCACCGGCGAGGCAGTCCTCGCGGTCCTCGACGGGGACCTCCGCGCCCGCCGCGCACTCCAGATCGGCGGCCTCGCGGTACGCGGAAGCACGGGTCCGAGGTCAAGGTGAGAACGTTCTCATTCGTGTCACATTTCGGTAACGGGCGCTACCTAAACGATTTGCCCCGTGCCGCCCAGAAAGCCCTCGTGGTGATGTAGCCACCAGTCGCCGTGGACTTCCCGGACGACTTGCGCCCGGACGGGAAGGCCGACCGGGCAGTTCGATCGACACCCGGAGGACTACGTGTCCACACACGGCAAGAGAGCGGTGAGGCAGCGCTTGCGCGCGGCCGCCACCGCAGCAGCAGCGATGGCGCTGCTCGCAGCCCCCCTGTGCATCACGACGAGCGCGAGCGCGGCCGAGGCACACGTCGACAACCCCTTCGCTGGCGCGACGCAGTACGTGAACCCCACGTACGCGGCAGCGGCTGAGAGCGCTGCCACACGTGCCGGCGACGCCACCCTGGCGGCGAAGATGCGGACGGTGGCCAAGCAGCCGACCGCCGTCTGGATGGACCGCATCAGCGCCATCACCGGCAACGCCGACGGCAACGGTCTGAAGTTCCACCTGGACAACGCGGTCGCCCAGAAGGGCTCCGGCCCGATCGTGTTCAACCTGGTCATCTACGACCTGCCCGGCCGCGACTGCTTCGCCCTCGCGTCCAACGGCGAGCTCCCCGCCAGCGACGCCGGCCTGGCCCGGTACAAGACCGAGTACATCGACGCCATCGCGGCGCTCCTGTCCGACGCCAAGTACCAGAACATCCGGATCGTCGCGACGATCGAGCCCGACTCGCTGCCGAACCTCACGACCAACCTCTCGGAGGCGGCCTGCGCGCAGGCCGCGCCGTTCTACAAGGCCGGCGTGAAGTACGCGCTCGACAAGCTGCACGCCATCCCGAACGTCTACAACTACATCGACATCGGCCACTCGGGCTGGCTCGGCTGGGACAGCAACGCCGGTCCCTCCGCCACGCTCTTCGCCGACGTGGCCAAGTCCACGACGGCTGGCTTCGCGTCGATCGACGGCTTCGTCAGCGACGTGGCCAACACGACGCCGCTCAATGAGCCGTACCTGCCGGACTCCACGATCTCCGTCGGCGGCACGCCGATCCGGTCGAGCTCGTTCTACGAGTGGAACTTCGACTTCGACGAGCTCGACTACACCGCCCACATGTACAAGCTGCTCACCGCGGCCGGGTTCCCGTCGTCGATCGGCATGCTCGTCGACACCTCCCGCAACGGCTGGGGCGGCCCGGCGCGTCCGACCGCCGTGTCGACCAGCTCCAACCACAACACCTACGTCAACGAGTCCCGGGTGGACAAGCGCGTCCACCGTGGCGCGTGGTGCAACCCGCTCGGCGCCGGTATCGGGGAGCTCCCCCAGTCGACGCCGTCGGGCTACGCGGCCTCGCACCTCGACGCCTTCGTCTGGATCAAGCCCCCGGGTGAGTCCGACGGTGCGTCCACCGACATCGCGAACGACCAGGGCAAGCGGTTCGACCGCATGTGCGACCCGACCTTCGTGTCGCCCAAGCTGAGCAACCAGCTCACCGGCGCCACGCCTGGCGCACCGCTGGCCGGTCAGTGGTTCGAGGACCAGTTCAAGACCCTCGTCGCCAACGCCTACCCGGTGCTCGCGGGCGGCACGACTCCCCCGGTCGACACGACGGCGCCGTCGGTGCCGGCCGGTCTGACGGCGGGCACGCCGACGTCCACCACGGTCCCGCTGTCCTGGACCGCGTCGACCGACAACGTGGCCGTCACCGGCTACAACGTGTACCGCGGCACCACGCTGGTCGGTACCTCCACCACGACGAGCTACACCGTGACCGGCCTGACGGCTGCCACCGCGTACTCGTTCACGGTCCGCGCCAAGGATGCCGCCGGGAACCTCTCGGCAGCCTCCACGGCCGTCACCGCCACCACCGCGACCGGCACGGTCACCGACACGACGGCGCCCTCGGTGCCGACGGGTCTGACCGCCGGGACGACGACGACCACCACGGTCCCGCTGTCCTGGAACGCCTCGACGGACAACACCGGTGGCACGGGCGTCGCCGGCTACGAGGTCTACCGCGGCACCACGCTCGTGGCGACCACCACCTCGACGAGCTACACCGTGACCGGCCTCTCGGCCGGGACCGCGTACTCGTTCACGGTCAAGGCCAAGGACCTGGCGGGCAACGTCTCGGCTGCCTCGTCGTCGGTCTCGGCGACCACCCAGACCGGCACGGTCACGGACACGACGGCCCCCTCGGTGCCGACGGGCCTGACGGCCGGCACGACCACCACGACGTCGGTCCCGCTGTCCTGGGCCGCGTCGACCGACAACGTGGCCGTCACCGGCTACGACGTCTACCGCGGCACCACGCTCGTGGCCACGACCACCTCGACGAGCTACACCGTGACCGGCCTGAGCGCCGGCACCACGTACTCGTTCACGGTCCGCGCCAAGGACGCCGCCAATAACGTCTCGGCAGCCTCCGCGGCGGTCTCGGCCACCACGCAGTCGGGGACGTCCACCGGTGCGTGCTCGGTCAAGTACACGGCGAGCAGCTGGAACACCGGCTTCACCGCCTCGGTGAAGGTCACCAACACCGGCACCGCGGCCCTGTCCAGCTGGACCCTCGGCTTCTCGTTCGCCAACGGCCAGACGGTCACCCAGGGCTGGAGCGCCGAGTGGTCGCAGTCCGGCACGGCCGTCTCCGCGAAGAACGCCGCGTGGAACGGCAGCCTGGCTGCCGGTCAGAGCGTGGACATCGGGTTCAACGGCTCGCACACGGGCACGAACAACGCGCCCACCGCCTTCACGATCAACGGTGCAGCCTGCACCATCGCGTGACCTAGCGGAACGACGAGCGGGGGTCCTCCAGCCGGAGGGCCCCCGCTCGCCCGTTCCGGACCCACCACCTCGAGGAGAACCCGTGTCTTCCACCCACCGTCTGCGCGTGCTCGCGACGAGCGTCGCCGCCACGGCCGCCCTGACCGCCCCGCTCGTCCTCGGAGCCGTCCCCGCCCAGGCGGCCGCCGGCGACGACTGGCTGCACGTGTCGGGCAACAAGATCGTCGACGAGGCCGGCAAGGAGGTGTGGCTGACGGGCACCAACTGGTTCGGGTTCAACGCGAGCGAACGCGTCTTCCACGGCCTCTGGTCCGCGAACATCACCACGCTCACCAAGGCCATGGCCGACCGCGGCATCAACACGGTCCGCGTCCCCATCTCCACGCAGCTGCTGCTGGAGTGGAAGGCGGGGACGTTCCTGAAGCCGAACGTGAACACCTACGCCAACCCCGAGCTCGAGGGCCTGAACAGCCTCCAGATCTTCGACTACTGGCTGACCCTGTGCGAGAGGTACGGCATCAAGGTCTTCCTCGACGTGCACAGCGCCGAGGCGGACAACGCGGGCCACGTCTACCCGGTGTGGTGGAAGGGGTCCATCACCACCGACGACGTGTACGCCGGCTGGGAGTGGGTGGCCGAACGGTACAAGAACAACGACACGATCATCGGCGCGGACGTGAAGAACGAGCCGCACGGTGCCCAGGGCGCCACCGAGCGGGCCAAGTGGGACGGCTCGACCGACAAGGACAACTTCAAGAACTTCGCCCAGACCGCGGGCCGCAAGATCCTCGCCATCAACCCGCACTGGCTGATCTTCGTCGAGGGCATCGAGGTCTACCCGAAGCCGGGCGTGCCGTGGACGTCGACGGGCCTGACCGACTACTACGGCACGTGGTGGGGCGGGAACCTGCGCGGCGCGAAGGACTTCCCGATCGACCTGGGCTCCAACCAGGACCAGCTCGTGTACTCGCCGCACGACTACGGGCCGCTGGTGTTCGACCAGCCGTGGTTCCAGGGCACGTGGGACCGGACGACGCTCGAGCGCGACGTGTGGGACCCGAACTGGCTCTACCTGCACAAGCAGAACGTCTCCCCCCTGCTCATCGGCGAGTGGGGCGGGTTCCTGGACGGCGGTCGGAACGAGAAGTGGATGAACGCCATCCGCGACCTCATCGTCGAGCGTCGGCTCAGCCACACGTTCTGGGTGCTCAACCCGAACTCCGGGGACACCGGCGGGCTGCTGAACTACGACTGGACCACCTGGGACGAGGCGAAGTACACGCTGCTCAAGCCCTCGCTGTGGCAGGACGGTGGCAAGTTCGTCAGCCTCGACCACACCGTCAAGCTGGGCGGGGCGGGCAGCACGACGGGCAAGTCGCTCTCGGAGGTGGGCGGGCAATCCGGTGACACGACGGCACCGACCGTGCCGACGAACCTCGCCGCCGGGACGCCCTCGACCACGACCGTCCCCCTCACCTGGTCGCCGTCCACGGACGCCGGCTCCGGGGTCGCGGGGTACGAGGTGTACCGCGGTACCACGCTCGTGGGGACCACCACGACGACCGCCCTCACGGTCACCGGGCTGACGGCGGACACGGCGTACTCGTTCACCGTGCGGGCCAAGGACGTGGCCGGGAACGTGTCCGCGGCGTCGGCCGCCGCGACCGCGAGGACGGCCGTGGGCGGCAGCACCGACACCGTGGCGCCCTCGGCCCCGACGGGTCTCGAGGCCGGGACCGGCACCACCACCACGATCCCGCTGCGGTGGACGGCCTCCACCGACAACGTGGCGGTGACCGGGTACGACGTCTACCGGGCGGGCACACTGGTCGGCAGCAGCACGACTCCGAGCTGGACCGCGACGGGTCTGGCCCCGGGGACGTCCTACGTGTTCACGGTGGTGGCGAAGGACGCGGCCGGCAACCGGTCGGTGGCCTCCACCGCGCTGACGGCGTACACCGCGCCCGACGTTGCCACGGGCTCGTGCGCCGTGACCTACACCGCGAACAGCTGGAGCTCAGGGTTCACCGGCTCCATCCGGGTCACCAACACCGGCACGACCGCCCTGTCGGGGTGGACGCTCGGGTTCTCGTTCGCCAACGGCCAGACGGTGACGCAGGGCTGGAGCGCGACGTTCAGCCAGACCGGCTCGTCGGTGACGGCGACGGGGCTGGCCTGGAACTCGACGCTCACGCCCGGGGCGAGCACCGAGATCGGGTTCAACGGTTCGCACACCGGCACCAACATCGCACCGACCGCGTTCACGGTGAACGGCGCGGCCTGCACCGTGCGATGACGGCCCAGGCGCGGGGGTTCCGGGCGTGCGGACCCCCGCGCCTCAGGCGACGGCGTCCTTGACCGCGGTGACCAGCTCGTCCACGTCGGCCTCGGTGGTGTCGAACGCGCACATCAGCCGGACCTCGCCGGTCTCGACGATCCAGTCGTAGAACCGCCACCGGCGGCGCAGCACGTCGGCCACCCCGGCGGGGAAGATCACGAAGATCCCGTTCGCCTGCGTGGGCCGGGTCACCTGCACCCCCGGCAGGTGCTCGATACCCGCGCGCAGCCGGGCCGCCATCGCGTTCGCGTGCCGCGCCGAGCGCAGCCACAGGTCGCCCTCGAACAGAGCCACCAGCTGCGCGGAGGCGAACCGCATCTTGGACGCGAGCTGCATGTCCATCTTGCGCAGGTAGGTCAGGCCGCCGTCCGCCGCGGGGTCCAGCACGACCACGGCCTCGCCGAACAGGAGGCCGTTCTTGGTACCCCCGAGGGACAGGATGTCGACGCCCGCGTCGGTGGTGAAGGCGCGCAGCGGGGCGTCGAGGGCGGCCGCGGCGTTGGAGATCCGAGCCCCGTCGAGGTGCAGCCGCATGCCGTGCTCGTGGGCCTGGTCCGCCAGCGCGCGCACCTCGTCGGGCGTGTAGACGGTGCCCAGCTCGGTGGCCTGCGTGATCGAGACGACGCCGGGCTGCGCGCGGTGCTCGTCGCCGAACCCCCAGGCCTGCGTCGCCACCAGCTCCGGCGTCAGCTTCCCGTCGGCTGTGGGCACCGTGAGCAGCTTGATCCCGCCCATCCGCTCGGGCGCGCCGTTCTCGTCGGTGTGGATGTGCGCGGTCTCGGCGCACACCACGGCCCCCCAGCGCGGGAGCACCGACTGGAGCGACAGGACGTTGGCGCCCGTGCCGTTGAACACCGGGAACGCGGTGGCCTGGTCCCCGAAGTGCTGAGCGACGACCTCCTGGAGCCGGGACGTGTACACGTCCTCGCCGTACGCGGTCTGGTGGCCACCGTTGGCCTCCGCGATCGCAGCGAGCACCTCCGGGTGCACCCCCGCGTAGTTGTCGGAGGCGAAGTCGCGGCGGTCGGCGTCATGCAGTCGGGTCACGGGGTCCATCTTCCCCGACGTCACGGCTGCGCCTGCGCACGGCGGGCCGGTACGGGATGATCCGACCAGACCACGAGGGAGGACCAGGTGCACGAGGACGACGCAGCACCGGACGACGGCCGTCGGGAGACCCACAACGAGCGCGCGGACCGCAACTGGGACGAGCTCATGCAGGAGCTCCGGGTCACGCAGACGGGCACGCAGATCCTCACGGGCTTCCTGCTGACGATCCCGTTCCAGCAGAGGTTCGCGGACCTGGACGCCTACCAGGAGGACCTGTACCTGGTGCTCGTCGCGATGGCCGTCCTGGCGACCACCCTCATCACGGCCCCCGCGAGCCTGCACAGGGTGCTGTTCCGTCAGCGCCTCAAGCCCGAGCTGGTCTCGGCGGGCAACCGGCTCGCGCGGGCCGGTCTGGTGGTCCTCGCGATCGTCATGGCCGGCAGCGCGATGCTGGTGTTCGACGTGGTGCTCAGCCGGGCGGCCGGCCGGGCGGTGGGGATCGTGTCGATCACCGTGATCACGTCGCTGTGGTGGGCGTTCCCGCGGCTGCTCGCCCGCCGGGCGCGCGACTGACGACCCTCAGGCCGTCGCCCGGCAGCTCGCGCACGTGCCCACCAGCTCGATGGTGTGGTCCACGTCGTCGAAGCCGTGCGCCGCTCCTACCTGGGCGGCCCACGCCTCGGCCTGACCCGCGTCGATCTCGACCGTGCGGCCGCACGAGCGGCACACGAGGTGGTGGTGGTGGCTGCGCTGCGCGCACCGACGGTAGACGGACTCCCCCTCCTCGGTACGCAGCACGTCCACGTCACCGTGCTCGGACAGGCTCTGCACCGCCCGGTACACGGTGGCCAGGCCGACGCTCGATCCCCGGGCGCGCAGCATCTCGTGCAGCTGCTGGGCGCTGCGGAACTCGTCGAGGTCCTCCAGGAGGTCGAGGATCTCGGCACGCTGGCGCGTCTGCCGCGGCACGACCACCATCAGAACGACCCCCTCTTGCTGAGACTGGTTCCCACCATAACGCGACCGGGCCCCCGATCCCGAAGGATCGAGGGCCCGGTCGAGGTGCTGGGGTCAGCCCTGGACGGCGCGCTTGAGGGCGCTGCCGGCCGTGAGCTTCACGCGGTAGCCCGCGGGGATCTCGAGCTTCTCACCCGTCTGGGGGTTGATGCCGGTACGGGCGCCGCGCTCGGCGCGGGCGACGGCCAGGAAGCCGGGGATCGTGACGGCCTCGCCGTTGCTGAGGTTCTCGACGAGAACCTCCTGGAAGGCCTTGAGGGCCTTGTCCGCGTCGGTGTTGGACAGGCCGGTCTTGGCCGCGACGGCCTGGACGAGCTCGGTGCGGTTCACGCTCACTGGATGTGCTCCTCTGTGTTCATTCGGACATGCAGGCCCACTACCGGGCCATCCCCCGGGCGCGCGGCAGAACCGCGGCAACCGGGGACGATCGGCTGACACTAACCCGGGACAGGCATGTTTCCGTGCATCGGGCGTGTCGTGTCACCCGTGGGTACGCGCCAGGAGCCCCTCGACCGGCAGCGTCGTGATCACCCTGGCGGGCTCCAGGTCGTGCTCGGCGGCGCGCGCGCAGCCCGCCATGAGCCAGTCCAGCTGGCCGGGTGCGTGGGCGTCCGTGTCGATGGAGAAGTCGCAGCCGGCGTCGATCGCGATCGCCAGGAGCTCGTGCGGCGGGTCGAGCCGGTCGGGCCGGCAGTTGATCTCCACCGCGACCCCGTGCGCCGCGCAGGCGTCGAACACCGCGCGCGCGTCGAACTCGCTCTGCGGCCGGCTCTTGCCCTTGATCTGGCGGCCCGTGCAGTGGCCGAGGACGTCGGTGCGCGGGTTGCTCACCGCCGCGATCATCCGGCGCGTCATCGGCCCCGACTCCATGCGGAGCTTCGAGTGGACGGACGCGACGACGACGTCGAGCTGGTCCAGCAGGTCCGGGTCCTGGTCGAGGCCGCCGTCGTCGAGGATGTCGACCTCGATCCCGGTCAGCACGCGGAACGGGCCCACCGCGCGGTTCAGCGCGGCCACCTGGTCGAGCTGCGCGCGCAGCCGTGACGCCGACAGCCCGTTGGCCACGGTGAGCCGGGGCGAGTGGTCGGTGATGGCGAGGTACTCGTGGCCCAGCTCGAGGGCCGCCAGCACCATCTCCTGGATCGGCGTCGCACCGTCCGATGCCTCGGTGTGCGCGTGCAGGTCGCCGCGCAGCGCCTCCCGCAGCGCGAGCGCGCGCGGATCGGCGTCGGCCGCCCGCGCCGCCGCGTACTCGGCCTCGAGCGTGTCGAGGTACTCCACCCGCTTGCTGCGCAGCACGTGCGCGACGACGTCGGCCGTCCGGGCGCCGACCGACGGCAGGTCGGCCAGCGAGCCCGACGCGGCGAGCGCCGTCAGGCGGTCGGGTGCCTGCTTCTCGACGCTGACGGCCGCCTTGCGGAAGGCCTCGCTGCGGTAGGGGCTCGCCTGGGCGCGCTCAAGCAGGAACGCGATCCGTCTCAGCGCGGCGACGGCATCGGCCTGCCGGTCCGCCGCGCTCACGACGCCTTGGCCTTGGCCTTCTTCGGCTTGGCCTTCGGCTTCTCGTCGTCCTTCGCCGGCTCCTCACCCCTGGCGCCGCGCGCCTTCTCGACGCTGCGCTGGAGCGCCGCCAGCAGGTCGACGACGTCGCCGCCGCCGTCGGCAGCGGCCTCCTCACCGGCCGGGAGCGGCACCGCGCGGGTGCTGCCCGACGACACCTTGGCCTCGATCAGCTGCTCGAGCGCACCCGCGTAGCGGTCCTCGTACTGCGACGGGTCGAAATCGGCCGCGAGCGACTCGACCAGGGACGCGGCCATGGCCAGCTCCTGCGGTCGCACGGACACGTCGTCCTCGAGGATCGGGAAGTCGGCAGCGCGCACCTCGTCGGGCCACAGGAGCGTCTGCATGACGATCACGTTGTCGCGGACGCGCAGGATCGCCATCGACTCGCGCTGACGCAGCGCCACCTTGACCACCGCGACCCGGTCGGCCTGCTCGAGCGCGCCGCGCAGCAACGCGTAGGGCTTGGCGGCGGTCTTCTCCGGCTCGAGGTAGTACGTCTTCTGGAGCAGGATCGGGTCCACCTGGTCCACCGGCACGAACTCGAGCACCTCGATCTCGCGCTCGGTGGACAGCGGCAGGGACTTGAAGTCCTCGTCGGTCAGGACGACGAGCTCGCCGTCGTCCGTCTCGTAGCCCTTGGCGATGTCCGACATCTCCACGGGCTCGTTGTCGATGCTGCAGAACTTGCGGTACCGGATCCGGCCGCCGTCCTCCTTGTGCACCTGGTGCAGCGTCACCTCGTGCTCGCCCGTCGCCGAGTACAGACGCACCGGGACGTTGACCAGCCCGAACGCGACGGCACCCTTCCAGATCGCTCGCATGGCCGTGTCCTCCGTCGATGGCAGCAGGGCATGTGGATGTCGACCGCGCCTCGCGCGACCTCCTATGGGCAGGATGGACCCGTGGAGCCCATGCTCGCCACCCCTGCGACCGGTCCGGCGGAGCTTCCGCGCGGGCCCGAGTGGGCGTTCGAGGTCAAGTGGGACGGCGTGCGCGCGCTGGCGGACACGACCTCGGGCCGGCTGCGGCTGTGGAGCCGCAACGAGCGGGAGATCACCGTCGCGTACCCCGAGCTGGCCGGACTCGGCGCGGTGCCGGACGCGATCCTCGACGGCGAGATCGTGCTCATGGCCGACGGGATCCCGTCGTTCACCGCCCTCGCCGAGCGGATGCACGTCCGGGAGCCTCGCCGCGCGGAGGCGCTCGCTGCCCAGCGACCGGTGACGTTCCTGCTGTTCGACGCGTTGCGGCTGGGCGGCGTGGACCTCACCGGCCGGGCCTACGACGAGCGCCGGGAGGCACTGACCGGGCTCCAGCTCCCCGACCAGGTGCAGCTCTCCCCCGTGTACCCCGACGGCGCCGAGCTCTGGGAGGTCACCAAGGGGCTGGGTCTGGAGGGCGTCGTCGCCAAGCGCCGGTCGTCCACGTACGTGCCCGGCCGGCGCTCCCACGACTGGGTCAAGGCTCCGCACCGACGCACCCGCGCGGCCCTCGTCGGCGGCTGGCGCGAGGAGACCAACGGCTCGGGCCGGATGGGCGCGGTCCTGTTCGGCGCGCGCGACGCCGACGGCGCCCTGCGGTACCTCGGCCGTGCAGGCAGCGGACTGACGGGCAAGCGGGCGACGGAGCTGCAGAAGCTCCTGGTGCCGCGGGCCGACTCACCCTTCGACGACGAGGTGCCTCCGATCGATGCGCGCGGCACCCGGTGGTGCGAGCCGACGGTGGTCGTCGACACCCTGTACCTCGCCCGGAACCCCACCGGTCGGCTGCGGCAGCCGGTCGTGCGGGCGGTCCGGACCGACACCGACGCCGACCCGTGGGAGCAGCCATGACACCTGAACGGCAGATGGTCGACGTCGAGGGCCGCCAGGTGCGGGTCAGCCACCTGGAGAAGGTCATGTACCCGTCCACGGGGATGACCAAGGCCGAGGTGATGAACTACCTGGTCCAGGTGGCGCCGGCGATCCTCCCGCAGCTCAAGGACCGACCGGTGACCCGGATCCGTTGGCCCGGCGGGGTCGGAGGCGAGAAGTTCTTCGAGAAGAACACCCCGCGCGGCGCACCCGACTGGGTCCGCCGGCAGACGTTGCGCGCAGCGCCCGGCGCCGAGGACGAGGGGGCGGAGCTGGAGCTGCCGTTCCTCGACGACCTGGCCGGGCTCGTCTGGGCGGCCAACCAGGGCGCGCTCGAGCTGCACACCCCGCAGTGGCGCGTGGGTCCGCGCGGCAAGATCCACAAGCCCGACAGGCTGGTGGTCGACCTGGACCCCGGAGCCCCCGCCGGGCTGGCGGAGTGCGCCGTCGTGGCCCACCTCGTGGCGGACCGGCTGCGCGAGGACGGGCTCGGGACCACGGTGCCGGTGACGTCCGGCAGCAAGGGCATGCAGCTGTACGCGCCGCTGCCCGGCACGCAGACCGTGCTCGAGGTCCGGCAGTACGCGCGCGACATCGCCTACGAGATCGCCGCTGCGCACTCCGACCTGGTCGTGGCGGTCATGAAGAAGGACATCCGCGGCGGCAAGGTGCTCATCGACTGGTCGCAGAACCACCCCGCGAAGACCACGATCACCCCGTACTCGCTGCGCGGCCGGGACCTCCCGCACGTCGCGGCACCCCGGTGGTGGGACGAGATCGGTCCCGGGCTCCAGCAGCTGACGCCGGACGAGGTCGCAGGCCGGCTGACCGACCTCGGTGACCCCTTCGCCTGACCGGTTCGGATGGCGGCACCCGCCCACCTTTGACACGGTGGAGGCAGTCGGGCAGAAACCCCGCGCCATCGAACGACAGAACGAAGGAAGGCCCCATGGTCCTGCCGAAGTACACCGTCCCGTCCCTGACGCTCCAGGAGGGTGCCGACGTCGCTGCGGTCCTCCAGACGCGCCTGGACGCACTGAACGACCTGGCGCTGACGCTCAAGCACATCCACTGGAACGTCGTCGGGCCGCACTTCATCGCGGTGCACGAGATGCTCGACCCGCAGGTCGACGCCGTGCGGCTGATGGTCGACGCCATCGCCGAGCGGATCGCCACCCTCGGGGTCGCGCCGGTGGGCACACCGGGCGAGCTGGTGAAGAACCGGACGTGGGAGGACTACTCGATCGGGCGTGACAGCGCGATCGCGCACCTCGGCGCCCTGGACGTCGTGTACGTCGGGGTCATCGAGGACCACCGGAAGGCCGCCAAGGACGTCGAGGAGATCGATGACGTCACCAACGACCTGCTGGTGGGTCACCTGCACGAGCTGGAGCTCTTCCACTGGTTCGTCCGGGCCCACCTCGAGTCCGCGGGCGGGGTCCTGACGACCGGCAACGCGCAGAGCGAGAAGACAGCCGCGCGGAAGGCGTCCGCCAAGGACACCGCGTGAGCGCATCCCCCAGCGCCCGGCCCGTCGCCGAGTCCGGCGGCGGGCCGGTGCTTCGTACCGCACGCCCCGGCGGGCCGTCCGCCGCCCCGACCAACCCCGCCTCGTCGGTCCCCCGCACCCATCTCGCCGCGCGGCTCGAGAACGGGTTCGACCGGGCCGTGGCGCACCGGCTGCGCGGCCGGGGCTGGACGGTCCGGATCGAGCCCTACGCCGGGTACGGCGCCACGGGGTGGGTCCGCGTCCTGGCCCGAACCCTCCTGGCTGCCCCCCACGTCCGCGACGAGGACCTCCCCGGCGCGGGCGGGAGCGCGCAGGCGGGCGCCCGGTCCGCCACCGCGCTCCGGGGCTGGCGCAGCTTCGCGACGGCCCAGGTCTCCGGCGCCGAGCTCGAGGTGCAGGTGGGCGACCGCACCCACCGCGTGGTCACCGACCGCGGCGGGTACGTCGACACCGTCCTGGAGTCCGACCTCGCACCCGGCTGGCACGACGTCCGCCTCACGACCGCGGACGGGGCCACCGCGACCGCCCCGGTGCACGTGATCGGTCCGGACGTGCGGGTGGGGATCGTCAGTGACATCGACGACACCGTCATGGTGACGCGTCTGCCACGTCCGTTCGTCGCCGCCTGGAACGTGTTCATGCGGCACGAGAACGCGCGCGAGGCCGTCCCCGGCATGGCGCGCCTGTACGCGGAGCTGCGGACGGGCCACCGCGAGACCCCGGTGGTCTACCTCTCCACCGGCGCCTGGAACGCCGCACCGACACTCGCCCGCTTCCTGCGGCGCCATCGGTACCCCGCCGGCCCGCTGCTGCTCACGGACTGGGGCCCCACCAACAGCGGCTGGTTCCGCAGCGGACCCGCGCACAAGGTGGCCCAGCTGCGTCGGCTGTTCGCCGAGCTGCCGGACGTCCAGTGGGTGCTCGTGGGCGACGACGGCCAGCGCGACCCGCAGATCTACGCGGGTGCGGCCCAGCACTTCCCCGAGCGGGTCCGGGCCATCCTCATCCGGCAGCTGACCTTCGGCGAGCACGTCCTCGCGCACGGCGTGCCCGTCCCGACGACGGACCAGGTCCGCGCCGAGCAGGACGCCGCCCGCCGGCCGGACGGCATCCCCGTCATCCAGGGCGAGGACGGCAAGGCACTGCTGCGGGGCGTCCGCGAACGCGGCGTCGACCTGTCCTAGAGACGCTCGGGGTCGTCCCACTCGTCGCTGCTGGCGATCGCCTCGTCGTCCGCCTCGAGCTCGACCGCGTGCAGCGACCGCGGGGCGTTGTCGGGGTTGCCGCCCGAGCGTGCATCGGCGGCATCGAGCTCGGCCTGAGCACGTGCGGGGTCGGCGAGGTGCTCGGCGGAGGGGTCGGACGTCAGGTCGCGGTCGCGGCTCATGGTCCGGTTCTACCGCTCGGCGTCCGCCGCCGCACCCGCGGACCAGCCCGTGGTCGACACCGTCCCGCGGACGGACTAAACGATTCACGCTCTGCTGCGCGTTCGAAGCGCTTCGATACGGTCGCGGCGATCGTCGCTCGGCGGCGATCCCAGGGACCCCGGCACCGCCGCCGGGCGTGCCTCACCGCCATCACGAAGGAGTGCAGCGGATGTCCGCCCCCTCGCTCGTCGCCCGCACGCCCGCCCGGCTCGCGGCCCTCGCCGCAGCCGGCGCCCTGGTCGCCAGCGCACTCGTCGCCGTCGCCACCCAGGATGCCGCCCACGCCGCCGCCTCCCCCTACACCTGGGGGAACGTCGAGATCGTCGGGGGCGGCTTCGTCCCCGGGATCATCTACAACCAGTCCGAGAAGGGCCTCGTCTACGCCCGGACCGACATCGGCGGCGCCTACCGTCTCGACCAGACCACCAAGCGGTGGATCCCCCTGCTCGACCACGTCGGCTGGGACGACTGGAGCCACAACGGCGTCCTGTCGCTGGCCACGGACCCGGTGAACCCGAACAAGGTGTTCGCCGCCGTCGGCACGTACACGAACAGCTGGGACCCGAACAACGGCGCGATCCTGCGGTCGTCGGACCGCGGGGCCACCTGGGCCAAGACGACCCTGCCGTTCAAGGTCGGCGGCAACATGCCGGGCCGCGGCATGGGCGAGCGGCTCCAGGTGGACCCGAACGACGACCGCGTCCTGTACTTCGGCACCGAGGGCGGCAACGGCCTGTGGCGGAGCACCGACTCGGGCGTGACGTGGGGCAAGGTGTCCAGCTTCACCAACGTGGGCAACTACGCGCAGGACCCCAGCGACCCCAACGGGTACCTGACCACCAACCAGGGCGTCGTGTGGGTCACGTTCGATCCCACGAGCGGCACGAAGGGGTCGCCGACGAGGACGATCTACGTGGGCGTGGCCGACAAGGAGAACACCGTCTACACGTCCACCGACGCCGGGGCCACGTGGTCGCGGATCGCCGGGCAGCCGACGGGGTACATCGCGCACAAGGGCGTGTTCGACGCCGTCGGCAAGCAGCTCTACATCGCGACGAGCGACACGGGCGGCCCGTACGACGGCGGCCACGGCGACCTCTGGCGGCTCGACGCGGCCACCGGCGCGTGGACCCAGATCAGCCCCGTGCCGTCCTCGAGCACGGACAACTACTTCGGGTACTCGGGTCTGACCATCGACCGCAAGGACCCCGACACGATCATGGCCGTCACGCAGATCTCGTGGTTCCCGGACATCCAGGTGTTCCGGTCCACCGACCGCGGTGCCACGTGGTCCCGGATCTGGGACTGGAACGGCTACCCCGACCGCACCCTGCGGTACACGCTCGACATCTCGGGGTCCGGGTGGCTCACGTTCGGCAAGCAGGCCGCACCGCCGGAGCCCAGCCCGAAGCTCGGCTGGATGACGGAGTCGTTCGAGATCGACCCGTTCGACTCCAACTCGTTCCTCTACGGCACGGGCGCCACGATCTACGGCGGCTCCAACCTGACCGCGTGGGACACCGGCGGCAAGGTGGCCGTCTCCGTCAAGGCGCAGGGCCTCGAGGAGACCGCCGTGCTCGACCTGGCGGCCCCTCCGGGTGCCACCCAGCTGGTCTCCGGCCTCGGCGACATCGGCGGGTTTGTGCACACCGACATCACCAAGGCGCCGTCCGCCTACTCGGCGACCGCCCCGTTCATGGGCTCGGTCAACGGCACCGACTTCGCGGAGAAGGCACCGGCCACCATGGTGCGCGTCGGCTCCGGCGACGCCGGCAGCTCCCACATCAGCGTCTCCACCTCCGGCGGCAGCTCCTGGTGGGCGGGTCAGGAGCCGGGCGGCGTGACCGGCGGCGGCAATGTCGCGATGGGCGCCGACGGCAGCCGGATCGTCTGGAGCGCCGACGGCGCCGGCGTGCACACGTCGTCGACCCTGGGCTCCAGCTGGACGAGGTCGACGGGACCGGCCACCGGCGCCCGCGTCGAGTCCGACCGGGTCAACCCGCTGAAGTTCTACGCGTTCTCCGGCGGCACCTTCTGGACCTCGACTGACGGCGGCGTCACGTTCACCGCCTCGGCGGCCACCGGCCTGCCGAGCGCGGGCAACGTCCGCTTCGCCGCGGTCCCGGGGCGCGAGGGCGACGTCTGGCTCACCGGTGGCACCACCACGGGGACCTACGGGATGTGGCACTCGACCAACTCGGGCGCGACGTTCACCAAGATCGCCGCGGTCGACCAGGGCGACGCCATCGGGTTCGGCAAGGCCGCACCCGGCGCCTCCTACCCGGCCATCTACACGTCGTCCAAGATCAGCGGGGTCCGCGGGATCTTCCGCTCGATCGACGCCGGCGCCACCTGGGTCCGGATCAACGACGACCAGCACCAGTGGGGCTGGACGGGCTCGGTGGTGATCGGTGACCCCGACGTCTACGGGCGGGTCTACGTGGGCACCAACGGCCGCGGCATCATCGTCGGCAACCTGACGGGCACGGACCCGACCACCACCCCGACCCCGACCCCGACGGCAACCTCTACACCCACGCCCACACCGACACCGACGGCAACCTCGACGCCCACGCCCACCGTCCAGCCCGGCGTGTGCACGGTGAGGTACACGACCAACGACTGGAACACCGGCTTCACGGCGTCGGTGAAGATCACCAACGGCAGCAGCGCGGCGATCACGGGCTGGAAGCTCGCGTTCACGTTCCCCGCGGGTCAGCAGATCACCAACCTCTGGTCCGGCGCGTACACGCAGACCGGGTCGACCGTGACGGTGACCAACGCCGCCTGGAACGGGTCGATCCCCGCCGGCGGCAGCGTGGAGCTGGGGTTCAACGGGTCCCACACCGGGACCAACACCAAGCCGGCCGCGTTCGTGCTGAACGGCACCACCTGCGCGAACGGATGAGCTGCGGGGTGGGGGGCGCGTGACACGGACCCGCCGCCCACCCCGCACCCTGGCCCGGCCCGCCGCACCGACCCCGCGGCGGGCCGGGACTTCGGTCCCTTGACGTAAGCAACATCACACGTCGGCGGGCGGAAGGTATCTCGACGTCAACATACGATCGCAGACGTGCCAGAACGCGAAGAGACCATCGACGTCGTCCTCGTCGGGGGCGGGATCATGAGCGCCACGCTCGCCGCTCTGATCACCACCCTCGAGCCCACGTGGACCGTCGAGATCCACGAGCGACGGGCAGGTCTCGCCGAGGAGAGCTCGAACGCCTGGAACAACGCCGGCACGGGCCACGCCGCTCTCTGCGAGCTCAACTACACGCCCGAGCGCGCCGACGGCACGGTCGACATCAGCAAGGCCGTGACCATCAACGAGCAGTTCGAGCTGTCCCGCGAGCTGTGGCATCACCTGGCCACCCACGACCGTCTGCCCGGCGGCGAGGGCTTCCTGTCCACCACCCCGCACATGACGTTCGTGCGCGGCGCCGACAACGCCGACTACCTGCGGCGCCGCTACGAGACCCTGCGGCGGCACCCCCTCTTCTCCGACCTCGAGTTCAGCACCGACCCGGCCGAGATCGCCCGGTGGGCCCCGCTGCTCGTCGAGGACCGCGACCCCGCCGAGCCCGTCGCGGCCACCCGCGCCGCGGCCGGAACCGACGTCGACTTCGGCCGCCTGACCCGCGCCATGATCGGCGACGCGATCTCCCGGGGGGCGCACGTGCACCTCGAGAGCGAGATCACCAGGCTCCGCCGGACGCGCGACGGCCGCTGGTCGCTGCGCGTGGCCGACCGCCGCTGGAACGGGCACGCCCGCAGCCGCAAGGTCAACGCGCGCTTCGTCTTCATCGGCGCCGGTGGCGGTGCCCTGGGCCTGCTGCAGAGCTCGGGCATCCCCGAGGCCAAGGGGTTCGGCGGCTTCCCGATCAGCGGCCAGTTCCTCAAGACCACCAACCCGCAGATCGTCGCCCGGCACCAGGCCAAGGTGTACGGGAAGGCCGAGATCGGCGCTCCCCCGATGTCCGTCCCGCACCTCGACACGCGCGTCGTCGACGGTGGCACCGCGCTGCTCTTCGGGCCCTACGCCGGCTGGAGCATGAAGTTCCTCAAGGGCGGCTCGTGGACGGACCTGATCCGGTCGATCCGCCCCGGGAACGTGATCCCCATGCTCTCCGTGGGCCTGCGGAACCTCGACCTGCTCAAGTACCTCATCGGCGAGGTGACCGCCACGGACACCAGCCGCCTGCGCACGCTGCGCGCCTTCATGCCGTCCGCGCACCCCCGCGACTGGGAGCTCGTCACCGCGGGCCAGCGCGTCCAGGTGATCAAGAAGGACAAGGCCAAGGGCGGGGTGCTCGAGTTCGGCACCGAGCTGGTCACGTCCGCGGACGGCTCGATCGCGGGCCTCCTGGGTGCCTCTCCTGGGGCGTCCACGGCCGTCGCGACGATGCTCGACCTGCTGGAGCGGTGCTTCCCGGAGCGCATCGACGCGTGGCAGCCGACGCTGCGCGCGATGATGCCGAGCCTCGGCGGTGCCGAGTGGGACGAGTCGTTCGAGCTGGAGCACCTCGCGGACGACGAGCAGGTGGGGTCCGAGCGCTGACCGTGATGCGCGAGGATGGGGCTGTGACCGACCCCGTCGAAGCCGTCAGCGCGGAGATGCGCCACGCCAAGGTCCGTGCCGCCACCGACCACACCACGGTCGGTCAGGTGATCACCACGGCCGACGGGCGCGTCACCATCGCGTGCGCGTGCGGCATGGAGCTGACCAACGGCCCCACGTGGTCGCTCGACGAGCACATCCGCCTGCACCGGGCCGAGGCCCGCTTCCTGGCGCTCGCCGCGGTCGCCCCGCAGGGCATCCCCCGTCTGGTGCGCTGGCCGCTCTAGACCGACACGTGCACGTGCTCGTCCTCGTGCTCGTGGGGCAGCCCGAGCTCGTGCGCCCGCTCGTGGGCCTCCCGAGCGGCGATCCGCGCCTGCACGTCGGCCCGGCGCAGCGGCGGGACGGTGGTCGGCGGCTGCCGCCGCTGGGGCAGCTCCTCGAGCAGGCGCGCGGTGATCCCGGCCACCTCGCGCACGGCGGCCTCGAACGGCTCGCGCGTGGCGTCGCTGAGCGACTGGACACCTGTCACCTTGCGCACGTACTGGCGCGCGGCGGCCTCGATCTCCTCCGAGGTGGCGGGCGGCTCGAGTCCTCGGAGCGTGGTGATATTCCGGCACATGCTGCCCGAGATTACGCCGCCACCCCGACCCGCGTCTCGAGGTCGAGGAGCGTCAGCTTGGCCGCCGCGCCGCCCGCGTACTGCCCGGGCGATCCGTCGGAGCGCACCACGCGGTGGCACGGAAGCACCACGGGCAGCGGGTTGAGCGCGCACGCGGTGCCGACTGCGCGGACCGCCCGAGGGCTGCCGGCCAGGTCCGCCATCTGGGCGTAGCTGGCTGTGTGCCCGTAGGCGACGTCGGGCAGGTGCAGGACGACGTCGCGTCGGAACCCCCGCAGCAGGCGCAGGTCCAGCGGCACGTCGAAGGTCGTCCGCCGTCCCGCGAAGTACTCGTCGAGCTGCCGCGCCACGTCGTCCAGCTGCCCGGGCGCCTCGAGCACGCGGGGGCTCACCGCGGTGGCGAGCGCGTCGAGCACCGCGTCATGGTCCTGGACCGCGAACGCCACGCGCACGAGCCCAGCGGGTGTGCGCGCGAGGAGCAGCCGGCCGACCGGGCTGTCCACGGTGCGGTAGGCGACGTCCAGCAGACCGTCCGCGGCGGCGCGTGCCGCGAGCTCCCGGTGCAGCCTCGTCAGGGTGTCCGCGTCCACGGACGGGAACAGGTCGTCGTCGATCATCGCTCCTCCTGGTCGATCGCAGGGTAGGTGCGTCGCAGGGTCGCGACGCCGTCGGCAGCGGCTCGCCGGGCGGCCGCCGCGGTCCCTCCGACGAGTGCCGCGACGTCGTCGTAGGGCAGGCCGCCGAGGTGGTGGTAGGCCAGGACGGTCCGCTGCTTCGTCGGCAGGGCGGCCACGGCCGACCAGAGGTCGAGGTCCCGACCGGCCACCTCGGCCGCACGGTCCGGCACGTCCGCCATCGGGAGCGCGTGCCGCGACGCCCGGCGGACCACGTCGATCGCCTTGCGGTGCGCGATCGTGACGAGCCACGCCTCGACGTTCGCATCGGCCGGGAGGTCGGGATAGGCGCGCAGAGCGGCCAGGAACGTCTCCGACCAGGCGTCGTCGGCGTCGACGGGGCCGACCACCGCGCGGCACACGCGCAGGACGGTGGCGCCGTGCACGCTCACGACGCGTTCGAAGGGTTCCTTCACGCTCACAGTGTGCAGACGTGCCAGGTCCCCCGCGTGTGAGGTTCGACTTTTACAGTGGGCCCATGACGAACCTCGAGGTGCGGCCGGTGCCCGAGCTCTGCGACCTGGTGCCGTCGCACGGGCCGGTGGTGGAGCTGCTCGAGGCGCGGGACGTGCCGCTCGGCGGAGTGCGGGCCATGCGCGTCCGCCGGACGCTCCCGCAGCGCGCCCTGCCCATGGTCGGGGCCTGGTGCTTCCTCGACGAGTTCGGGCCGCAGCACGTCGACATGAGGGTGCTCCCCCACCCGCACACCGGCCTCCAGACCGTCACCTGGCCGGTGGCGGGCGAGATCCTGCACCGCGACAGTGTGGGCTCGGAGGTCGTCGTCCGGCCGGGCCAGCTCAACCTCATGACCGCCGGGCGCGGCGTCTCGCACTCGGAGTTCTCGCTGGGCACGCAGCCGCTCCTGCACGCGGTGCAGCTGTGGGTGGCGCTGCCCGACGGGCTCGCGGACGACGCTGCCGGGTTCGAGCAGGTCAGCGAGCTTCCCGTCTGGGAGGTCCCCGGGGCGCGGGCGACGGTGTTCGTCGGCCAGCTCGACGGCGCGCGGTCGTCGGCACGCGTCCACACGCCGCTGCTCGGCGCCGAGCTCGCCCTCGATCCCGGTGCCGACGTCGAGGTGCCGCTGGTCCCCGGCTTCGAGCACGCCGCGCTCCTGCTCGGCGGCACCGCCGAGGTGGCCGGGACGCCGCACACCACCAGCGGCCTGCTCTACCTCGGCGACGGACGGGACTCGGTGCGGGTCCGGTCGCACGACGGCGCCCGCCTCCTGCTCCTGGGCGGAGCACCCTTCGCGCACGACCTCGTGATGTGGTGGAACTTCGTCGGCCGCACGCACGCGGACATCGCGCAGGCGCGCGCCGACTGGGAGTCTGCAGACAGCGCCGCGCGCTTCGGGGTGGTGGCCGGCCACGACGGTGCGCGCATCCCCGCCCCCGCGCTGCCCAACATCCGTCTCCAGCCCCGCCGCCGTCTGCCCCGCACCCCGAAGGAGCACCCGTGACCGACCTGTCCCACCTGCCGACCCGGTCCCGCCTGGTGGCCAACGCGCTCGCGGACGCCGGGGTCGTCGGCAGCGTCGTCGCGCTGCCCGACTCCGCCCGCACCGCTGCCGAGGCCGCGGCCGCGCTGGGCATCGAGGTCGGCGCGATCGCCAACAGCCTGGTCTTCTGGGCCGACGAGCGACCGCTGCTGGTGCTGACGAGCGGGCGGCACCGAGTGGACACCGCGGCGCTGGCCCGGCAGGTGAGCCGCTCGCACGTCGGACGGGCGACGCCCGAGCAGGTGCGGGCCGCCACCGGCCAGGCGATCGGCGGCGTCGCGCCGCTCGGTCACCCGCACAGGATCGAGACCGTCGTGGACGTGGCGCTCGCGGACTACCCGCAGGTCTGGGCGGCCGGCGGGACGCCGCACACGGTGTTCCCGACCACGTTCGACGAGCTGGTCCGGATCACCGGCGGCGCCGCACTGGTGGTCGGCGACTGACCCGGCCGCCCGCACCACACCACACTGGGCACGACGAAGGGAACCGCGTGGAAGCCACCTCGACCCGCAAGCCGGCGCTCCTGACCGTGGACGACGACCCTGCGGTCAGCCGCTCCGTGGCTCGTGACCTGCGGCGGCGCTACGGCGACGCGTACCGGGTGGTGCGCGCCGACTCCGGCCCGCTGGCGCTGGACGCCCTGCGTGACCTCAAGCTCCGCGGCGACCAGGTGGCCGTGCTGCTCGCCGACCACCGGATGCCGGGGATGACCGGCATCGAGTTCCTCGAGCAGGCGATGGACATCTACCCCCAGGCGCGCCGCGTGCTGCTGACCGCCTACGCGGACACCGACGTCGCGATCGACGCCGTCAACGTGGTGGACCTCGACCACTACCTGCTCAAGCCCTGGGACCCGCCGGAGGAGAAGTTCTACCCGGTGATCGACGCGCAGCTCGAGGCGTGGAACGCGAACCCCCCGAGGACCGTCGCTGAGACGAAGGTGGTCGGGCACCGCTGGTCGGCGCGCTCGTCGGACGTCCGCGAGTTCCTCGCCCGCAACCAGGTGCCCTACCGCTGGTACTCCTCGGACTCCCCCGAGGGCAAGCGGCTGCTGGACGTGGCGGGCGCCGACGACAGCGCGCTGCCGGTCCTGGTGACCACGGAGGGCACGGTCCTGGTCTGTCCGACCGACGGCGAGATCGCGGCGCAGGTCGGCCTCGCCGTGAGCCCGGCCGAGCGGTTCTACGACCTCGTCGTCATCGGCGGTGGCCCGGCCGGCCTCAGCGCGGCGCTGTACGGGGCGTCGGAGGGGCTGCGGACCGCGCTCGTCGAGCGGAGCGCGACCGGCGGCCAGGCCGGGCAGAGCTCGCGCATCGAGAACTACCTCGGGTTCCCCGACGGCGTGTCCGGGGCACAGCTGACCGACCGGGCGCGCCGGCAGGCCCTGAAGTTCGGGGCGGAGATCGTGATGACCCGGGATGCGGTCGGGCTCGAGGTCAGGGGCGCGGCCCGGTCGGTGCGGTTCGACGACGGCACCTCGGTGGAGGCACACACGGTGATCGTGGCCAGCGGGGTGGCCTACCGCGAGCTCGACGGACCCGGCATCGGCGCCCTGACCGGCCGAGGCGTCTACTACGGCTCCGCACTCACGGAGGCGACCGCCTGCGAGAACCAGGACATCTACGTGGTCGGCGGCGCCAACTCGGCGGGCCAGGCGGCCATGTACCTGTCCCGGCACGCCCGCTCGGTGACGCTCGTCGTCCGGTCGGCGTCGCTCTCGCTGTCCATGTCCTCCTACCTGGTCGAGCAGGTCGAGGCGAACGAGCGGATCCGGGTGCGGACGCAGAGCGAGGTCGTCGAGGCCGTCGGCGACGACCACCTCGAGCAGATCGTGCTCCGGGACACCGTGAGCGGGCAGAAGGAATCAGTGGACACCGGTTGGTTGTTCGTCTTCATCGGGGCCGCTCCGCTGACCACCTGGCTCGACGGCACCGTCACCCGGGACGAGCACGGCTTCGTGCGCGCAGGCCACGACCTGCTCGTCGAGGGCAAGGTGCCCGCCTCGTGGCCGCTGGACCGACCCCCGTACCACCTGGAGACCAGCGTCCCCGGGGTCTTCGCGGCCGGCGACGTGCGCGCCGAGTCCGCCAAGCGAGTGGCGTCCGCCGTGGGCGAGGGCGCCATGGCCGTGATGCTCGTCCACCGCTACCTGGAGCAGCTGTGACCACCACGCAACCGACCACTGCACCGATCGCTCCGATCACTCGCACGCAGCTGGCGTGCGACATCGACGAGCTGCGCACCCTCTTCCTGTTCGAGCACCTCAGCGACGAGCAGCTGCTCTGGCTGTGCTCGCACGGGCACGTGGAGCTCATCGACCCGGGCGTGCTGTACCGCGAGGGCGATCCGGCGACGGACTTCTACGTGCTGCTCGAAGGCTCGCTGGCCATGTACCGGCGCGTCGGCGTCGACGACGTCGAGATCGCCCGGACGAGCCAGGTGGGCGTCTACGCGGGCGCGTGGGCGGCCTACCTGGGCGAGCGCGTGCCCCAGACCTACTCGCAGACGCTCCGTGTGCTCGAGCCGTCCCGCTACTACGTGCTCGCCGCCGCCGACTTCGCCTCGTTCATGGACGACTGGTTCCCCATGGCGGTCCACCTGCTCGAGGGCCTCTTCTTCGGCCAGCAGAGCTCTCAGGCGGCCACCGGCCAGCGCGAGCGGCTGCTGGCGCTGGGGTCGCTGTCGGCGGGTCTCACCCACGAGCTGAACAACCCTGCCGCCGCTGCCACGAGGGCGACCGCGACCCTGCGCGAGCGCGTCGCGGGGATGCGCCACAAGCTCGCGATGCTCGCGTCCGGGATCTACGACCGCGAGCAGCTCGAGCAGATCATCCACCTCCAGGAGAAGGCCGTGAAGGCGCTCGCACGCCAGCGCGCGTCGGAGGTCGTCCCCACCGCCCTCGAGGTGTCCGACCTCGAGGACGCCCTGGGCGAGTGGTTCGACGAGCACGACATCGCCGGGGGCTGGGACCTCGCCCCGAACTTCGTGGCGGCCGGGCTGGGCACCGAGTGGCTCGACGGCGTCGCCTCCTGGGTGGGCCCCGAGGTGCTCGAGGGTGCCGTGCGGTGGCTCTCGTACACGCTCGAGACCGAGTCGCTGATGAACGAGGTCGAGGACGCCACCGGGCGGATCTCCGCGCTCGTCGGCGCAGCGAAGCAGTACTCCCAGATCGGCCGGGCGCCCGACCAGACGGCCGACGTGCACGAGCTGCTGGACAGCACGGTGACGATGCTGGAGCGGCAGCTGGGCGACGGGATCACCGTCGTCAAGGACTACGACCGCACCCTGCCGCCCATCCACGTGTTCGCGGCCGAGCTCAACCAGGTGTGGACCAACCTCATCGACAACGCTGCACAGGCGATGGACGGTCCGACGGGCAAGAAGGGCACCCTCACGCTCACCACGCGACGCGTTGACGACTGGCTCGAGGTGGAGGTCGCGGACACCGGACCGGGCATCCCCGACGGGGTGGTCGACCGGATCTTCGAGCCCTTCTTCACCACCAAGCCCGTGGGGTCCGGGACGGGGCTCGGGCTCGACATCTCCTGGCGGATCGTGGTGGGCAAGCACCACGGCGACCTGTCGGTCACCTCCGAGCCCGGCGACACCCGCTTCCGCGTCCGGCTCCCCTACTCCTCGACGGAAGGACCCACCCCGTGACCGAGACGAGCATCGACCCGACCGTCCCGCCGAGCGGGACCGGCTGCGTCGAGTGCGACGCCACCGACGGCTGGTGGTTCCACCTGCGTCGCTGCGCCACCTGCGGGCACGTGGGCTGCTGCGACACCTCGCCGTCCCAGCACGCCACCGCGCACTTCCGGGAGACGGGCCATCCCGTGATGCGCACGTTCGAGCCCGGCGAGGACTGGTTCTGGTCCTACCCGGCCGACGACTACACGGACGGCCCGGCGCTCGCCGAGCCGGAGCACCGACCGCTGGAGCAGACCGTGCCGGGCCCGGCGGACCGCGTCCCCGACGACTGGCGGCGGCAGCTGCACTGACCTCCTGGACGGGCCGTGCCGCGGATCCTGGCATACGCTGCGGGACGCTGGCGGACCTCCGTGTCCGACCCGCGAACCGGGTTCAGCAAGGAGCCCACGTACACAGCTCCCGCCCCGACCGCCGGGGCTCCGCGGAGGTTGTCGTGCCCACTGCCACTCCCACCCCTGCCCAGGTCGGTCGATTCAGCTACACGGCACCCACCGGTCGATGGACGTGGTCCGACGGGATGTTCCTGATCCACGGGATGTCGCCGGGCGACGTGGTGCCGACGCTCGCGCTCATGTCGCGGCACATCCACCCGGAGGACCGCGGCCGGGTGCTGGACGCCCTGGGCCGGTGCGGCGTGGACGGGGAACCGTTCGGCTGCCAGTACCGGCTGCTCGACCTCGGCGGAGCCGAGCGGTCCGTCACGCTGACCGGCGCCGGCGGCACGGACGACGGTGGCCTGCGGAACGTCACCGGCTTCCTCGTCGACGTCACCGCGTCCCAGCGCGACGTGGTCGCGCACCGCGTGAACGAGGAGCTCACCCAGGCGCTGCGCTCCCACGCGGTGATCGACCAGGCCAAGGGCGCCTTCATGCTCGGCTACGGCATCGACGGCGACGCGGCGTTCGAGCTGCTCCGCTGGGGCTCGCAGCAGCGCAACGTGCGTCTGCTGACCTTGGCGGAGCGGATCGTCGCGGCCGTCGAGGTGGGTGGCGGGCTCGGCTCGGACACCCGGCAGCGCCTCGACGACTTCTTCTTCGCCAGCCTCGCCGAGAGCGCGCCCGAACCCGCCCAGCTGCGTCCGAGCCCGAGCCTCGAGGTCACCTTCGACACCGCAGGTGACGTCCCGCGGGTCGTCGTCGGCGGCCCGGTCGACCTGGCGACGGCGCACCAGCTGACCGCCGCGGTCACCCAGCTGATGATCGCGGCCCGTGGGGCCGGCGACATGGTCGTCGACCTGCGTGGGGTGACGCACCTCGGGTCGATCGGCGTCTCGGCTCTGACCGCCGCCCACCGGCGAAGTGCGTCCGCAGGTGTGAGGATGCGTATCGTGCTCTCCCCCGGGACCAGCCCCGGTCTGGCCGGAGCGCACGGTCTGGACGTGATCAGCGCACCCGCCGACGACGACGACGGAGCTGCGCCCGCGCACCGTCGGGTGATCGCGACAAGCTGAGGAGGAGAGCCGATGGCGCCCGACGGATACGTCGACCAGGACGCCGTGCTCTCCGCGTTCGACGCCTCGCCGGGTGTGCAGCTGGTGGTCCGTGCCTCGGACCTGCGCATCGTCGCGGCGAACCGGGGTGCCCGCGAGGCGTTCCAGCGAGGCTCGTTGCTCGACGTCAGCCTGCACGACCTGCGCGACCCGGGCCTCCAGGCGGTCGTCGCCGCACTCATCGACGCGGTGCACGACGGGGAGCCGTTCCGCGACGAGCAGGTCCCGGTGGTGGCCGACTGGTCCGACCCGGCGTCCGGGATCTGGCTCGACCTGACCGTAACGCCCTGGCGCGACGAGAACGGCACCGTGCAGGGAGCCGTCGCCGCGGGGATCGACATCACCACGGCCGTCCGCGCCGCGACCCTCGAGAGCAGCGGAGCGGCGACTGCCGACCGCCGCCTCGCCCGCGCCCGTGAGGTCGTGCTGCGTCTCCAGGGCGCGTTGCTGCCGTCCACGGTCCCCCTCCTGCCGCGGGTCGACGTCGCGGCGTCGTACCTGGTGGCGGGGCTGGAGCAGGCAGCCGGTGGCGACTGGTTCGACTCCGCGACGCTCCCCGACGGGCGCGTGTCCCTGACGGTGGGCGACGTGGTGGGACACGGCGTCGAGGCGTCCGCGATCATGAGCCAGCTCCGGGCGGTGCTCGCCGCACGGCTGCTCGAGGGCGCCGGCATCCTGAGCGCTCTCGAGGCCGTCGAGGCGTACGCCGGTCGCGTCTCGGGTGCCTTCGCCGCCACGCTGTGCGTCGCGCTCCTGGACCCGCACACCGGCGACCTCGAGTACTCCACCCGCGGCCACCCCGCGCCGCTGGTGGTGGGGCCCGAGGGCGCACGCCTGCTGCCGACCACCGGGGACGGCCCGCTCGGCTCCCGTACCGAGGGCAGGGTCGCCACCGCGAACCTGCGCGAGGGCGAGGCCATCATCCTGTTCACCGACGGCCTCGTCGAGAACACCCACAGGCCGCTGCTCGACGGGCTCACCGTCCTGGAGCGCACCGCGTTCGACGCCTACCGGGACCCCGCGGGCGGCGACTCGGTGGCCAGCCGCATCTGCCAGGTCGTGCCCCGGGTCCTGACCGACGACGGCTTCACGGACGACGTCACCGTCCTCGCCGCCCACCGCCGGCAGGCTCCGGAGCCGCTCGACCTGAGCATGGCGGCAGATCCCCGCCGGCTGGCGCAGGTGCGCGCCGCGATCGATGCCTGGGGCCTCGGCGTGGGGCTCGGGTCACGCGACCGCGCGGGGCTCGTGCTGGGCGTGAGCGAGGTGATGGCCAACGCCGTCGAGCACGCCTACCGCGGGTCGTCGACGGGCACGGTGGAGCTGCACGCGACCATCCGGGACGACGCGATGATCGAGGTCGTCGTGCGGGACCACGGGGTGTGGCGGGAGCCGGACCGTGACCCGGGCGAGCGCGGGCGCGGGTTCAGCATGATGGCGTCCGCCGGTCTCCAGGTGGACGTCGCGACCGGGGACGACGGCACCACCGTGACCCTCGAGCTCCCGGCTCGTCGGCCGGCGCCCGTGGACCAGGCCGACGCCGTCGCGGACACCGCCCGACTGTCCGTCGAACCGCTCGTGATCGACTCCGACCCGCACGTGGCGCACGTCGTGCATGTCCGCGGGGCCGTCGACCACCGGGCGGCAGCGGCGCAGGTCGAGGCCGAGATCCTGCGGCGGTCGCGCAACGGACTGGTACCGGTGACCGTCGACCTGGGGGGCGTCGTCCACCTGGGCAGCGCCGGGGTGCGCGTGCTCGAGTCGCTGCTCCAGACGACCGGCCAGCTCCAGGTGGTCGCGCCACCGGGGACGCCGGCGGCGCAGACGCTCGACGTGGCGGGCACGCCGTTCCACCCCGCGCTGCCCTGACCGCCCGCGTCAGGTCTGCGCGGCCGCCACGGGCGCGTCGGAGCCCTGCACGCGGATCTCGACCCGCTCGATCGTGCGCGTGGAGATGCTCGACGACGCCCCGAGGCCTCGCGCACCGGTGCTCCGCGCCCGCCAGGTGGCCACCACCGTGCTCGCCCCGTCCTCGTCCACGAGCACCAACTCGTACGTGATGTCGGAGCCGTACGGCCCGGGGTCGGCGGGGTACCGGCACTCCCAGTCGATGCGGGTCCCCCAGCCCTTCTCCTGGAGGGTGAGGTCCGCGGACACGGCGACGGTCCCGACCGGCTCCAGCTGCAAGGCGGTGACCTGGCCGGACGACGTCGATGACGCCGACGGGGACGACGAGGCGACAGGCGCCCCCGCGTCCACCGGCCTGCCGAGCAGCACGCCGGCGATCCCGCCGAGCAGGAGCAGCGCGGCCGCGGCGCCGACCAGCGCGGCGGTGCGGCGCCGACGGCCGCGGTGGGCGGCCCGCGCGAGCGTGGCCAGCTCCACGACCTCGGCGTCCGGGGGGCCACCCAGGGCGGCGGCCTCGTCGGCCGGGACCATCCGGAGCAGCCCCGGGAGGCCGGCCAGGTCGGCCACCGCCGACCTGCACGAGTCGCAGGTGCGCAGGTGGTCCTCGAAGACTCGCCGGTCCTCCGGGTCCAGGGCCCCGAGGACGTACGCGGCGTCCCAGTCGCGGAACGGGTCCTCGCCCGGGCCGTACCGCTCGTCGGCGTCGCGGCCGGTCATGCGGTCACTCCCCTCTCCTGGAGCGCGAGCCGCAGGGCGCGCAGCGCGTAGTGCAGACGGGACTTGACCGTGCCCTCGGGGATCTCGTGCTCGGTCGCCAGCTCCGCCACGGACCGGCCCCGGTAGTACGCACCGACGACGACAGCACGGTGCTCGGGCGTCAGCTGTTCGAGCGCGTCCGCCACCAGCCAGCTGTCGAGCACGGCCTGCGACCCGTCGGGCTGGATCGAGTCGGGCGTCTGGTCGGTCGTGCGCTCCCGCACGTGCCGCGCGCTCCGGCGGTCGTCGATGACCAGGTTGCGCACCACCGTGTACAGCCACGCACGCGTCGCGTCCTGCTCGCGGGCGAGCACCTCGGGGTGCTTCCACGCCCGCACCATCGCCTCCTGGACGACGTCCTGCGCGAGCCCGTGGTCGCCGGTGAGCCGCACCACGTAGTGCTGGAGGGGGCGCGCGTAGGCCTCGTGGAGCGCGCGCATGAGCGCGTCGGGTTCCTCGGCCATCACGCCTCCCTCCTCGCCGTCGGTGCGTCCTACTCCGACAACGATGCACCAGGGCCGCAGGTTCACCGAGCGGTGAACCTGACCGCTGCCCGTCTCGTGGTCCTAGGTAGCGGGTCCCGGGGGCGGGGCCGGCACCGACCAGAGGAGATCACCGTGCGACGGACCGTCTTGTACTCGCTCACCGCGCTCGTGGCCGCGGCCACCCTGACCGCCTGCGGAGGCGCCGACGACAACACGCCGGCCGCGGACGACACCCCCAGCGCCCAGGAGTCGATGGCCGAGGAGACCCCCGCCGCCGACGCGGGATCGACCGACCTGGCGACCGCCGAGACCTCGCTGGGCACCGTCGTCGTGGACGGCGACGGCATGACCGCCTACTACTTCCTCAAGGACGTCAAGGACTCCGGGACCAGCGCGTGCGCGGGCGACTGCGCGACCGCGTGGCCCGCCATCACCACGGAGTCCGACACCCCGACCGTCGAGGGCGTGACCGGCGAGGTCGGCACGATCACCGGGACGGACGGTGCCAAGCAGATCACCATCGACGGCCGGCCGATCTACACGTTCGCGCAGGACACGGCACCGGGCGACGTCCTGGGCCAGGGCGTCAACGACGTCTGGTACGTCATCGCGCCGGACGGCTCCGAGATCGACGACGACTGACGACGGCCGCCGCAGACAGCGGGCGGCGGTCGTCGCGGCCGCCGCCCGGTGCCCCGCCGCGGCCCCTCAGCCCGCGGCGCTCCGCGGGTCCGTCTCGACGTTGAGGACGTTCCCGTCGGGGTCCGCGAACCAGGCGGCCCGCATGGTGCCGTCCGAGAGCACCCCGTCGGTCCACGTGGCCTCGCCCGGCAGGTCGAAGGTCTGGAACTCCACGCCGGCGGCACGCAGCGCGGCCACCTCGGCGTCGAAGGCGTCACCCGACAGCTGGAACGACATCGCGGTGGCCTTGTTGGTCCCGGCGTACGCGGAGGGGTACACGAGGAACCCCCCGTTGGACGTGCCGTAGACGACTCCGTCGGGCACCTCTCCCGCACTGGTGAAGCCGAGCGTGCCCTCGTAGAACGCCCGTGCGCGCTCCATGTCGGTCACGGCGAGCACGGGTATGGCAGCGTGGTCGGCGAGCATTGGTCCTCCCGAGCGGGCCCACCGTCCGTCGGCGGGCCGACACCCCGACGCTAGGACCGTGGCGGACATGCGTCCAGGGGCCGTGCACATCCGTGCAGAACCTCACCCCCTCGCCGACCGGCCGCAAGGGCTATCGCTCGGCACCCTCGGGGCACCACCATCGACGGGTGAGCACCGACACGCCCGCCGGCGAGCTGCCGGCGCAGTGGGGTCTGGCCGCGCTCGGCGCGGTCGGCCTGGCCGTCGCCGCCGCGCTCGCCGCCTACGCCCAGGTGCACCCGGGCGACGGTGCCGCCCTCACCACGCTCGGGTTCGGCGGCATGCTCCAGATGAAGTCGTGGCTCACCACGGCGGCCACGGTCCTGGTCGTGGTGCAGATCGGGTCGGCGCTGGCGATGTGGGGCCGCCTGCCCGGCGCGCGTGATGCCCCCCGCTGGGTGACTCCGGTGCACCGCTGGACGGGCACCGTCGCCTTCCTGCTCACCCTGCCCGTCGTCTTCCACTGCGTGTGGTCGCTCGGTTTCGAGGAGGGGTCCGCACGGGTGCTCGTGCACTGCGTGGCGGGGTGCGCGTTCTACGGCGTGTTCGCCGCCAAGATGCTCGCGCTGCGTCTGCGCCGGCTGCCCTCGGCCGCGGTCCCCGTGCTGGGCGGTCTGCTGGCCGTCGTCCTCGTCGTGGTGTGGTTCAGCTCCGCGTTCTGGTTCTTCGGCCAGTCCGGGTATGCGAGCTACTGACATGGGCACACCGGAGGTCGGGCGGCGGGCGGTGCTCGAGGGCACCGGTGTCGCACTGGCGGCCGGCGTCGTGGGCTACGTGGGGTTCGCGACCCTGGGCCCGGCGCCGGGCGCCGCCGACGACGCCGGGTACGCACCCGACGACGGGCCCTCGCAGGACGACGGTGACTCGCACCGCCTGGCCGCCCTCGACGACATCCCGGACGGCGGCGGCATCGTGCTCGCCGACGAGAAGCTCGTCCTGACGCGCGACGGCGACACGGTCCGGTGCTTCTCGGCCGTGTGCACCCACCAGGGGTGCCTGGTCGGCGGCGTGCGCGACGGCGAGATCCGGTGCCCGTGCCACGGCAGCGCGTTCGACGCCGCCACGGGCGAGGTCGTCCAGGGACCTGCCACCGAACCTCTCGAGGCCGAAGAGATCGAGGTCACCGATCAGGGCGAGGTGCTGCGCGCATGAGGTCGTTCTGGACGCGCCTGCCCACGCTCGTGTGGATCGCGGGTGCCGCGCTCACCGCGGGCGCACTGCTCGCCGCCCTCCGGGGCTGACTTCCGTCAGGGCCCGGGATCTCCTCAGTCGTCCAGGACGAAGGTGACCTCGAGGACCACCTGGTAGGCGGTGATCTTCCCGTCCGACACCTCGACCTTCTGGTCCTTGACCCAGGCGCCCTGCACGTTGCGCAGCGTGGTCGACGCCCGCTCGATGCCACCACGGACGGCGTCCTCGAAGCTGGTGTCGGAACGGGCACTGATGTGCGTGATGCTGGCGACGGTCGTGGACATGGGGTCTCCTCGTCGAGTCCGTGTGCGGACTCCCAGCCTTCACCCGCCCGACCAGCACCGCAACGGGGAGCCCCGACCAAGCCGAGCGCGCGGGCGCCGCACCTAGACGAACTGGAACGTGCCGACCACCGGCGCGTGGTCGGACTCGGGGAACTTGAGGTCGACCGCGAACGCCGCCGACTCGTCGTGCAGGAGCTCGTTGTGGATCTCCGAGCCGCGGTAGTGCGCCAGCAGGTTCCGGGTGATCAGCATGTGGTCGAGCATCTGGCCGTGCCCCTGGTGGTACAGCGTGAAGCGGGCAGGTTCGGGCACGGTCTGCTCGATCGGGACCAGGACGCGCGCGACGAGTGCGGGGTTGCCGGTGTTCTCCACGTCGCCGCGGACGGCCGTGACGGAGACCTCGTCGGGCGCGGCGTTGAAGTCACCGGCGACGACGATCTGGGCGTCCGGGTCGTCGTCGAGGATCCGGTCGATCAGGCGGCGGGTCTCCAGTGCCTGGGCCATCCGCTTCATCGAGGACAGGAAGCTGCCCTCGGCCCACCCGTCGGCGGTGCGCCACGTGAAGGCGTCGATGCGCTGGCCGGGGATGTCGGTGGGGATCTTGGACTTCCAGTGCACGTTGATGACGTGCAGGGTCGAGCCGTCGGGCAGGGTGATCTCGACGTGCAGGATCGGACGCTCGATGCCGATCTCGACCGCCGCGGCGTCGGGAGGGTCCGCACTGAGCCGCCGGTACTCCACGGGCGCGACGAGGTCGTTGCGCAGCTGCTCCACGCGCGTGACGGGCAGATGGGTGACGACGACCAGGTTGCGCTCGTCGTAGACCGCGCCGCCCTGCACCCGGGTGCTCGTCATCGGTGCACCCTGCAACGGCGTCTCCCGGAGCAGCTCGGCCAGCGCCAGCAGCGCACGCGGCTGGCCCGGACGCTCCTGTCCGTGGACCTCCTGGAAGCACGCCACGTCGGCGCGCAGCCGCAGGATCTGCGGACGCATCAGGGCTATCCGCTCGGCCAGGGTCGGGAGCTCACCTGGCGCGGTCTCGTCCAGGTTCTCCAGGTTGAACGTCGCGATCCGCACCTCGACCATCGCAGCCCCCCGGCGAGTGCGGCAGCGCGGCCGGTGCCACGCCGCACCACTGCCAGGATGCTCCCGTCCCGGCCGCAGCGGAAGGCCTCCCCCGCTGCTCGGCCGGCGAGCGGGCCGCGTCAGGCGTCGGTGGTGTCCTCCCCCTCGGCCGGCTCGCTGGCGTGCAGGCGCTCGTCCGTGCGCTCCGGCGCCCGCCCCGCGGTACCGCCCTCGGCGGGGTCGGTGGTGTGCGCGCGGGTCTCGTCGTCGGGAACCTGCGGTGTGTCGGTACTCATCGGGTTGCCTCCTTGACGGACGCCGTCGTCGGCGCCTCGAGGGATCGACCGTACGCCCGAGTGCGCGGCCCTACCGGGTGAGGACCGCGCACCTCGGCGGGCGACGGCCCGCCGCGGCTCCTAGCGTGGGGGCATGCCCCGGACCGTCGCCACCACCCGCACCGTCGACCTGGCCCAGCTCCTCGACTTCGTCCGCGACCGGCACAGCTTCGTGCTCGTCACCACGCGCGCCGATGGACGCCCCCAGGTCTCCCCGGTCACCGGGGGTGTCGACGACCGCGGCCGGCTCGTGATCTCCACCTATCCCGGCAGGGCGAAAGCGGTCAACGCGGAGCGGGAGCCGGCCGTCAGCGTCTGCGTCCTGTCCGACGACTTCGGCGGCGCCTGGGTCCAGGTGGACGGCGACGCCGAGGTGCTGCACATGCCGGAGGCCGAGGACGCGCTCGTGGACTACTACCGGTGCATCGCCGGCGAGCATCCCGACTGGGACGAGTACCGCGCCGCCATGCGGGTGCAGGGCAAGTCCCTGATCCGGATCACCCCCACCCGATGGGGCCCGGTCGCCACCGGCGGGTTCCCCTCCGACGTCGCCGCCCGCCTGGACGGGTGACCACGACTCACCGCGCGAGGCGCGCCCGCCACCGGTACCAGGGCGGCGCCACCTGCCAGTTGAGACGCAGCGTCCGCCACGCCCGGTCGAACCGCCGCACGCGCTGCGCGTGGCCGCGCAGCGAGCGCGCGGACACGCCCACCCGCAGGGCAGGGTCGAAGCGGATCTGCCTGCCGGGCCCCAGCGCGAAGGCGAGGTCCAGGTCGTCGTGCACCTCGGGGTCGTCGCGGCTGACCAGCGTGCGGACCGCCAGCCAGGACGACCGGCGGATCGCCATCGACGACCCCCACAGGGCCGTGTGGCCGAGCGCGAGGTGCGCCAGCAGGTAGTAGGAGCCGAGGTAGGCACCGCTGACCGGTCCGCGCACCCATGCCGGCAGGTCGAAGAACTCCCCCGAGCCGGTCACGGCGTCCAGCTCCGGGCGCTGCGCCATGCACGTCGCGATCCGCTCGATCCAGTCCGGGTCGGGACGGGAGTCCGCGTCGAGCCTCGCGATCACGTCGCCGTCGACGCCGTCGTACCCGGTGGCCGCCGCCGAGGGGATGCCGACCCGGAGCTCCGACACGACGCGAGCCCCCCACGCGACCGCCACCGCCGCCGTCTCGTCCGTCGAGCCGTTGTCCACCACGAGCACCTCCCGCGGCGCGACCGTCTGCCGGGCAAGGAGCGCGAGGCACTCGGCGAGTGCGGCCGCGTCGTCACGCGCGGGGATGACGACCGAGATCGTCGGGAGCGTGGGTGCGGTCACGACCGCCTCGCCAGCACGACCGCCGCGACGGCGCTGCCCACGAGCCCGGCGACGAGGTCGCCGATCGTGTCCTCGTAGCCGACATAGATGCGCGGGTCCAGGAACGTGTGCCCTGCCCACTCGCCGACCTCCCACAGCACCGCCGCCACGGCACCGAGCCCGGTCACCAGGACGATCCGGTCCGGCGCCTCCGCCGGCTCGGAGACCACCCGCCAGCGCACCAGCGCGAGGAGCGCCATCACGGCGACCAGGCCCGTGGCGACCGCGTGCACCGCCAGGTCGAGCCAGTCCACCGCGGCGTACCACTCCAGCTGCGCCGCCCACGCCGCGAACAGGAGCGTCACGCAGAACGCGACGTCCAGCCCGGCCGGGGCGCCGATCGCGCGAGGCACCAGCGTCCCGCCCAGGACGAGGAGGAACAGAGCGCACGCGACGAGCCCCGCGCGCCAGGTGCCGACGACGACGCTCGCCATCGCCAGCACCCGGACCACGTCGCCGGCGACGACCAGCCATCCCCCACGTCCGGTACGCGCGCCGGACGCAGGCTGCGGCGGTCCGACGACACCGTCCACGATCGCCACGGGAGCGCTCAGGCCGCGGTCGGGTCGAGCACGACCTTGATGCAGCCGTCAGCCTTCCTCTGGAACATCTCGTAGGCCTCCGGAGCCGTCTCGAGCGAGACCCGATGGGTCCGCAGATCCAGGACGCCGAGGGGGTCCGCGGCATCCGACACGAGGGGCAGCAGGTCGTCGATCCAGCGCTTGACGTTCGCCTGCCCCATCCGCAGCGTGAGTCCCTTGTCGAACAGCTGCATCATCGAGATCGGGTCCGCCGCTCCCCCGTACACACCGACGATCGAGACCGTGCCGCCGCGCCGGACCACGTCGAACGCGGTCTGCAGGGCGGCCAGCCGGTCGACACCGGCCTTCTCGATCATGGACGCGGCCAACCCGTCCGGCAGGATCCCGGCCAGGCGCTGCGCGCCCGCGGCGACAGGCGACCCGTGCGCCTCCATACCGACGGCGTCGATCGCGGAGTCGACGCCCCGCCCACCGGTCAGCGCGCGGACCGCTTCCGTGACGTCGTCGACCTCGCTGACGTCCAGGACGTCGATCCCGTGCCGCTTGGCCATCTCCAGCCGCTCGGGGACGAGGTCGAGGCCGATCACGCGGGACGCGCCGCGGTGCGCGGCGATGCGCGCCGCCATCTGCCCGATCGGACCGAGCCCCACGACGGCGACCGTGCCTCCGGCGGGGACGGCGGCGTACTCGACCGCCTGCCATGCCGTGGGCAGCACGTCCGACAGGAACAGATATCTCTCGTCAGGGCTGCCGTCGTCGGGGACCACGACGGGCCCGAACTGCGCCTGCGGCACCCGCAGGTACTCCGCCTGCCCGCCCGGGACCTGCCCGTAGAGCTTGCTGAACCCGAACAGCGACGCGCCCGTGCCCTGCGAGCGCACCTGCGTCGTCTCGCACTGCGCGAACAGCCCCCGGGAGCACATCCAGCACGTGCCGCAGGAGATGTTGAAGGGGATGACCACCCGGTCCCCCGGTCGGAGCGTGCCGGCGCCGGAGCCGACCTCCTCCACCACCCCCATCGCCTCGTGGCCGAGCACGTCGCCGGCGTCGAGGTACATGCCGAGCACGGCGTACAGGTGCAGGTCGGAGCCGCAGATCGCGGTCGACGTGACGCGGACGATCGCGTCGGTGGGCTCGACGAGGTGGGGGTCCGGCACGGACTCCACGCTCACCTTCTCGTGGCCTTGCCAGGTCAGTGCGCGCATCTCGGTTCCTCTGTCTTCCGCTGGTGGATGGTGTCGATCACGGTGCGATGAAGCCGATGGCCTTGTGCGTGCCGTCGCAGTAGGGCTTGATCGTGGACGCGCCACAGCGGCACAGGGCCACGGTCGAGCGGCGGCGCGGGATCGGCCGCCCGTCGTCGTCGGTGATCGCCACGTCGCCCCGGACGAGGATCGGGCCGTCCGGGCACGCCACGATCGACGGCGTCCGGGTGGGCCGGCGGTCGCTCGGGCGGTCGCCGGCGTTCATGCGGTCCGCAGCGAGGAGACGCCGGATTCCCAGGCGGACAGCAGGTGCTCGCCCACGACCTCGTCGAGGTAGAGGCAGGTCGCCGCCCCGAACAGGACGTCGTGCAGGAGCTCGGGCTCCTGCTGGACCAGGGCCCCCGTCAGGTCGCGGCCGGCGATCTGCTCGTGCACCGCGTCGGCCTCGACGTGCTCGTCGAAGTACTCGGTCGTGTCCTGGTCGAAGCCGTGGCGCCGGAACCCGTCGCCGTAGAGCCGGTTGGGCAGGGAGGACGTCATCTCGAAGGCGGCAAGGTGCCCGGCGGTCGCTCCGCGCCAGCGCCGGTGCAGCCCGAACCAGGACATCACGTTGACGCCGGCCAGGGTGACGGCGGGGATCTGCTCGATGTAGGCGCCGTACTCCGAGTCCAGGGCCGCGCCCCGCATGGTCCGCGCGAACAGCTCGCAGTGCATCCGCTCGGCGTCGCCGCCGCCGTACTCGTCCGCCTGGATCTCCACCAGCGCGGCCTTCGGACGTCCGACGAGTCGCGGGATCGCCCAGGTGTGGGGGTCCGCCTCCTTCAGCTGGTAGACCGACCGCTGCACCAGGAGCTCGCGGACCTGCTCCAGGGTCGCGCGCTTGGCCACGTACCGCGCGACGCTGGGCCCGGGCGTCGGCGCCGTCAGCGTGAACAACGCCTCGGCGACCGCCGCCCGCTCGGGTGCGACGCCCTCGGGGACCGCCACACGCGCGGACAGGTGCTGCTCGAGGGCGAGCTCGATGAGATGCCGTGCAGCGAGGACCTCCGGCGACCACTCCCAGTCGTCGTCGACGCCCTCGAAGCCCCGGTAGAAGAGCTCGTACATGACGTAGAGCGTCAGCTGGACGTCGTCGTCGGCCAGGAGGTCGACGGAGTGCTCGAGCGCACGCCGGGTCAGCGGCGCCAGATCGCCGACGTCGCCGCCGACGGGTGAGCTCAGAACCTCGGTCACGGCACGACTGAGCGGCCCCCGCGGGCTGGGTAGTTTCACGAGCGGTCCTTGTCGACGCGAGCGTCCCTCTGCCCGGACCCTGGAGCGGAGCACGCCTCCCACCAGCCTCACACGTGCTGCCGCTGCCGCAACCGGACACAGCGGCCGGCGGCGGGGGCGCGAGGCGCGGCTCGCCCGCACAGGGCGTGCCACCATCGCATCGGTGCTCTCGCGGCCGCAGCGCCCCCGCCGCGACGCGTCAGACCGCCGCGTCGCTGCCCGACGTGATCCGGGTGGCATCGCCGGCGTGCTGCACCTCGATGCGACGCGGCTTGGCGTCCTCGGCGACGGGGATGCTCAACGTGAGCACGCCGTCGGAGTAGGTGGCCGAGATCGCGTCCAGCGCGAGGCCGCGGCCGACGGTCAGCTGCCGCGCGTAGGTGCCGACCGGGCGCTCCTTGGCCAGCCACTGCACGTCCTGCTCCGCCCTCCCCGTCCGCTCGGCGCGGATGGTCAGGGTGCGGTCCTCCACGTTCACGTCGATGGTGCCGGGGTCTGCCCCAGGCAGGTCCACGTGCAGCACGTAGTGGTCACCCGACCGGTACAGGTCCATCGGCATCGTCGCCGACGCCCGCTCGGCCGTCAGCGCCTGCGCGAACAAGCGGTCGAACTCCTGGAACGGGTCGAATCGCGTAGCCATGACCCCACCTCCTCTGCGTCGGGGGGCGCCGGACCGTCCGGGCCCCGGGTGTCGTCCGAACCCTGTGGCCGGACTGGCTACAGCAGAAGAAATAGCACTCTCACCCCGAGAGTGCCAGTGCGGAGGGCGGGGTGTTCGCGCGCGGCGAACGGCACGTCGTCAGGCGTCGCGGACGTCGTGCGCACCGGCCGCGACCCGGTCGCGCGCCACCGCAGCGAGCCGCTCCAGCAGCTCGATCTGGGCGACCCCGCGGCGGTCGAGCTCCTCGAACCGTCCGCGCTCCAGGCCGAGCGCGTCGCTCCACGACGCGAGCGAGTCCCACAGACCGCGCTTGGCATTGACGCCGCCCCGAAGAAGCTCGAGCTCGAGCAGTGCTGACAGGGGCGACGCCGAGGTGAGGCGCCCGTTGGGCTTCACTCGTCCGAGGCGCTCCCCGACGGCCGCGCCCACGGACTTCCAGCGGCTCAGTCGCACCCCGAGACCCTCCGCGAGACCGAGCAGTACCGCTCGCTCCCGCTCCAGCTCGTCCGCGAACCCGCCGATCGGGCCGCCGAGCGGTGTCTCCCCGTACGCCCGCGCCATCCGTCGCGACCTCGAGATCGCGCCCGTCGCTCCGGCGACGTGGTCGGACAGGTAGATCGTCAGCAGCCGGCGGTCGACGCGTGGCGGGGTCATCGGTCCTCCTCGGGGTCGCGCCCTGGACGGCGATGGACGTCGACGGTATCGGCCGGGGCCTGACCCGCAACCCGGAGCCGAACCGGACGGCTCGGGTGGCGAGCGCGCCACGGCGGGCTTAGCGTCCGTGGAGCCGGATCGACATCGTCACCGGCACCCCGTCACCCGGGACAAGAAGCGTCTCCGGGGCATGGCACGGGCCGTGGGCACAGGAGCGCAGGCCCGCGCACACGCTGCATCGCGGTCTGCCGCGATCGGCCTGGACCCCCATGCGGACGGTCGCGCGGCAGAAGGTTCGCGCCCCTCACCCTCTCGGATCGGTCGCGCCCTGCCAGGTCGGTGGGGCTGTCCGCCGTCCGACGACTCGAGATGAGACCGCACCATGACTGACGACTACACCAGCAGCTATCCGCTCCCCGAGAACGGGAGCACGGCAGACACCGCCAAGGAGCAGGCCAGCACGCTCAAGGCGAAGGCCGCCGACGCCGGCGGGCACCTGCTCGACGACGCGAAGGGCGAGGCCGCGGCCGTCACCCGGGAGGCCCGGCGGCAGCTGGGAGACCTCTGGTCCCAGGCTCGGACCGAGGTGACCGGTCAGGCCTCCACCCAGCAGTCCCGCCTCGCCGGAGGACTGACGTCGGTCGCCGGGCAGCTGTCGCAGATGGCGTCCGCCCCGTCCGAGCAGAACCTCGCCACCGACCTGGTGCGCGAGGTCGGCGACAGGGTGGACTCGCTCGGGCGCTGGCTCGAGAGCCACGGCCCCGACGAGGTGCTGGACGAGGTCCGCAGCTTCGCCCGTCGCCGTCCAGGCACGTTCTTGGTCATCGCCGCCGGCGCGGGCGTCGTCCTGGGTCGGCTCACCCGCGGACTCAAGGATGCCCCGCCCGCCGCACCGACCTCGGCGCCGGTGCGCACGTCCGTGACCGAGCCGCTGCCCGTCACGGCGTACTCGGACCCGGTCGAGGAGCGTCCCCGCTTCACCGACGAGCTCGCGACACCCGTGCCGAGCACGACCGCGTGGGACCGGCGATGACCGACCCGATCGGTGCGCCCCCGCGCCAGTCCGTCGGCGACCTGCTCGGCGACGTCACGCGCGACCTGTCGACCCTTCTGCACCAGGAGGTCGAGCTGGCCAAGGCGGAGCTGCGCCAGTCCGCGAAGGCGGCGACCAAGGGCGGCTCGATGTTCGCGGGCGCCGCGGTGGCCGGCCACTTCGTCCTGCTGTTCCTGTCGGTTGCGCTGTGGTGGGCCCTCGGCGACGCGATGGACTCCTGGGCGTGGTCCGCGGTGATCGTCGCGGTCCTGTGGGCGATCGTCGCCGCCGTCCTGGCCGCACGCGGTCGTGCCGAGACCAAGCGCGTCTCCGGTCTGCCTCAGACCGCCGACACCGTCAAGAAGATCCCGAACGCCCTGCAAGGTCATGAGGAGAAGAACGCATGAGCACCGACCCGGACCAGATCCGCGAGGACATCGAGCGCACCCGTGCCGAGCTCAGCTCGGACGTCGACGCCCTGACCGACAAGGTCAGCCCCACCCAGGCCGCGCAGCGGCAGGCCGACAAGGTCCGGTCCGCGGTGTCGGACGTCAAGGACCGCGTCATGGGTGGCGTGTCCAGCGGCGCCGACTCCGCAGGCCACGCGGCCTCGAACGTCGGGGACGCCGCCTCCCAGCTCCCGAACGCCGCCAAGGACAAGACCCGGGGCAACCCGCTCGCCGCCGGTCTGGTGGCGTTCGGCGCGGGGTGGCTGATCTCGTCCCTGCTGCCGAGCACGCGGCAGGAGCAGCAGCTGGCGCAGTCCGCGAAGGAGCAGGCCGCGCCGTTGGTCCAGGAGGCCAAGGACGCGGCACAGGGCATCGCGGACACCCTGCGGGAGCCGGCGCAGGAGGCCGCGGCTGCGGTCAAGGGCCGCGCCACCGAGGCCGGTTCGACGCTGCGCGACGAGGGCAGGTCAGCCGTCGACGACCTGCGCACGGATGCCACCGACGCGGCGGACGCCGTCAAGGGCGCCCACGCCGCAGACGACACCGCCCCGCGCGGCTACTAGGGACCCGCGCGACGGGGTACAGCGCGGTACCCCGTCGCGCGCACCCGGCCGTCAGCACCCACCGGAGGGCATGGCGATGACCACGCACGACACCACCAGCACGACGAGCACCGAGAAGGCCGCGGCACCCGCGCCGGAGGACCCGCGCAAGCCCGACTCCCCCGGCGACATCACGAAGCGTTCCTGGCTCTACGTGCTGCGCAAGACCTTGCGCGAGTTCGGCAAGGACCAGTGCACCGACCTTGCCGCGGCACTCACGTACTACGCCGTCCTCGCGATCGCCCCGGCCCTGCTGGCCGTCATCTCGATCCTCGGCCTCGTCGGGGACCCGCAGACCATGGTCGCGGACGTGCTGAAGATCGCCGGGGACGTGGGCGTCAGCTCCGTCGACGACACCCTGAAGCCGATCCTCACCCAGCTCACCGAGGCACCGGCCGCCGGGTTCGCGCTCGTGCTCGGGCTCGTGCTGGCCCTCTGGTCGGCCTCCGGCTACGTCGCCGCGCTCAGCCGGGGAATGAACCGCGTGTACGAGATCGACGAGGGCCGGCCGATCTGGAAGCTGCGCCCCGCGCTCCTGCTCGTCACGGTGATCCTCGTGGTCATCGCCGTCGTGATCGTGACGGCAGTCGTGCTCTCCGGCGACGTCGCCCGGTCCGTGGGGTCCGCCATCGGCCTGAGCGGCGTCACGGTCACCCTCTGGAACATCGTGAAGTGGCCGGTCATCGTGGCGCTGGTGGTCGTGGCGATCGCGATCCTCTACTACGCGACGCCGAACGTGCGGCAGCCGAAGTTCCGCTGGATCAGCCTCGGCGCGATCGTCGCGCTCGTCGTGTGGGTGCTGGCATCGCTGGGGTTCGGGTTCTACGTGACCAGCTTCGGCAGCTACGACAAGACCTACGGCTCCCTGGCGGGCGTCATCGTGTTCCTGCTCTGGCTCTGGATCACCAACCTGGCCCTGCTGTTCGGGGCCGAGCTGGACGCGGAGATCGAGCGCGGACGGCAGCTCCAGGGCGGCATCGAGGCCGAGAAGACGATCCAGCTCCCGCCGCGCGACACCCGTGCGAGCGAGAAGAAGCAGGCCAAGCAGGAGGAGGACGTGCGGCTCGGTCGCGCCCTGCGCGAGTCGCGCGGCGCCCACACCCAGGACGACGACGCCTGACGAGAGGAACGCCATGTACCTGCACGTGCAGCGGCTCATCAACGACATCGAGGCCGACGAGCCGGACCCGGCAGCCGCGAACGCCCTCCAAGAGGGGCTCGGGGGTCAGTTCGGCGAGATGCGGACGATGATGCAGTACCTGTTCCAGAGCATCAACTTCCGCGGACCGAAGGGGAAGCCGTACCGCGACCTGCTCCAGGGGATCGGCACCGAGGAGATCAGCCACGTCGAGCTCATCGGCACCACCATCGCGCGCCTACTCGACGGCTCCCCGCGCTACAACGGCAAGAAGTCGGACCCGCTGGACAAGCCCGGCGCCGGCGGGGCCACTCCCCTGGAGTCCGCACTGGACCAGGGCAACATCCACCACTACCTGGTGGCGGCCCAGGGCGCGCTTCCCGTGGACTCCGCGGGCAACCCCTGGTCCGGCTCGTACGTCTACAACTCCGGCAACCTCGTGCTCGACCTGCTCTACAACCTGATGCTCGAGTCGACCGGCCGCCTGCAGAAGTGCCGCATCTACGAGATGACCGCGAACAAGACGGCCCGGTCGACCATCGCCTACCTGATCGTGCGCGACCAGGCGCACGAGAACGCCTACGCCCGCGCCCTGGAGACCCTCGGCGTGAACTGGGCGTCGGTCCTGCCGATCCCCAAGACCAACGCGGAGAAGTTCCCCGAGGTCAAGAAGCTGGTCGACCTCGGTCTCCAGAGCAAGCAGTACACGTTCGACCTGACGGCGTCCTCGGAGGCGGGCAAGATCTTCCAGGGCATGTCCCCGTCGAAGGACGGCACCGAGCTGGACGCCACGGAGCAGGCGCCGGGCGGCGTCCCGTCCGTGATCGCCGAGGAGCGGTACGAGGAGTTCTCGCCCGGCCTCGACACCGACCTGCTCGCCCTCATCCAGGCCACCGCGGACCTGGAGCTGGCGGAGATGAAGCCGCCGCTGTACGCCCCGGTCCCGGCGGCCACGGCCTCGAAGCGGGCCGGCTGAGCACGGCTGCGTCCCGATGCCGGCACCGCGGTGCCGACATCGGAAAGGTGGGACCGGTTCAGCGCAGCGTGGCGCCGAGCTCGCCGTCGACCTCGTCGACCCAGCGGGCGACGTGCTCGGTGTCCCGCCAGTCCCCTGCCATCTTCTTGGCCATCGCGCTCGCGGGGAAGCCCGCGGCGTCGGGCTCCAGGCGCCCGCCGAACGTCTGGACCCCCCGGGCCCCGATCCGCGCAGCCGCGTCCTTGACGTGCGGCACGGGTGCGAGGTTCCCCTCCTGCGCCGTCCCGTCGAGCGGTCCGGTCGCGACGAGCCACACCGGCAGGGCGGACAGACGGTCGGCCTGGCGCTTGACGAGCCTGCGCGCGTCCTTGTGCCAGCGCCCCGCGTAGAGGGCTCCCGCGACGATGACCGCGTCGGCATCGCCGAGGTCCGCGACCTCGGCGGCCGGGCGCACGATCGTGTCGTACCCGTGGTCGCGCAGGTCGTGACCGATCAGCTCCGCCAGACCCTGGGTACCGCCCCTGGACGTTCCGTAGGCCACCAGTACCTGTGTCATGTTGTCCTCCGTCCGACGACGCCCCCGCGCACATGGCGGGCACACCCCGATCGTCGATCCAGCGCCCCACCTGCGGCAGGGCCGGAAGTCCCTTGCACCTCGTGGAAAGCGCCTCCGTGGGGGACCTTCTGCCCTACCGACCCGCGCACGTCGGCGACAACCTGGACGGACGACGGCACGCGAGCACTCCCGGGCGAGAACGCCGCCCGCGCGGGCCGCGTGAGGGGATGAGGACGATGAACGACAACGGGTCGGCGCACCGACCGACCAGCGAGGACGTCTGGCGTGCGATCGAGAACGCATCGTTCGCCGTGCTGAGCCACCTCACTCCGACAGGCGAGCCGCGGTCCAGCGGGGTCGTCTACGTGGCGACGGGCGGCCGGATGTACGTCGCCGTGGCCCCCGACAGCTGGAAGGCGAGACACCTCGCGTCCGACGGACGCCTCGCGGTCACCGTGACGGTGCGTCGAGGAGGGCTGCTCTCCCTCGTCTTCCCCATCCCGCCCGCCACGGTGAGCTTCCACGCGACGGCGGTCGTGCACCCCGCCGGCGCCATGCCAGACACGCCGGCGAAGCTGGCCTCGCTCGTCCCGCCGGAACGGCGCGCCGAGTGCCGCGTCATCGAGATCGAGCCCGTGGGGCAGTTCCTCACGTATGGCATCGGCGTGTCCCTGAACGACCTGCGCAACCCCACGGCGGCCCGCGCCCGGGTGCCCGTCGCGGAGATGGCGTCGTCGTGACGACGCGATCGAGTGGCGTGCGGGACCCGCTCGCCTCCTAGTCGATCTCCTCGCCGGCCAGCGCCTTGGCAGCCAGACGCTCCTCTTCCGAGACCTGCCAGACCACCTTCGCGGCGCTGACGTTCAGGACGATGATGATCAGTCCCAGCACCAGGTCCGGCCACCCGGACGCGGTCCACAGGGTCACGAGGCCCACAGCGATGATCGCGAGGTTGACCACCACGTCGTTGCGCGCCGAGAGGAACGCCGCCCTGGCCATCGAGCTCTCGTGGTGACGAAACCGGGCGAGCACCAGAGAGCAGGCCAGGTTCACCAGCGCCGCCCCGCCGGCCGTCAGGATCAGCGCGTAGGGGCTCGGCGGGACGGGATCACCGAACTTGCTGAACGCCTCCCAGGCCGCGGCGAGCGCCGGCACCAGGATCACGCCGGCCATGACCTTGCCCGCGATCGACTGGCTGCGCAGCGACCAGCCCAGGGCGATGAAGATCAGCAGGTTGATCGCCGTGTCCTCGAGGAAGTCGACGCTGTCGGCGAAGAGCGACACGGAGCCGATGGACAGCGCGACCGAGACCTCGACGAAGAAGTAGCTCAGATTCAGCGCGGCGACGACCAGCACCGCGCGCCGCAGCCGTGTTCGCAGCTCAGCGCTTCCGGCCTCCACCATCGGGTCGCCTCTCGGGTCGGCGGGCAGCGCACCCGCCCACGCGCTCATCGTCCACCCGGCCCCTTCCCCGGGGTGGCCGCCGTGCCGGAGTCGCGCGACCCTGGACGGTGTGACGACCCTCCAGCCCCTCGCCGTCACCGGGGCCACCGGCCACCTCGGTGGTCTCGTCGCGCGACTGCTCGACGCCGCCGGGACACCGCACCGACTCGTCGTGCGCGACCCGACCAGTCCGCGGTTGCCGACCCACGCCACGGTCACCGAGGTCACGGCGGCGTCGTTCGGTGACCTGGACGCGGCGACACGGGCGCTGGACGGCGTCCGCGTGCTGTTCATGGTCTCGGCCGCAGAGAGCGTCGACCGGCTCGACCAGCACCGCACGTTCATCGACGCGGCTGCTGCCGCGGGCGTCCAGCACGTCGTGTACACCTCGTTCCTCGGCGCGGCTCCCGACGCCACCTTCACCCTGGCCCGCGACCACCACGCGACCGAGGAGCACCTCAGGGCTTCGGGCATGGTCTGGACGTTCCTGCGCGACAGCTTCTACCTCGACTTCACCGAGGCGCTCGTCGGCGCCGACGGGGTCATCCGTGGCCCCGCAGGTGAGGGAGCGTGCGCGTTCGTCGCGCGAGCCGACGTGGCGCGTGTCGCCGCCGCCGTCCTGGGCGAGCCGGCTGCGCACACGAACCGGTCGTACGAGCTGACCGGCCCGGAGGCGCTGACCCTGCGCGACGTCGCCGCCACGATCTCTGCGGTCCGCGGCACCGACGTGACCTTTCACGACGAGTCGCTCGACGAGGCGTACGCGTCGCGTGCCGGCTACGGCGCCCCGGACTGGCAGGTCGACGCCTGGGTCAGCACGTACACCGCGATCGCCAGCAACGCCATGGCGCACGTGAGCACGGCCGTCCAGGACCTCGCGGGGTCCGCTCCCCTGAGCCTGGCGACCTACCTGCGCACCACAGGTGCATCACCCGGAATATAGTTCCACGTAGTCGAGTTCGGACTGCCATGGACTTCTTCGACTCTCTGGTGCGGTACGAGATCTCCCTGTGGAACGACCTGGACGATCGGCTCCGGGCCGGCGGCGCGTCGTCCTTGGGGACGCTCTCGGCGCTGCGGGTCGTGAGGAGGCACGCGGGTTCGTGCCGGGTGCAGGAGATCCGGTCCGAGCTCGGGATCACCGTCGGCGCGGCGAGCAAGCTGGTGGACCGGCTCGAGCGCGACGGCCTCGCGGTGCGCACGGCGCACCCGACCGACCGACGGTCCTCGCTGGTGACGTTGACGTCGGCCGGCGACGCCGCGCACGACGACGGCGTGCGCCTGATGCAGGCCGCCCTGGCCGAGCACGTCGACGGGGTGGACCTCGCCGAGGTGAGGTCCACGCTGGTCCTGCTGCTGGCACGACTGACCACGCCCATGACGGCGGTGGCCCCATGAGCGCCCGGGACACCATGCGCGCGGTCGTCGTCGAGCGCCCGGGTGGCCCGGAGGTGCTCACCGTCCGGGACGTGCCGGTACCGCGTGCCCAGGCGGGTCAGGTGCTCGTGCGGGTGCACGCGTTCGGGCTGAACCGCTCCGAGCTGCACTTCCGGCGCGGGCAGGCGTCCTTCGGGTCGTTCCCGCGCATCCCCGGCATCGAGGCCGCCGGAGTCGTCCAGGACGCTCCCGGTGGCGAGCTCTCCGCCGGGACGCAGGTGGTCGCCCTGATGGGTGGGATGGGTCGCACGATCGACGGCGGCTATGCCCAGTACGTGCTCGTTCCGGCAGCCCAGGCGATCCCCTTCGCCAGCGACCTGCCCTGGGACGTCCTCGGTGCCGTCCCCGAGATGCTGCAGACCGCGTACGGGACGCTCGCCGTCGGCGTGCGGCCCGAACCCGGACAGAGCCTGCTGATCCGCGGCGGCACGTCATCGATCGGCCTGACCCTGGCGGTGCTCGGCAAGATGCGGGGCCTGACCGTGCTGTCCACCACCCGCTCGGCCGCTCGCACGGCTCTGCTGGACAGCGTCGGCGTCGACCACGTCCTGATCGACGACGGCAACATCGCCGCCCAGGTGCGGCAGATCTACCCCGACGGCGTGGACGGCGCCGTGGAGCTGGTCGGAGTGAACGTCATGCGCGACACCCTGCGCGCCGTGCGCAGCGGAGGCACCGTGTGCTTCACCGGCATGCTCTCCGACCAGTGGACGATCCCGGAGTTCTACCCGATTGACTGGCTCCCCAACGGCGTCCGCCTCACCGCCTACTCCGGCGACGCAGCCGACCTGCCCGCACCGGTCCTGCAGGACTTCCTCGACGCCGTCGCCGACGGTCGCGCGCGCGTCCCGGTCGGGCGCGTGTACACCCTCGACGAGATCGCCCAAGCACACACCGACATGGAAGCCGGGACCATCGGCGGCAAGGGCGTGGTCGTCCTGTAGTCCCTCGAGGCGTCGCGACTCAGCCGGTCCCGAGGCCCTCACCTGGGCAGAAGGTCCCGGGGTACGCCTGCGGCGCGGACCTAGTGTCCGCCCTGTATCCATCGTCGAGGACGACAGATGGAGTCGTGCCAGCGTCGGCACCCGGCCCTCGTTGCACCGAGTCACACCTGTGGAGGTCTGACGTGCGCGAGGTCTCTGACGGCGACCGATTCACCGTCACCGTCGACGACCGTGAGATCGAGGTCCTCGACGGGCTGACGATCCTCCAGGCCCTGGCCAACGAGGGGATCGACGTCCCCTCGCTCTGTCACGACATCCGGCTCAAGCGGTCGAACGGCAGCTGCGGGCTGTGTGTCGTCGAGCTCGGTGGGCCGGCCTCGCGGGACGTGAAGGCGTGCCGGACGCCCGTCACCGCCGGCATGGTCATCACGACGCAGTCGCCACGCCTCGAGGCCTACCGCAAGGTGCGGCTCGAGCAGCTGCTCTGCGACCACAACGCCGACTGCGTGGCGCCGTGCGTCGTCGCCTGTCCGGGCAACGTCGACATCCAGACGTACCTGCGCCACGTCGCGGACGGCAACTACGAGGCCGCCATCCGCGTGATCCGCGACCGGAACCCGTTCCCGTCCGTGTGCGGACGCGTGTGCCCGCACCCGTGCGAGGCGGAGTGCCGGCGCAACCTCACCGACGAACCTGTCGCCATCAACGCCGTCAAGCGGTTCGCGTCCGACTGGGACATGGCCCGCGAGACGCCGTGGATCCCCCGGGTCGCCGAGCCCACCGGCAAGCGGATCGCCGTCGTCGGCGCCGGACCGTCCGGTCTGTCCGCCGCCTACTACAGCGCGCTCGCGGGCCACGCCGTGACCGTCTACGAGAAGCAGGACCACGCCGGCGGCATGACGCGGTACGGGATCCCCGAGTACCGCCTGCCCAAGACCACGCTGGACGACGAGATCGGCATCATCCAGGCCATGGGTGTCCAGATCGTCACCGGTCACGCGCTCGGCACGCACCTGCGGCTGGAGGACCTGCAACGCGACTTCGACTCGGTCTACCTGGCGATCGGATCCTGGCGGGCGTCGCCGCTGCGGGTCGACGGCGAGACCCTCGACGGCGTCTGGCTCGGCATCCACTACCTGGAGCAGGTCACCAAGGGCGTCGAGGTCCCGCTCGGCGACGACGTGGTGGTCCTCGGCGGCGGCAACACCGCGATCGACTGCGCCCGCACGGCCCTGCGTCAGGGAGCCAGGAACGTCCGGATCGTCTACCGGCGCACCCGCGAGGAGATGCCGGCCGAGCCGTTCGAGGTCGAGGAGGCGCTGCACGAGGGCATCGAGATGGTCGTCCTCACCGCGCCGACCAGGATCAGTGCGGGCGACGAGGGCCTGCGGCTGCACTGCCTGACCATGGAGCTCGGCGAGCCCGACCGTTCGGGTCGTCGTCGGCCCGTGGCCGTCGAGGGCAGCGACTTCGTCATCGAGGCCGACACCATCATCGGTGCCATCGGTCAGAGCACGGACACCGGCTTCCTGTTCAACGACCTCCCGGTGCGGCTGAACGAGTGGGGGGACGTCGACATCGACGGCCACACCATGCAGACGAGCGAGGGGAAGATCTTCTCCGGCGGCGACTGCGTGACCGGGCCGGCGACCGTGATCCAGGCCGTGGCAGCGGGGCGGCGTGCGGCCCACGCGATGGACGAGTTCGTCACCCGCGGCTCCGTGCGCCCGAGCCAGGAGGACTACACGTGCAGCCGCGGGTCGCTCGAGGACCTGCCTCGCGCGGAGTTCGAGGACCTCCCCCGGCTCGCCCGCGCCACCATGCCCTCCCTCGTCCCCGCGCAGCGGACCGGCAGCTTCGTCGAGGTCGAGCAGGGCCTGACCGAACAGCAGGCCAGGGCCGAGGCCGCCCGGTGCCTGAGCTGCGGCTGCGGCACCCAGAACGCGTGCTCGCTCCGGCAGGAGGCCAGCGCCCACGAGGTCGTGTTCGCCACGCCGTTGCACGTGCGCCCCTACGTCCCGCTGACCCAGGACCACCCCTTCATCGTCCGCGACGACAACAAGTGCATCTCGTGCGGGCTGTGCGTCGCGGCCTGCGCCGAGATCGAGGGACCGGGCGTCCTCGCCTTCCAGTTCCACGAGGGCCGGCTGACCGTCGGCACCCACAACGGCCAGCCCCTCGGACTGACGGACTGCGTCTCGTGCGGCCAGTGCGTCCGGGCCTGCCCGTGCGGCGCGCTGGACTACGTGCGCGAGCGGGGTGACGTGTTCACGGCCATCAACGACCCCGCGAAGGTCGTCGTCGGGTTCGTCGCCCCGGCGGTCCGGACCGTCGTCGCCGAGCACTTCGGCCTGCCGTTCGACGAGGCCTCCGCCTTCATCGCCGGTGTGATGCGCCGGATCGGCTTCGACAAGGTCTTCGACTTCACCTTCGCCGCCGACCTCACGATCATGGAGGAGACCACCGAGTTCCTGGGCCGGGTCTCCTCCGGTGGAGTGATGCCGCACTTCACGTCGTGCTGCCCGGGCTGGGTCAACCTCGTCGAGCGCCGCTACCCCGACCTGATCCCGCACCTGTCGAGCTGCAAGTCCCCGCAGCAGATGATGGGCGCGACGGTGAAGAACCACTTCGCCCAGCAGGCCGGCGTGAGCCTCGACGAGCTGTACGTGGTGTCGATCGTCCCGTGCCTGGCCAAGAAGTACGAGGCTGCGCGCCCGGAGTTCGCCCCCGAGGGGGTCCGCGACGTCGACGCCGTGCTCACCACCACCGAGTTCCTCGAGATGATCGAGATGCTGCGCCTCGAGCCGGCCGACGTCACGCCCGCGGAGTTCGACGAGCCCTACCGGCGGGTCACGGGCGCCGGCATCCTGTTCGGCGCCTCGGGCGGGGTGGCGGAGGCCACGCTGCGGATGGCCGTCGAGAAGCTCACGGGCGAGCCGCTGCTCGACAGGCTCGACTTCGAGGAGGTCCGCGGCTTCGAGGGCATCAAGGAGACGACCGTGACCGGCGGCGGCGTGACCGTGCGTGTCGCGGTGGTCTCCGGCCTGAACAACATCGAGCCTCTCGCCCGGCGCATCGCCGCCGGCGAGGACGTGGGCTACGACCTCATCGAGGTCATGGCCTGCCCGGGTGGGTGCATCAACGGTGCAGGGCACCCGGTGCCCGGCAAGGTCGGCCAGATGGCGGCCCGGCAGAAGGTGCTGGTCAACATCGACCGCACCTCGAGCCTGCGCAAGTCCCACGAGAACCCCGACGTCCTGCGGCTGTACGACGAGTTCTACGGGGAACCCAACTCCGAGACCGCCCATCACCTGCTGCACACCAGCTACGCCCCGTTCCGGGACGCGGCAGTCCCGACCGAGAGGCGATCCGGATGAAGCGCGTCGCAGGCCTCGCCGCCGCAGTGCTGTGCGCGAGCGGCCTCCTCGTCGGCTGCTCCGGCATCACCCCGGCGGGTGCGCCCACGACCGCTGCCGCCACCGCTCCCACCACTGCTCCCACCGATGAGCCGACGACGGTCCGCGTCGCGTCGCTCAAGGGCCCCACGACGATGGGCCTGGTCCAGCTGATGCACGAGGCCGAGGCGGGCGCGGGTACCGAGGACTACCGCGTGACGATGTACGGCTCGCCGGACGAGGTCGTGCCGCTGGTCGTGCGAGGCGAGGTCGATGTCGCCCTGCTCCCGTCCAACCTCGCCGCCGTCCTGTACAACAAGACGCTCGACGACGCCGACGCCCAGATCCAGGTCGCCGCGATCTCCACCCTCGGGGTCATGGACATCCTCGAGGCCGGCGACACGGTGCACAGCGTCGCCGACCTGGCAGGCAAGACCGTCTACGCCTCCGGCAAGGGCGCCTCGCCGCAGTACGTGCTCGAGCACCTGCTGACCGGCAACGGACTGGACCCGGCGACCGACCTCACGATCGAGTACCGCAGCGAGCACACCGAGGTCGCCGCCCTGCTGGCGACGACGCCCGGCGCGATCGCCCTGCTCCCCCAGCCGTTCGCGACCGTCGTGACGACGCAGAACCCGAGCATCCGCAGCGCGCTCGACCTCACGGACGAGTGGGCCGAGGTCAGCCCCGACTCCGAGCTGGTCACCGGCGTCGTGGTGGTCCGGACCGCGTTCGTCACGGAGCACCCCGACGCCGTCGAGGCCTTCCTCACCGACTACGAGGCGTCCGCGCGGTTCACCAACGCGCACCCCGCCGAGGCGGCCGTCCTCATCGCCGAGGCCGGCATCGTCCCCGCGGCACCGATCGCCGAGGCGGCGATCCCCTCGTCCCACATCACCTTCGTCGACGGCACCGAGCTCAGGAGCCTGCTCGGCGGCTACCTCCAGGTGCTCTTCGACGCCGACCCGGCGTCAGTCGGCGGGAGCGTCCCCGGGGATGACTTCTACCTCCGCCGCTGAGGGCACGGCGACGCTCGCCCGGGGGGCCGTGCGTCCCCTGGCCGTCGTCGCGTTCTGGGTGGTCGTCTGGCAGGTGTCGGCCCTGCTCGTCGGCCACGAGGTCCTGCTGGCCTCGCCGGGCAGGGTCGTCGTCCGGCTCGGCGAGCTGAGCCTCACGGCGGACTTCTGGGGCACCGTGGCGTCCTCGTTCGCGCGCATCGCCGGGGGCTTCGCGGCGGCCTCGGTCCTCGGCGTGCTCGGCGCCACGCTCGCGGCCACGTCCCGGGTGGTCGACGCCCTGGTCACCCCGGCGCTCGCGGCCGTCCGCAGCACACCCGTGGTGAGCTTCATCATCCTGGTGCTGATCTGGGTGAGCAGCGATCAGCTCGCGCTGGTCATCAGCTTCCTCATGGTCCTGCCGATCATCTACACCAACGTCCTGGAGGGCCTGCGGCACCGCGACCGCGCACTCCTGGAGGTCGCCGACGTGTTCGGCGTGCCGTGGCTGCGGCGGCTGCCCGCCGTGGACATCCCCGCCGTCCTGCCGTTCTTTACCGCCGCCTGCCGCACCGGGGTCGGCCTGGCCTGGAAGAGCGGCATCGCCGCCGAGGTCATCGGGCTCGCCGAGGGCAGCATCGGCGAGCGGCTCTACGAGGCGAAGATCCTGCTCAGCAGCGCCGACCTGTTCGCGTGGACCGCCGTGATCATCGCCGTGAGCTTCGGCGCGGAGAAGGTCCTGGTGACCGTCCTGCGGAGCACCGAGAGGCGCCTCGCGTGATCGCGCTGCGCGGCATCGGTCACCGGTTCGGCTCCGAGGTGGTGCTGGACGGCCTCGACCTGGACCTGGACGAGGGCCGAGTCACCGCACTGACGGGACCCAACGGCTGCGGCAAGACGACGCTCTCCCGTGTCCTGCTCGGCCTGGTCGTTCCCGACGCGGGCGAGATCCGGGGGGTGGAGGGCCGACGCCGTGCCGCCGTCTTCCAGGAGAACCGTCTGTGCGAGCAGCTCTCGGCCGTCGGCAACGTCCGCCTGGTGCTGCACCGCTCCACCCCGTCCAGCGCGATCGCTGTCGAGCTGCGCCGAGCCGGCCTGAACGACGCGTGCCACACCAAGCCGGTGCGCGACCTGTCCGGCGGGCAGCGGCGCCGGGTCGCCATCGTCCGAGCGGTGATGGCCGAAGCCGATCTCCTCGTCCTCGACGAGCCCTTCACGGGCCTCGACACTCTGGGCAAGGTCCAGGTGATGACGTGGGTCCGTGAGCGGAGCGCGGGGCAGACGACGCTCCTGATCACCCACGACCTCGCCGAGGCCCGCTGGTTCGGTGCCCGGGTCATCACGATGCCGAAGGCCTGACGTCGCCACCTGTCACGTCGTCGCGCTCTCCGCGGCCCGCGAGATCGAGGCGGCCTCCGTCTCGACGTACCGCCTGGTCAGCGACCGCGTCATCAGCCAGCCGACGCCGGACAACGGACCGGACACGGTCAGGGCAAGGGTGAGCCGGCTGCCCTCAGTGTGCCGCTCGACAACGTGCGAGGCGGTGATGGTGACGCCGGGCGAGCGCGACTCCCAGGTGTACGACGACCCGTCCACCAGCTCGGTCACGGTCCACACCGCCGGGGACAACCGCGGCTGCTGCAACCGCGTACGGGAGCCGACAGCGAGAGGACCGTCGTCCAGGCGCTCCACGGAGTCGACCGTCGGGATCCGCTCGGGCCAGCGCTCGACGTCGACGACCACCGCCCATACACGTTCTGGCGAGGCCGCGATGGTGACGGCGTGCCGCAGGCCAGGCATGCGCTCAGTTTAGTGAGTGCGCCACTGCTGGCGTCGCGCCCTACCGTGATGGGACGCTCGTGAACATCGGGAGAGCCGTACCTGGGTGTGGGGGGCTGGACATGGGCGCTCGTTGGCGATCACGTGCCCCGATCGGCGCTGCGGGCCACCTCGCAGTGGGCTTGGTGCTCGCGGCGTGGCCGGTCGCGCTCACTCTGGCGCTCCATGCGCTGGGACCCACGCCCGCGGAGGGGCTTGCCCCGTTGGCGACGGCGGGCGGTGACTACGTGATCTCGGGCGGAGCGCACGAGGGGACGCGCACGGCGGACGGCACGTCGACGGTGACGCTCTCGGCCACGAACCTCTCCGCCGAGGAGATCGCGCTGGTGCTGACGCTGGACGACGGCTCCTGCTCGACGGCAACTGGTGAACCGAGCGTTCCTGGGCACACCAGCGGAGACGTCACGTTCGAGATGAACTGTGCAGCGGGCGGGGCGCCTCGCGAAGGCTCGGTGGCAGCCCACGCGGTCGGCAACGTCGAACAGACGCTGACGCCCGCGGCGATCCCTGTCGCGGTGACCTTCGCGCCCGGATCCCCCTCTGACTGGTCGCCGCTCCGGTGGTACCTCTGGCTGGCTGCGCCGCTCGCCGTGGTCGGTGTGGTGCCGCCCTACCTGTTCTGGCTGAACAGGCCCCGCGGGAACCCTCACCCTTCTCCGGCTCACCCGGCGAAGGATGCCTCGAAGATCGAGCCATGGTGGAGCCCGAAGCACCTGTCGCTCTCGCTGCCGGGCATCACCGCCGACTGGGACTTCAAGGAGAACTGGGCCTCGAGCGTGAGCTTGGCGGCAGCGCTCTTCACGACGGTGTTCGCCGGCGGAGATGCCCTCGAGTCGATCGTCGGAAAGGAAGCGACGTCGACCGTCGGCGTCGTTGCGGTGGCAGCCGCCTTGACAGCAGGCATCGTCGGGAGCGGACCGCTGTGGCTGACGATCTGCAAGCGGCGGTTCGACGACCAGGGCGGGATCGCGCGCCACAACACGATCGGCGGAGTGCTGGTTGCGTCCCTCGTGGTTCTCGTGGGCACCTTCGGCCTGCTGTTCAGCGCCGCCGCCGCGATCGACCTCGCTCCTGCATGGCTCGCAGCGTGGGCCGCCGCGCTGGTGCTCCTGGTCTACACGTGGAAGTCCGTGCCACAGACCCTGGCCCTCGGTCGCTTCGGGAGCCCGCCCGACGGCCATGGCCAGGCGGTCAGCGCTTCGCTCTAGCCCACGAGTGGGGTCGGGCGGCCCACTCACCTGTGCGTCGTCGTCGCGTTGGATGTGTCTGACTCGGCCCGGTCAGCCGCGCTCCGCCGACGAGATCGCGAGGGCGGCTCGCGCACGTGGTCGAGCGCACGCTTGACGGCTCCGACGTCACGATGTCGCGGCTCAGCTCCGACGCGCGCGGCGGCCAGCCCGGCAAGCGGTACGACGAGTGGAACTTGGCCGATCCGTGTCGCTCGGTCTCGCTGACGTGCGGGCAGTCCGCGACGAGATCGAACGCAGGGTCCTCCGCCTGCTCGACTCACTCGGAGTAGCGGCCGCCTGATCACGCTCGCGCTTGCCGACGTCGATCCCCTCACCCCCCGGTCTGCGTTCAGACGACAGACCCAGGTGCCCACGGGTCGTCAGGCGGGCGGTTCAGTCGCCAACCGTGTTCCGGGCGCGCTGCACGATCAACGGGTCGACCTCGCCGACGACGTCCTCGTTCTTTCCGTCGTAGGAGAACTGACTGAGGAAGTACCGCATGGCGTTGAGCCGGGCGCGCTTCTTGTCGTTGCTTCGGATCATGATCCAGGGCGCGTGATCGGTGTCGGTGCCGGCGAACATGGCCTCCTTCGCGGCTGAGTACGACTCCCAGCGGCCAAGGGACTCGAGGTCCATCGGTGAGAGCTTCCAGCGACGTACGGGATCGATCTGACGGATCGCGAACCGGGTGCGCTGCTCCCGGCGGGTGACCGAGAACCAGAACTTCGTCAGGTGCGTGCCGGCGTCCACGATGAGCCTCTCGAAGTCGGGAGCCTGGCGCATGAACTCCGCGTACTGGTTGTCGGAGCAGAACCCCATCACTCGCTCGACGCCCGCGCGGTTGTACCAGGACCGGTCGAAGAGCACGATCTCCCCCTGCGTGGGAAAGTGCTTGACGTAGCGCTGGAAGTACCACTGGCCCTGCTCAGTGGTCGTGGGGGTGCTCAACGCGACCACGCGTGCTGCGCGCGGGTTGAGGTGCTCGACGAACCGCTTGATCGTCCCGCCCTTGCCAGCCGCGTCGCGGCCCTCGAACACGATGATGTGCCGCTCGCCGTTGTCCTCCGCCCAGTACTGGAGCTTGAGGAGCTCGATCTGCAGGCGGTACTTCGCCTCCTCGTACTCCTCGCGATCCATCAGCTCGCCGTAGGGGTAGTCCTCGCGCCACGTCTCGACCGCTTTTCCGCCCGGGTCGATGAGCACGGGATCTGCACCCTCGCCGCCTGCGACGCTGTAGCCCTCGGCCACGAGCCGGTCGATGTACTCGCGCAGGTTGTCCTCGGCGTCGGGCTCGATGCGGTCGAGATCGAACGTGGAGTCCATCGGGTCCTCCTGACAGACCAGGCCGGGTGCGGCGGCTGCGACACTCCATGATGACCACTCCGCGACGAACCAGCGCCCGGCCCAGTCCTGCAGCGTGCAGCTGGGGCGCGTGCGCTCGCCTGTTCCGACACGCCTTGATGTGGTCTGCCTGGAGTTTCTGGCGGATCTCTCAGGCTCGGGCGCGACCTACTTCTTGCGGTCCGCTGCTTCGCGCCGGCGGCGGTGCGGGTCACGCTTCACGCGGTCGGCCGTGCGGCATGACTTCCCCGGCGCGGCGTGGCATCGGGGGCACTCAACATCCAACGGCTTGGGCATGCGCCGGACGATAGTCCAGCAAGATGAACGATGCTGCCAAACCACCAGACTGGCGACCACTTACCTTGAGGCGCGCGCGTGGAGCCTCAGCACACGCCGAAGCGCGTCGGACCAAAATCGTCCATGAGTGGTGAACTCAGCCTGAACGGAGCGCTTCCATCGTCCCGGCGGTAAGGGCACCCTGGACGCATGCGTGACTTCTGGGTAGTCGCGCGTGGGGCGAGAACGACGGTGACATCGGGCTGCTGCAAGTCGACGGCTATCCTCTCGGGGAGCGGCTCCGCTCTCGGGGCTGCGATCGGGTGTCCGAGGTGCCGTACGTCGTCACCGACGAACTGACGAGGCTGTCTGATGGACGCTCTGCATACATCGCGGAGCGGGTCACCGAACGTCCGTCGCACTAGCCGAACGAACGTCCACTCCGAGGATGCCCAGGAGCTCGGGCGACTCGCTGGGCTCGGGGACTGATCCCCCACGACCTCGAGCGCTGCCTGACGGCACGGGCCGAGGAACCGCCGCGCGGGCCCCTTCGGGCCGAGCGCATGTCGACCGTCCTACGAGGCGGCGTCCGTCACTTGCTGTCGGATTGCGCACTTCCTCCATCGCCGCTGCATGACCGGCGCAGCGAGCACGCCGAGGCACACGAACGCGGCGCCGAGCAGCACCATGAACGCGATGTAACCCGCGCTTGCGGGCTGATGACGCAGCTGCCACGGCCAGATCATCGAGTACAGGCCGAAGCCGGTGAGCATGAACGCCCACAGCCACCACACGACCTGCACCTGTCCCAGGTCGGGAACGAGCCCGGGGAACAGCCGGTCGAGACCAGCGCTGTCGCCGACGAAGTCCAGGTCGGCCCAGACCAGGCCGGCCTCCTGCACGGCCGCGCGAACGACGGTCGGCGGATACCAGCCGGCTTGGTGCGACGGCGCGCCCGACCCGACATGGCCAACCCCGGACGGCAAGGAGCCCAGCATCTGCCCAGCGCTGTCGGTGATCACATACCGGTCGATCACCGGCTCGTACCTCGACGGTCTTCTTGTCCGGACGTGCGTGACTGCGTGCGCTTGCCCCGAGCCGCCGCCGACGGCCACATCGAACGACCCACCCGAGTTCGTCCCGGTCGCTGGAGCGATCCACCTGACGCGGTGCGCGTCGACCTGCAAGGACGACCCCTCGTACAGTCGCCGAAGACGCGGGGCGTCGTAGTCGCCGACACTGGGCGTGAGCAGCACTCACTGAGCCTGCCCGACCCTCGCGCGACACCACACGGACGACCGGCGAACTCTGCGAGAACACCGGGCCCCCATTCGGGGCTCCCGCCAACGACTGGCGGTCACACTGATCGACATCGCGGGCTTCGGGCTGCTCAACGCGGCCCATGGACTCCCCCACGGTGACCGCGTGCTCGCCTGCATGGCGCAGGCACTGACGGGCGCGTACCCAGGAGGCTGCGTTCTCGGTCGGCTCGGCGACGACGAGATCCTCGTCGTCGCCGTGCTCCCCGTCGTGCCCGACGAGCGCGCCCGCGAGGTCGCCGAAGAGCTGCGGCAGCGTGCGCTCCGAACGCTGGCCGCGAGTCCCCCCGGCTTCGACGACGGCGAGTGGCCGCCGGTCCGGGCGGTCGCGACGGTGAGCTTGCAGGCGTGGGCAGACGGGCCGTTGTTGCTCCAGGAACTGCACCGCGACATGCGACGAAAGAAGGCCGAGCGAGCTCCGACGCGGCACTAGCATCCCGGGGTTCTGCCGAACGGACCGCAGTCGAGCCCATGCGCGTTCACCGACGAGGCGTAGGGTCCGCGCGGGTGGACCGCGCCGGCAGACTCCGCCATCCGTCTACGTACGCGAGGACCTCAGTCATGACACGTCGCCCGTCGCCCGGCAGGTTGCCGATGATCCACCTGGCGCGCCTTCCCGGCGCGCGAGGACCGGAGGCCCAGGTCGAGCGCGGCGACCCGATGCCCGACTCGAGCGAGGTCGAGCTGCAGGCGAGCATCGTCGACTCGGGGGTCTATCGGGACGGCGTCCGGATCGCGTCACCCAGCGACCTCACGAGCACCTACTCCGCGCTGCGGAGCAGCCGTGGCGCGATGGCGTGGATCGGGCTGTACCGCCCGACGGCCGAGCATCTGCAGTCGCTGGCGCGCGAGTTCGATCTTCACGAGCTCGCTGTCGAAGACGCGATCCTGGCGCATCAGCGACCCAAGATCGAGCGGTACGGCCAGACCCTGTTCGTCGTGCTGCGCGCCGCCCGCTACCTCGACTCAACCGAGCAGGTCGAGTTCGGTGAGCTGCACCTGTTCGTCGGGCCGGACTTCGTCGTGACAGTCCGACACGCCGAGTCGCCAGACTTGGCCGCCGTCCGACACCGGGTCGAGGCAGACCCTGACCTGCTCGGACGGGGACCCGAGGCGATCCTGTACGCGATCCTCGACGCCGTCGTCGACGCCTACGGGCCGGTCGTGGCCGGTCTGGAGAACGACATCGATGAGATCGAGAGCGAGGTCTTCCGCGGGGACCCCGCAGTCTCCCGACGCATCTATGAGCTCTCCCGCGAAGTAGTCGACTTCCAGCGGGCGGTTCGCCCGCTCGGCGCGATGCTCGCCGCGCTCGATGCCGGATCGTCCAAGTACGGCGTCGACGAGGAGCAGCAGCGCTACCTGCGGGATGTCGCCGACCACGTCACCGAGGTGGATGAGCGCATCGAGTCATTCCGGATCGCGCTGCGCGACATCCTGACGGTCAACGCCACGCTCGTCGCGCAGCGGCAGAACGAAGAGATGAAGACCCTCTCCGAGGCGAGCAACGCCCAGAACGAGGAGGTCAAGAAGATCTCCGCATGGGCCGCGATCCTGTTCGCACCGACCCTCATCGGCACGGTCTACGGGATGAACTTCGACCTCATGCCCGAGCTGCACTGGACGTGGGGATATCCGTTCGCCCTCGTTCTGATGGGCGCCGTGAGCGTCACGTTGTACCTGGTCTTCAGGGCACGCCACTGGATCTAGGAGCAGGTTGGGCCGCTTCACGACGAGCGCGACGAGCTACGTGACAAGAGGACGATCGCGAACTTGCTGGCTGGCGAACAGCACAGGCACGAGCCACCGGCTGTTGCGGAGCCGATCCGCCCGCCGTCGACGGGCCTCTCAACTCGGCCTGACGTCGCGACCATCTGCCCTCCTTTGGCGGGGCGCTCCGATCCTGCCAGGCGCCGTGACGGCGATGTCGGCGGCCCGGGGTGCGCAGAGTTCGTCGCCAGCTGTAGATCGTCACGGGGAACTGCGCAGCACACACCGTCGTGCTTGCTGGTGGCCGCGCACACCTGCCTGCAAGCGGAGGCAACGGGCGCCTGTCCCCCGCGCGGACGACACCGCCCACGATGACCGACGAACTCCGACGCAATCAGGCGAAGCCGCTGGTCAGCGCCGCGGCAGACCCTCCCATCTGTCCGATTCCCTCGTCTGGTGGGGTTCGAGTCCCACTCGGGCACCCATCTGACCTGGCCATACGTGTCGGCATGTCCTCTACGCGTCATAGGCGATCGACCGTCGGCCCCACCGCTGTTCGACCTGACCGACTCCAAGGCCGCGAAGGACGTGCGCGGCACGGCGTGTGCGCTGGGACGAATGTGGTCCTGGTCTGGACGGGCTGGCCGCCAGTAGCGTCTGCGCCGTGGCCTACCTGCAGACGCACTTCTTCTCCGAGGTCCTGGGACTGTCCGTGCAGGCGGACGTCCTGCTCCCGCAGCCCGCGTCGGCGCGGCAGATCGGCGTGAGCGCACCGCCCGCCAGGGACCGGCACCCGACTTTGTTCCTGTTGCACGGTCTGTCCGACGATCACTCGATCTGGATGCGTCGCACGTCGATCGAGCGGTACGCGTCCGAGCACGGGCTTGCGGTCGTCATGCCGGCCGCGGACCGGTCCTTCTACGCCGACATGGTGCACGGCAACCGGTACTGGACCTACGTCAGCGAGGAACTCCCCGCCCTGATGCGGTCGTTCTTCCCGTTGTCGGACCGGCGCGAGGACACGTTCGTCGCCGGCCTGTCGATGGGCGGCTACGGCGCCTTCAAATGGGCGCTCGACAAACCCGGCACAGTCGCCGCGGCCGCGAGCCTGTCGGGAGCCCTCGACGTCGCCTCCGAGTTCGACACCGAGATGGGACCCGAGCTCCGCACGATCTTCGGTTCGGTCGACGAGCTGCGCACCGGCGGCAACGACCTGCTGGACCTCGTCGCGCGAGCGGACTTGTCAACGGCCCCTGCGCTGTACCAGTGGTGCGGCACGGAGGACTTCCTCTACGACCAGAACGTGCGCTTCCGCGACCGGGCCCTGGCCCGCGGGCTGCGGCTCGCGTACACCGAGGGCCCTGGCGAGCACGAGTGGTCCTGCTGGGACGACCAGATCCGGCGAGTGCTCGACTGGCTCCCGATCCCGCGCTGAGACCGGCTCACAGCGTGCCGCCTGGGGTACCCCACGACGCAGGTCGTCGCCGGCGGGCGGTGTTGTGACAGCACGTCGCCGATCGACGACTCGCTCCTCGGCGCCCTGGCTCTCTACGGGCCGCCGCGCCAGTGGTCGATCCGCCGATGGTCGGGGACGAAGCCGTGGTTGACACCCCACAGCACGGCCTGCGTCCTGCTCTCCGCGCCGATCTTCCGGTAGACCGAGCGGATGTAGGACTTCACCGTGTTCGGACTGAGATACGTGTGCGCGGCGACGTCGGCGTTGCTCAGGCCCTGGGTGATCAGAGCCAGGATCTCCGACTCCCGGTCGGTGAGGCCCTCGCCCCGACCCGGCCAGTCGAGACCGTTCGCGGGCCGGACGCGGCCCGGGACCTCGCTGACCACGACCTCGCCGGCGTGGACCGCCTCGAGGGCGGCGACAAGCTCACGTGCCGGCAGGGCCTTGGACAGATACCCGCGGACGCCCTGCTCACGGGCACTGGCGACGAGGTCCGGTTGGAAGTTCCACGTGAACACAACCACCTTGCGGGCGCACGGGTTCCGGACCAGCTCACCGATCTGCTCGTGGTCCGACTCCGGCTGCGCGAAGGCGTCGTAGAGCACGATGTCCACGGCCTCGCTGACCGGTTCGTTCGTGTCGATCTCCGCCACCACGACCCGGTCGCGGTACTCGTCCAGGATCTTGGCGACGCCCATCACCACCACGTCGTAGTCGTCGACGAGCGCGACTGTGAAGGGCTGCTGGGGTGCGGGCATGCCTCACGGTAGACCCCCCTAGGGGTGTAGTACACCCGCCCTAGGGGTGGTGAACTCGGGGGGTATCAGTCGCCCGAACCAGGAGGTTTCACCGTGCTGGGACTCATCATCACCATCATCGTCGTCGGGCTCATCGCGGGGCTGCTCGCGCGCCTCGTCGTCCCCGGCAAGCAGAACCTGTCCATCGCCATGACCATCGTCATCGGGATCATCGGGTCGTTCCTCGGCGGGTTCCTCGGCTACCTGTTCTTCCGCAGCGACGCGTCCGACGGCTTCCTGCAGCCCGCCGGCATCGTCGGGTCGATCATCGGCGCCATCATCGTGCTGCTGATCTGGATCCGCGTGGGCGGCCGCCGCTCGATCACCAACTGACCCACCGACCGCGGGTTCCGGTCTCCACGACAGGACCCGCGGTCCTCCGTGGTCGCCCGGACGGGTGAAGAGCGGGCGCCCGCCGCGACGCTGCCGTCCGGCGCTGCCATCTTCTGTCAGTGAAGCCGACGATCGCGGACCTGCGCCTGGAGCCTCGGCCGCGGACAGCACGACACACAGCAGCTAGAGGTTGTAGCTCTGCGTTGAGGAAGAGGAGACGCCATGAGCGTGGCACAGACCCTCTGGGCCTCCATCCAGGAGGACCCGGTCTTCATGAGGAAGATCAACGGCTGGCTGACAATCTTCTGGCTGCTGAACTTCCCACCCGTGATCGCGGTCTACATCTGGGCACCCGACGCCTGGAAGCAGGCGTCGATCCTCTACCTGGCCCTGGTGTCCATCTACGCCAACGTGGCCGGTCACCTAGCAGCGTGGCAAGCATCTCGGATCGAGGTCATCCAGAACGACGACGCCAACGTGGCGGACGTGCTGGAGAAGGTGGAGGAGATCCACGCGGTCACCACCAACGGAGCCGGCGTTGGGTGACGGACTGTGGTGGGACGTCTACGCAAGCGGATGACTGACGGGCGGAACGGCACGGGCCACGATCGCCAGATCGTCGGTGGCAGTCGCGTCCCGGAGCCTCGGATGTCACCCCCTTGGGGGATCGACCTAGGCACCTGCGACGGGCGGGCGAGCGTGAGACCGTGCGTGTGCGTCGGACTCTCGACACCACACATGGTCCACCTGGAGGCTCCCGATGAAGGTCTTCGCGTTGTACAACATCAAAGGCGGGGTGGGGAAGACCTCGACGGCGGTCAACCTCGCCCACCTGTCGGCGCGGGAGGGGCGACGGACGCTTCTGTGGGACCTGGACCCGCAGGGTGCGGCGAGCTTTGTCTTCCGGGTCCGTCCCCGCGTCAAGGGGGGCGGGCACGCGCTGGTGACCGGGAAGCGTCCGATCGAGGACGCGCTCAAGTCGACCGCCTTCGACAAGCTCGACCTTCTGCCCGCCGACTTCAGCTACCGCAACCTGGACCTCGAGCTCGACGACGCCAAGAAGCGCACCCGTCGGCTCCGTCAGCTGGTGACCAGCGTCTCCGACGACTACGACGTGGTGTTCCTCGACTGCCCGCCGAGCATCTCCCTGATGTCCGAGAACGTCCTGCACGCAGCCGACACGCTCCTGGTGCCGCTGATCCCCGCGACACTGTCGATGCGCACGTTCGAGCAGCTGAAGGTCTTCGTGGCGGACTCGCAGAAGCCGCGACCGAACCTGGTCGCGTTCTTCTCGATGGTCGACCGTCGCAAGCGGCTGCACCGCGAGGTGATCGACTCGGTCTCCCGGGACGGCGCGCTCATCGCGCGCACCGAGATCCCGGCCCTGTCGATCGTCGAGCAGATGGCCGAACGGCAGTCGCCCGTGACCGCCTTCGCCCCGACGAGCCGCGTCGCGCAGTGCTACGAGCAGCTCTGGGCCGAGGTCCGCACACCGTAGAGGAGCGGCTGGTGGACTAGCCGCTCGGTCAGGGTGCGCTACCTCGATGCCGGCGGCTCCGCCGCCCACAACAGTGGGTGCGCTCGGGCGGACCATCTCGGTGGAAGACGCGCGCCGACGGCCGTCGAAAGCCGGCGGTGTCCGCCCGTATACGCGGCACGATGTTTCCCGAGATGTTTCCCGCCGGGCCAAGAAGAGAAGGTCAGGGGCTTGCTAGGACGAACCTAGAAGCCCCTGACCTGCGCTTTTACTGTCGGGCTGACAGGATTTGAACCTGCGACCCCTTGACCCCCAGTCAAGTGCGCTACCAAGCTGCGCCACAGCCCGATGGCTCCCGCAGAAGCCTCCGAAACTCTACCCCACGGGCGAGGTGGTCCGGTCACCGGCGATCACGTCGAGCTCGGCGGCGACGACCGCGAGGATCACCAGGTCGACCGCGAGCCCGATGGTGGCGTCCCACGGCGAGAGCCGGAACAGGAAGATCTGCGTCACCAGCAGGGCGACGAGCGCGGCGCGGCGGAACCAGCGGTAGCCGGCCTCGCGGTCGCGGCGGACCCTGGCCAGTCCGACCACGGCGAACGCGGTCGACGCGAGCCCGCTGAGCACGATCCCGACCACCAGCCACACCGGCTCGTCGGCGCTGGCGGACCAGCCGTAGATGCCGCGTCCCAGGGTCACGACCGAGGTCGCGACCAGCACGGCGACGGTGACCCACGGCACCCAGCGGGCGCGCACCAGCCACCGGGACGCCCGCACGATCCACTGGGAGAGGGCGCCGATCGGGTCGGGCACCTCGACGGCGTCGTGCTCGACGGCGTCGAGGAGCGCGCCCACCTCATCCGCCCCAGGGGCGTCGCCGGCCCGCGACAGGTACCAGCGGGCCCGGGTGCGCTCACGGGCGCTGAAACCCCCCGCCAGACCCGCCACAGCCTGGTCGGCGGCGGCCGCGAGGAACTCGGCCGGGTCGCGCGGGTGCCGGCGCTGCAGCACGTCGGCGAACAGGCCCAGGGCGATGACGACGAGATAGATGAGCGCCGCCGTCGGCTCCCAGAAGTAGTCGTAGTCGGAGGTCACGAACTTGCCGACCTCGTCGATGAACAGACCGAAGCCGATGCCGGAGAGCAGGACGGCGAACCGTCGCACGACCGGGCCGATGAACGTCATGAGCACGACGAACGCCAAGGCCATGAGCAGCCCACCCCACAGCACGTGTGAGATGTGCACTCCCCCGCCGCCCAGCTGCGGGAAGCCGGTGAGGCTCAGCAGCAGGCGCGTGACGATGACGGTGGCCAGCGTGATCACCAGGAAGCCGGTGATGTGGCTGCTCGATGCGGGGTCGCGCGGCAGCCCGAGCCTCAGCAGAGGCCGTCGCCGCTGCACCGGCCCGTCGGGAGTCACCGCTTGCGCTTCTCCCGCACCCGGACCGAGATCGAGATGGGCGTGCCCTCGAAGCCGAAGGTCTCGCGGAGGCGACGTTCGATGTACCGGCGGTAGCCGGGGTCGAGGAAGCCGGTCGCGAAGATGACGAACCGCGGTGGCCGGGTCGACGCCTGCGTGGCGAAGAGGATGCGGGGCTGCTTGCCCCCGCGCAGGGGGTGCGGGTGGGCCGCGACGAGCTCGCCCAGGAACGCGTTGAGGCGACCGGTCGAGATGCGCATGTCCCACGACTCGAGCGCGCGCTCGAGGGCGGGCACCATGCGGTCGGTGTGCCAGCCGGTCTTGGCGGAGATGTTCACGCGCGGCGCCCACTGCATCTGCACGAGGTCCTGCTCGATCTCACGCTCGAGGAACGGACGGCGGTCCTCGTCCATGAGGTCCCACTTGTTGTACGCGATGACCAGGGCGCGACCGGCCTCGATGACCTGGGTGATCACGCGCGTGTCCTGCTCGGTCAGCTTCACGGAGGCGTCGACCAGGACGACGGCCACCTCGGCCTTCTCGATCGCGGCCTGCGTACGCAGGGAGGCGTAGAAGTCGGCGCCCGACGTCTGGTGCACGCGGCGGCGGATCCCGGCGGTGTCGACGAACACCCACGGCTTGCCCTTGAGCGCGACGAGCTCGTCGACCGGGTCGCGTGTGGTGCCGGCGACAGAGTCGACGACGACGCGCTCAGCACCGAGCACCTTGTTGAGCAGCGAGGACTTGCCGACGTTGGGGCGGCCGACCAGCGCGACGCGGCGCGGCCCGTCGGGGATCGGGGTGCCGTGCGCGGAGACCTCGGGCAGCGCCTCGATCGCGGCGTCGAGCAGGTCACCGGTGCCGCGGCCGTGCAGGGCCGAGACGGGGAACGGCTCCCCCAGGCCCAGCGACCACAGGTTGGCGGCGTCCGCCTCGCCGGCGGGTCCGTCGACCTTGTTGGCGCAGAGCACGACCGGCTTGCCGGCCTTGCGGAGCAGCTTGACCACCTGGGTGTCGGTCTCGGTGACACCGACCGTGGCGTCGACCACGAAGATCACGGCGTCGGCCAGCGAGATCGCGACCTCGGCCTGCTGGGCGACGCGGGCCTCGATACCGGCGACGTCGACCTCCCAGCCGCCTGTGTCCACGAGCGTGAACCGCTTGCCGGACCAGTCGGCGGGATAGCTCACGCGGTCCCGCGTGACGCCCGGCTTGTCCTCGACGACGGCCTCGCGACGCCCGAGGATGCGGTTGACCAGGGTCGACTTGCCGACGTTGGGGCGGCCGACGACGGCGAGCACCGGGAAGACGACGACCGGCTCCTCGCCGATCTCGCCGACGTCCCCGGCGTGCAGGAGGGCAAGGTCCTCGTCCTCGAGCTCGTAGTCGGTGAGCCCTGCGCGCAGCGCCCGCTCACGGTCGGCTTCGGTGGCCTCGTCGGTCAGCGCGGGCGTGGGATCGGGCTCAGTCATGCACCCATTGTCCCCTGCGCACCGACCGCAGGACGACTACCAGCGCGAGAGCCCGGTCACGGCCGCCAGATCGCGGCCGCCACGTCGCGCGCCCGCTCGGCGAACGGGCCCTCGCCGAGCAGCTCGCGCAGGTCCTTCTCGAAGTCCACGAGGCGGTCGCCGAACAGGTGCGGGGCGGAGCTGGACAAGGACAGGACGGCCGCGACCACGTCGTCGGTGGTCCGCTCCACCACCTCGCCGCGCGGGATCACGAGCCGCTCCGGGCCCCGGTAGCCCGCCGCGCGCATCACGTCGTCCTCGCCTCCGCGCGTCCCGTCGGGCAGGACTCCGCGCCCGGCACGGCGGACGGGACCGAGGTAGTCCACGACGAGCTGGTCGATGCGGTCCCAGGGCGGGTGCGGGAGCGGGAGATCGCTGTCGAGCCCGCGATGGGTCATCGCCGCCACGTGCACCCACGCCCCGCCGGCGTCGAGCATCGGGCGGATGCGCTCGGCCACCAGGGGCTGGTCCATCCAGTGGAAGGACTGCGCGAACACGACGGTGCGGAAGGTGCCAAGGTCGGCAGGCAGGTCCTCGGCGCGCAGCTGTCTCCACTCCACCGGTGCCGAGCCCGTGGCGCGGGCCGCCTCGGCCAGCATGTCCGGGTCCGGGTCCAGCCCGACGGACGCGGAGTACAGGGGTGCCAGCAGCAGCGTCAGCGAGCCCGGTCCGCAGCCGACGTCGAGCAGCCGGCCCGTGCCGTCCAGGCCGAGCGTGTCCCGCAGGGCGTCGGCCAGCTCCGGCGGGTACGGCAGGCGGCCGACGACGTAGTGCCGGGCGGTGCCGGCGAACAACGACCGGTCCCACTCCCACGCGGTCATCGCGGTGAGCGCTCGCGGTTCGGGTCGTCGGTGGGCAGCAGCAGGCCGGTGCGGACGACGGCGCCGTCGACCAGCTGCGCCAGCGCGACGCGGATGGCCTCGTTGGCCTGCTCCAGAGCCGCCCGACCGGACGTCCCCGCGGCGCGCTCCAGGACGAGCGGCGCCCCGAACTCGATCGCCAGCCGACGTCGCAGACCGGGGACGTGGCCCACCGACTCCCCCGTCCGACGGGTGCCGAGCACGGCCACCGGCACCACCGGCGCATGCCCGTTGAGGGCGAGCCAGGTGATCCCGGCGCGGGCGCTTGCCGCATCCCCCTTGCCACGGTTGCCCTCGGGGAACACACCGACGACGCCTCCGCGCCGCAGCACGACGAGCGCGTTGTTCAGCGCGGAGCGTCCGCCGTCGTGCTCGACGGGGATCTGGCCGGCGGCGCGCAGCACCGAGCCGACCGGACCCCAGAACATCTCCGACTTGACCAGCATGTGCGAGGGCCGGGGCGACACGCCGAGCACGATCGGGCCGTCGATGATGCCGGTGTGGTTCGCGGCGAACAGGACCGGGCCGTCGGTGGGGACCAGGTGGGAGCCGACCACCTCGGTGTTCCAGACGACATGCGCCAGGAACCGGCCGATCCAGCGCGCCCAGCGGGGGCCGCTCTCGGACGGGCCCACGGTGGTGCTCACGACCGAGGGCCGACGACCGACTCGACGACGTCGAGCACGGCCCGCACGGTCTGGTCGAGGTCGAGGTGCGAGGAGTCGACGGTGACCACCCCGTCCGCGGCCTCGTGGAACTGCACCACGGTCGAGTCGTCGGCGTCGCGGCGGAGCACCTGGTCGCGCGTCGCCTCGACGGCGGCGGCATCGTCGGAGCCGTGCACGTCGCGCGCGCGCCGCGACAGCCGCGCCTCCTCGCTCGCGGTCAGCAGCACCCGCACGTCCGCGTCCGGCGCGACGACCGTCGTGATGTCCCGTCCCTCCGCGACGATCCCCGCGCGAGCGCGTGCCTCGTCGATGGTCGCCCGCTGGAGGCGGCCGAGCTCGGCACGGACCTCCAGGTTGGTCGCCACCGCGCTGACCGCCGATGAGATCGCGGTCTCCCGGATCGCCTCGCCGACGTCGATCCCGCCGACGTGGACGGTCGGCCCTGCCGGGTCCGTCCCCATGACCAGCGGCAGCACGCGCACCTGCGCGGCCACCGCGGCGGTGTCGGTGAGCGGGATCCCCTGGTGCAGGCACCACCACGTCGCCGCGCGGTACATCGCGCCGGTGTCGAGGTACGCCAGCCCCAGCGCGCTCGCCACCCCCCGCGAGACGCTCGACTTCCCGGAACCCGAGGGCCCGTCGATCGCCACGACCATCGGCCTGCTCAACTCACCAGTCTCCATCCGCGGGCCGTCAGCTCCGCCTCGAGGTGCTCCACGCTGCCGGGCAGCACCGAGATCTCCGCCATGCCGACCGGCCGGCCGGCTGCGTGCTCGAGGTGCAGGTCCTCCAGGTTCACGCCGACCTCGCCCACCTCGGTGAGCAGCCGCGCCAGCTCCCCCGGGGCGTCGGGCACCAGCACAGTGACGACGCCGTAGGTCCGCTGCGCGCCGCCGTGCTTGCCGGGGATCCGTGCGACGCCGGCGTTCCCGTCGGCGATGGCCTGCGCCAATGTGGCGAGCGCGCCCAGCTCGACCGTCTCCGGACCGTCCGCCGCGGCGGCCTGGCGCAGCGCGTCGATGACGGTGTCGAGGTCCGTGCGCAGCTCCACCAGGACGTCGCGGACGGCCGACGCGTTCGCGGCGAGGATCGAGGTCCACAGCGCCGGGTCCGACGCCGCGAGGCGCGTGACGTCCCGCAAGCCCTGCCCGGCGAGGCCCAGCGCAGCCTCGTCGGTCGCCCGCAGGCGAGCGGCGACGAGACTCGCAGCCACCTGCGGCACGTGCGAGACCGCGGCGACCGCGGCGTCGTGCGCGTCGGCGTCCATCGTCACCGGCACCGCACCGAGGTCGACGGCGAGCGAGCGCACCGCCAGCACCGCGTCGGGGCTCGACGAGCCCGAGTCAGCGATCACCCACGGCCGCCCGAGGAACAGGTCCGGCACCGCGGCGGACGGGCCGGAGCGCTCGCGGCCCGCCATGGGGTGGGAGCCGACGTACCGGGTGAGGTCCGCGCCGGCGGCCTTGAGCTCCGCCAGCACGTAGCCCTTGACGCTCGCCACGTCGGTGACGACCGCGTCCGGGTACGCCTCGAGCTCGGCGCGCACCACGTCCGCCGTGACGTCCGGCGGCGCGGCGACCACGATGAGGGTCGGCGCGGCGTCGTCCGGGCCCGCCGGTCGGCCCGCGCCGACGTCTCGCGCGAGCGCCAGGGCCGTGCGCGACGGGTCGTGCAGCACGACGTCCACGCCGTGCGTGGCGAGCGCGAGCCCCACCGACGTGCCCAGCAGCCCGGTGCCGACGATCCGCACCGGGCCTCGCGTCGCCAGCGTCACATGCCCACCCGTGTCATCAGGGAGCCCACCTCGGTCTTCGAGAGCACGCGCGTGCGACCCGGCTTGAGGTCGCCCAGGCGGATCGGGCCGATCTGTGTGCGGACCAGCTGCGTGACCGGGTAGCCGACCTCGTCGAAGATGCGCCGCACGATGCGGTTGCGGCCCTCGTGCAGCTCGATCTCCACCAGGCTGGCCTGCGGGGTGGTCTGGACGATCTGGAACTTGTCCACCTTGGCCAGACCGTCCTCGAGCTCCACGCCCTTGATCAGCCGTGCTCCGAGCGAGGGCGTGACGCGTCCCTCCAGCTGGACCAGGTAGACCTTGGTGACGCCGTGCGACGGGTGGGACAGGCGGTTGGCCAGGTCACCGTCGTTGGTCAGCAGGATGAGGCCCTCGGTCTCGGCGTCCAGGCGGCCGACGTGGAACAGCCGCTCCTCGCGGTCGGAGACGAACTGCCCGATCGACGGTCGGCCCTCGGGGTCGTGCATGGTCGAGACCACGCCCTTGGGCTTGTTGAGGGCGATGGTGATGATCGACGAGTCCAGCTGCACGCGCATGCCGTCCACGTGGATGACCGCCGTGAGCGGGTCCACGCGCACGCCGAGCTCGAGCACCTTGTTGCCGTCGACCGTCACGCGGCCCGCCGAGATGAGGTCCTCGCACGACCGCCGCGAGCCGAGGCCCGCCGCCGCGAGCACCTTCTGCAGGCGCACGCCGTCCGGGTCGTGGACGTCGATCGTCACCTCGGGGGTGCGGCTCGGCTTCTTGGGTCGGCTCGACGCCCCGTCGGTACGAGGGCGCCCGGTCCCACCGCTGCGCGGGTAGCCGCTGCCGGTCTTGGGTCGGGGCGCGCCGCCACGCGAGGACGAGCTCGGCCCGCCGCGCGACGCCCCGCCCGTAGCCCCACGAGGGCTGCCGCCCGCTGAAGCTCCGCCGCGGTAGCCCTCGGCGCTGCCGTGCGAGTCGCCACCCCGGGAGCGTCCACCGTCGCGAGAGTCGCCACCGCGGTAGCCACCGCTGTCGCGAGAGTCACCCGCAGCACCTCGGTAGCCGCCGCTGCTGCGGGAGTCGCCACCCGAGCCACCCTGGTGGCCGCCACTGCTGCTGCGCGAGTCGCCACCCGAGCCACCCCGGTAGCCGCCACTGCTCCGCGAGTCGCCACCCGAGCCACCCTGGTAGCCGCCGCTGCTGCGCGCGTCGCCCGAACCACCCCGGTAGCCGCTGGCACGCGAGTCGCCACCCGAACCGCCGCGGTACCCGCCGTCGTCGCGCGACCCGCCGCCGCTCTGACCGCCGCGGTAGCCGCCGCCGTCACGGGAGCCGCCAGCCGCGCCCTGGCCGCCGCGGTAGCCACCGCCGTCGCGCGACCCCCCACCGGTGCCGGCCCCGCGGTACCCGTCCGAGCTGCCACCGCGCGAGCCGCCGCCGCCGCCGGTGCTGCCCCCGCGGTAGCCCTCGCCGCCGCCGGTCCCGCGGTAGCCGCCGCCACCGGAGGCGCCGGAGCTCCCACCCCGGTATCCGCCGGCGCTGCCGCCGCGGCTGGCGCCCGACCCTCCGCTGCCGCGCGGTGCGCCGGAGCCGCCGCTCCGGCTGCCGCCGGACTGACCGCCGGAGGACCCGGCGCCCCCTGACCGTCGTTCCTGCGGGCTCATCTGCTGTCTCCGATCGCCTGATCGACACCCTCGAAGGAGTCGATGTCAGGAAGGTAGGGCGCGAGCGGAGGCATCTCGTCCAGGCTGGACAGCCCCATCCGCTCCAAGAAGTATCCCGTGGTCTGGTAGAGCACCGCACCGCTGGACGGATCGGTGCCCACCTCGGCCACCAAGCCGCGCGTGGTCAGGGTGCGCACGACTCCGTCGACGTTCACGCCTCGCACGGCGGAGACCTGCCCGCGGGTCACGGGCTGGCGGTACGCGATGACGGCGAGCGTCTCGAGCGCGGCCTGCGTGAGCCGCGCGGTCTGTCCCTCCAGGACGAACCGCCCGACGACGTCCGCGTACACGGGCGCCGAGTAGACCCGCCAACCGTCGCCGGCCCGCCGCACCTCGAACCCGCGGGGCCTGCCCCCGGTCTCGCCGCGGTACTCGCGCGCCAGCTCGTCCAGGAGCGACTCGACACGGGCGGTCGGCAGCGCGAGCACGGTCGCCAGCCGGACGGCCGGGATGGGCTCGTCGGCGACCATGAGCACCGCCTCGAGCGCGGCCAGCGCGCCCCCGGGCAGGTCGTCCACGTCGAAGGCGAGCTCGTCCGCGGCGGCCGACTCCGGCTGCTCGTCCTCGGGAACCGTCTGCTCGCTCATGCGTCCTCCTCGGGTGCCCCGTCACGGGCAAGTTCTTCGTCGAGTGTCGTGTCCAGCGTGTCGAAGTCGTCGGACACCTCGATCTCGCCGTCCTCGGCGCCGGTCCACCGGACGGTCAGCTCGCCCAGCGGCGTGACCTGGTCGAATGCGACCGCGCCCTCCCGGAACAGCTCCAGCAGGGCGAGGAAGCGGGCCACCACCACCACCGTCGCGCCGGCATCGGCGGTCAGCGCTCGGAACGACATGGACCCCCCGTGCCGCAGCCGGTCCACCAGGACGGCGGCCTGCTCGCGGACGCTCACCGCGGGGGCGTGCAGGTGGCTGATGTCGACGCCGGGCGGCGCCGCCTTGGGCTGTTCGGCCTTCGCCGCCAGGGCGGCCAGCTGCTCCGGGCCGATTTGCCAGATCAGCTCGGGCAGCAGAGCGGCCAGGTGAGGCTCCAGGCTGACGAGGCGGGGGAACCGGCGGCCCTCGGTGGCGAAGCGCTCCGCCAGGTCCGCCGCGACCAGCTTGTACGCGCGGTACTGGAGCAGGCGGGCGAAGAGCAGGTCGCGGGCCTCGAGCAGCTCCAGGTCCTCCGCGTCCTCGACGTCGGCGGACGGCAGCAGCCGCGCGGCCTTGAGGTCCAGGAGCGTCGCGGCGATCACCAGGAACTCGCTGGCCTGGCCCAGGTCCCACTGCTTCTCGGCGCCCCGGATGTGGGCGATGAACTCGTCGGTGACCTGCGCCAGGGCGACCTCGGTGATGTCGAGCTTGTGCTTGGCGATCAGGCCGAGCAGCAGATCGAACGGGCCGCTGAAGTTGGTGAGGTGGACCTCGAAGGCCTGGGTGCCCACGGGCGCGGCCGACATCGACCCACCAGGTGTGGGCTGCTCAGGCGGGACCGCGCGCTCGTCAGGCGGCGTCGCCACGGGCGACGAGCTCACGTGCCAGCTGACGGTAGGCCGCCGCACCGGAGTGCGTCGGGGCGTACGTCGTGATCGGCTCGGCGGCGACGGTGGCGTCGGGGAACTTCACCGTGCGGCTGATGACCGTGTGCAGCAGGTTGTCGCCGAACGCCTCGCTGACCCGGGCGACGACCTCCCGGGCGTGCAGGGTGCGGGGGTCGTACATCGTCGCGACGATGCCGTCGACCTCGAGCCGCGGGTTGAGCCGGTCGCGCACCTTCTCGATGGTCTCCACGAGCAGCGCGACACCGCGCAGGGCGAAGAACTCGCACTCCAGCGGGATGAGCACGCCGTGCGCGGCGGTGAGGGCGTTGACCGTCAGCAGGCCGAGGGACGGCTGGCAGTCGATCATCACGACGTCGTAGTCGTCGAGGATCGGGCGCAGCACCCGGGCCAGCACGGACTCGCGCGCCACCTCGCCGACCAGCTGGACCTCGGCGGCCGACAGGTCGATGTTGGCGGGCAGCAGGTCCAGGCCGGGCGTGGCCGTGTGCTGGATGATCGAGCGGATGTCCGCGTCCCGCTCCATGAGCAGGTTGTAGACCGTGCGATCGAGCTCGTGCGGGCTGATCCCGAGGCCGACGGACGCGGCGCCCTGCGGGTCGAAGTCGACGATGAGCACCTTGCGGCCGTACTCGGCCAGCGCGGCGGCCAGGTTGATGGTGGTCGTCGTCTTGCCGACGCCACCCTTCTGGTTGCACAACGCGATCACGCGAGCGGGACCGTGCGACGCGAGCGGCGGAGGCTCGGGGAACACGGGCATCGGCCGCCCGACGGCGTCGAGCTGCGGGTCGGTCGTCTGCTGGCTCACCACGCGGGACAACCTACCGGAGCACGGCCGCCGATGACCGCGCGACAGTCCGACGCACCCGAGACGCTCATCGAGCCCGCGGGTGCGACGCCGCGTAGACCTCCCGCAGCGTGTCCGCCGTGACCATCGTGTAGATCTGCGTCGTCGTCACCGAGGCGTGACCGAGCAGCTCCTGGACCACCCGCACGTCCGCTCCCCCGGCCAGGAGGTGCGTGGCGAACGAGTGCCGCAGGGTGTGCGGCGAGATGTGCTCAGCACCCGCCAGGCCCGCGCGCTGCGCGGCCACCCGCAGCACCGCCCACGCGCTCTGCCGGCTGAGACGGGCACCCCGCGTGTTGAGGAAGACCCCCGGGGACCCGCCCCTGCTCCCCACGGCCAGCGCCGGGCGCGACCGGACGAGGTACGCCTCGACGGCGTCGAGCGCGAACGAGCCCAGCGGCACCACACGCTCCTTGCTGCCCTTGCCGAACAGCCGGACGGACGCGCGCCCGGGGGTCCGGTCGAGGTCGTCGACGTCCAGGCCGACGGCCTCCGAGATGCGCGCACCGGTCCCGTAGACCAGCTCGAGGAGCGCCCGGTCGCGCAGCGGCACCGGGCCGTCGCCGAGCCCGGCGGCGTCCAGCAGGCGCTCGACGTCGCCCACGGAGATCGCCTTCGGCAGGCGCTTCGGCTGGGCCGGGGGCTTCACGGCCCGGGCGGGGTCGAGGCCGGTGACTCCGTCGAGCAGCAGGAACTTGTGCCAGCCGCGGACCGCCACGACGATCCGGGCCGCCGACGAGGCCGACAGCGCGGTACGCCCGTCGGAACCCGTGCGGACGGCGAGCAGGAAGTCCTCGACGTCCAGCTCGGCGACCTCGGCCGGTTCGCGGTACCCGCGCGACTCGAGGAAGGCCGTGTACCGGGTCAGGTCACGGCGGTAGGCCAGCAGCGTGTTGGTCGACAGACCTCGCTCGACGGTGAGGTGGGCGAGGTAGAGCTCCAGCGCCGAGTCTATCGCGGTGGCAGTCACGCTCAGAGGGGCAGGAACACGTCCACCGCGATCGCGACGGACAGCAGCGTGAGGTAGGTGATCGACGCGTGGAACACGCGCATCGCATGGAGCTTGCCCGACTCCGGGTGCTCCGCGCGCCGCAGCAGGCCGATGCACGACCAGAGGAACCACAGCCCGAGACCGAGGGCGACGACTCCGTACACCCAGGTCATGCCCTGCACGGGAACCAGCAGGAGCGAGCAGGCGATCATCGCGATGGTGTAGGCGATCATCTCGCGCGCGACCCGAGTGTCCTTGGCCACCACCGGGAGCATCGGGACGCCCGCCGCGGCATAGTCCTTGCGGAACTTCATGGACAGCGGCCAGTAGTGCGGCGGCGTCCAGAAGAAGATGACCCCGAACAGCAGCGCGGCCGTCCACGAGACGCCACCGGTGACCGCGGACCAGCCGATGAGCACGGGCATGCACCCGGCCGCACCGCCCCACACGATGTTCTGCGGCGTGCGGCGCTTGAGGATCATGGTGTAGCCGACGACGTAGATGAGGATCGCCGCGGCGGTGAGCCAGGCCGACGCCGGGTTCACCATGACGGCCAGCCACGTGAGCGAGAGGACGCCCAGCGCGATCCCGAAGATCAGCGCCGCCCGGGGCGAGACCTCGCCGGTGACGATCGGCCGCCGCTTGGTGCGGTTCATGATCTTGTCGATGTCGCGGTCGAGGTAGCAGTTCAGCACGTTGGCCGAGCCCGCCGCGGCGGCACCGCCGACGAGCGTCGCGACGACGAGCCCGAACCCGGGGAACCCGCCCTGAGCCAGGATCATCGTCGGCAGGGTGGTGACGAGGAGCAGCTCGATCACGCGGGGCTTGGTCAGCGCGACGTAGGGTCCGACGGCCCTGCGCACCCGGGCGAACGGGCCGCTCGGTGCGACGGTGACGACGGTGTCAGCAGGCCCCGGGGTCGACGCGGAGGACGCTCCGGCGTCGTCGACTGACAGGGGGCTGCTGAGGCGCACGCGCTGCGGGTCCGTTCGTGTTCCAGGCGGGGATGGGTCGCGCAGCCATGCTACGGCCTGTGCCTGCGCAGGGGCGCGACGCAGGCGAGGGATCGCCGCAACGGCCGGTGTGACATCGGTCGCTCGGCCGGGAGATGGTCACGCCCGGCAGCCTCACCCTGGTGCGCTATAAGGTCGGAACGCACGGTCCGACGACCGCCGCGACGGCGCGACGTCCCACCCTGCCCGGCATCCCGACGCGGATGTCGATCTCGTTCGACACGACACCCGGCCCCCTGCTCGGGTGGAAATGAGGTGCGGTGAACGCGAAGGCTCCCTTGGCCCAGACGGTCGGTTGGACCGACGTCGACCTGCGGGCGGTGGACACCGTGCGTGTCCTGGCCGCCGACGCGGTCGAGAAGGTCGGCAACGGCCACCCCGGGACGGCGATCAGCCTCGCTCCCGCGGCCTACCTGCTCTACCAGAACGTGCTGCGGCACGACCCGGCCGACCCGCACTGGCTCGGCCGCGACAGGTTCGTCCTGTCCGCCGGCCACTCGAGCCTGACCCAGTACATCCAGCTGTACCTCGCCGGCTTCGGCCTGGAGCTCGAGGACCTGGAGGCGCTGCGCACCTGGGGTTCGAAGACCCCGGGTCACCCGGAGTACAAGCACACCACCGGCGTGGAGATCACCACCGGTCCGCTCGGCCAGGGCCTAGCCTCGGCCGTCGGCTTCGCCATGGCGGCCCGGCGCGAGCGCGGCCTGCTCGACCCCGAGGCGGCGCCGGGCACCAGCCCGTTCGACCACTTCGTCTACGTGATCGCGTCCGACGGTGACCTCCAGGAGGGCGTGACCTCCGAGGCGTCGTCGATCGCAGGCACGCAGGAGCTGGGCAACCTCATCGTGGTGTGGGACGACAACCACATCTCGATCGAGGGCGACACCGAGATCGCGTTCACCGAGGACGTCGTCGCGCGCTACGCGGCGTACGGCTGGCACGTGCAGTTCGTGGACTGGACCGGTGGCCCGGACGGCTACCAGGAGGACATCGACGCCCTGCACGCGGCGATCGAGGCCGCGAAGGCGGTCACCGACCGCCCGTCGTTCATCGGGCTGCGCACCCTCATCGCCTGGCCCACGCCGACCAAGACCAACGACCACTCGTCGCACGGCTCCAAGCTGGGCGGCGACGCCATCAAGGGCCTCAAGGAGCTGCTCGGCTTCGACCCGGACAAGACGTTCGAGGTCGACCCCGAGGTCATCGCGCACACCCGTGGGCTCTCGGCGCGCACGGCGCCGGTCAAGGCCGAGTGGCAGAGCGCGTTCGACGCGTGGCGCACCGCCAACCCCGAGAACGCGGCGCTCCTGGACCGGCTGGTCGCGGGAGACCTGCCCGACGGCTGGTCCGACTCGCTCCCCGTCTTCCCCGCCGGCAAGGCCGTCGCCACGCGCGCGGCCTCCGGTGAGGTGCTCAGCGCGCTGGCCCCCGTGCTGCCGGAGCTCTGGGGCGGCTCGGCCGACCTGGCCGGCTCCAACAACACGACCATGAAGGGCGAGCCGTCCTTCATCCCCGCCAAGCGCTCGACGCACGAGTTCGCGGGCGACGAGTTCGGCCGCACGCTGCACTTCGGCATCCGCGAGCACGCCATGGGCGCGATCCTGTCGGGCATCCGCCTGCACGGCCTGACCCGGCCGTACGGCGGGACGTTCTTCACGTTCAGCGACTACATGCGCGGCTCGGTCCGCCTGGCCTCCCTCATGGGAGTCCCGGCGATCTACGTGTGGACGCACGACTCCATCGGTCTGGGCGAGGACGGCCCGACGCACCAGCCGATCGAGCACCTCGCCGCCGTCCGCGCCATCCCCGGGCTGACCATCGTGCGGCCGGCTGACGCCAACGAGACCGCGGCGGCCTGGGGGGCGATCCTCGCGCACACCGACGGGCCGGTCGGTCTCATCCTCACGCGCCAGAACGTCCCCACGTTCCCCCGGGGCGAGGACGGGTTCGCGACGACCGACGGTGTTGCGCGCGGCGCCTACGTACTGCTCGAGGCGAGCTCCGGCACGCCGGACGTGATCCTCATCGGCACCGGGTCCGAGGTCCAGCTCGCCGTCGCGGCGCGCGAGACCCTCGAGGCCGCCGGCGTGGCCACCCGCGTGGTGTCCGCCCCGTCGCTCGAGTGGTTCGCCGAGCAGGACGAGGACTACCGCCAGTCGGTGCTGCCCTCGTCGGTGAAGGCGCGCGTCTCGGTCGAGGCCGGCATCGCGTTGTCGTGGCACAAGCTCGTCGGCGACGCCGGCCGCTCGGTCTCGATCGAGCACTACGGAGCGTCGGCCGACGCCGACACGCTCTTCCGCGAGTTCGGGTTCACGCCCGAGGCGGTCGTCGCGGCGGCGCACGAGTCGATCGCGGCAGCACGCGGTGGCGAGGGCCCCGCGAGCAGCGCCGGTCTGCCCACGAACGTGGGGCTGACGGGCGACCAGCAGGTCTGAGTCTGAACGGGCCCGCCGGCCCCGGTCACGACCGGGGCCGGCGAGCGGGAGAAGGGGATCGACATGGCACCGAGCAGCACCCCTCTGGCACGGCTGGCTGAGGCCGGCGTCGCGATCTGGCTCGACGACCTCTCGCGCGAACGCCTGCGCACGGGGAACCTCGCCGACCTGGTGGCGGACAAGGGCGTGGTCGGGGTGACCACGAACCCGTCCATCTTCGCCAGCGCGCTCTCGAAGGGCGACGCCTACGACGAGCAGCTGCGCGAGCTCGCCGCGGACGGTGCCGACGTCGACGCGGCGGTCTTCCGGATCACCACCGACGACGTCCGGCAGGCGGCCGACGTCCTGCGGCCCGTCTACGACGCCACGGACGGCGTGGACGGTCGCGTGTCGATCGAGGTCGACCCCCGTCTGGCCAAGGACACCGACGGGACGATCGCGTCGGCGAAGTCGCTGTGGTCGACCGTCGACCGCCCGAACGTCTTCATCAAGATCCCGGCCACGCTGGAAGGGCTGCAGGCCATCACCGCGGTGCTCGCCGAGGGGATCAGCGTGAACGTCACCCTGATCTTCTCGCTCGAGCGCTACGGCGCGGTCCTCGACGCGTTCCAGAGCGGCCTGGAGAAGGCTCAGGCGAACGGGCACGACCTGGCGCCCATCGCCTCGGTGGCCTCGTTCTTCGTCTCGCGGGTCGACGCGGCCATCGACCCCCGGCTCGACGCGATCGGCACCCCCCAGGCTGCGGCCCTGCGCGGCAAGGCGGCGATCGCGAACGCCCGGCTCGCCTACGACCTCTACCGGGAGGTCGTCGCGGCCGACCGCTGGGCCGCGCTCGCCAGCGCCGGGGCGCACCCGCAGCGACCGCTCTGGGCCTCGACGGGCGTCAAGGACAAGGCGTACCCCGACACGCTCTACGTCGACGAGCTGGTCGTGGCCGGCGTCGTCAACACGATGCCCGAGGCCACGCTCAACGCGGTCGCGGACCACGGCGGCGACGCCCACGACACGGTCACCGGAACGCACCAGGGATCGGAGTCCGTCATCGCCGGGCTGCGGGACCTGGGGATCGACATCGACGAGGTCACCCAGCAGCTGGAGGTCGAGGGCGTGGACAAGTTCATCGCGAGCTGGGGTGATCTCCTGGGCACCGTCTCGGACGGCCTCACGGGTGCCGCACAGCAGAACGAGGCCGGGGTCGCCAGGTGAGCCCGAGCAAGGTGTCCGCGGGCCACAACCCGCTGCGCGACCCGCGTGACCGCCGGCTCCCCCGGATCGCCGGCCCGTGCGGCCTCGTGATCTTCGGTGTCACGGGCGACCTCGCGCGCAAGAAGCTGATGCCGGCGGTGTACGACCTGACCAACCGCGGCCTGCTCCCGCCCGGCTTCGCGCTGACGGGGTTCGCTCGCCGCGACTGGGCGACGCAGGACTTCGCGCAGATCGTCCACGACTCGGTCAAGGAGTACGCGCGCACGCCGTTCCGTGAGGCCACCTGGCGCCAGCTGTCCGAGGGCATCCGGTTCGTCCAGGGCACCTTCGACGACGACGACGCGTTCGACCGGCTGCGCGACACGGTCGAGGAGCTCGACGTGTCCCGCGGCACGGGCGGCAACCACGCGTTCTACCTCTCGGTCCCGCCCAGCTCGTTCCCGGTGGTCTGCAAGCAGCTCGCCCGCTCGGGCCTCTCACAGCCGGAGGACGGCACCTGGCGACGCGTCGTCATCGAGAAGCCGTTCGGGCACGACCTGGCCAGCGCCCGCGAGCTCAACGAGATCGTGTCGGACGTCTTCCGGCCCGACGACATCTTCCGGATCGACCACTACCTGGGCAAGGAGACGGTGCAGAACCTGCTGGCCCTGCGCTTCGCCAACCAGCTGTACGAGCCCATCTGGAACGCCAACTACGTCGACCACGTCCAGATCACCATGGCCGAGGACATCGGCATCGGCGGCCGGGCCGGGTACTACGACGGCATCGGCGCCGCCCGGGACGTCATCCAGAACCACCTCATGCAGCTCCTCGCGCTGACCGCGATGGAGGAGCCCGCGTCGTTCGAGGCCGAGGGCCTGCGGGCGGAGAAGATCAAGGTCCTCTCCGCGGTCAAGCTCCCGCGCGACATCGGCAAGCACACCGCGCGCGGGCAGTACGCGGCCGGGTGGCAGGGCGGCGAGAAGGTCGTCGGCTACCTCGAGGAGGAGGGCTTCAACCCGGAGTCCACCACCGAGACGTTCGCCGCGATCCGCGTCGACATCGACAACCGCCGCTGGGCCGGGGTGCCGTTCTACCTGCGCACCGGCAAGCGCCTGGGCCGTCGCGTCACGGAGATCGCCGTCGTGTTCAAGCGCGCCCCGCACCTCCCGTTCGAGTCGACCGCCACGGAGGAGCTGGGCAAGAACGCCCTGGTCATCCGCGTGCAGCCCGACGAGGGCGTGACGCTGCGGTTCGGCGCCAAGGTGCCCGGCACGGCCATGGAGGTGCGCGACGTGACCATGGACTTCGGGTACGGGCACGCGTTCACCGAGTCCTCGCCGGAGGCTTACGAGCGGCTCATCCTCGACGTCCTGCTGGGCGACCCGCCGCTGTTCCCGCGGCACGAGGAGGTCGAGCTGTCCTGGAAGGTGCTCGACCCGATCACCGCCTACTGGGCCAAGCAGGGCAAGCCCGACGAGTACCGGTCCGGCACCTGGGGACCGGAGTCGGCGGACAAGATGATGGCGCGCGACGGACGAGCCTGGAGGCGGCCATGATCATCGAGATGCCCGGGACGACCACCAGGGACATCAACAAGCGACTCCTCAAGGAGCGCGACGAGGGCGGCGCGATCGCCCTCGGTCGCGTGCTGACCCTCATCATCCCCGTGGGCGACCACGACCCCGACGAGGCGATCGACGCGGCCAACGACGCCAGCCGCGAGCATCCCTGCCGCGTCATCGTCATCGCCAACGACACCAAGGACCGCACGTCCAACCTGGACGCGCAGATCCGGCTCGGCGGCGACGCCGGGGCCAGCGAGGTCCTCGTGCTGCGCCCGTCCGGCCAGCTGGAGCGTCACCTGGACACCCTGGTCATCCCGCTGCTGCTCCCGGATGCGCCGATCGTCGCGTGGTGGCCGTACGAGATCCCCGACAACGTCGCCGAGCACCCCATCGGCAGGATGGCCGCACGGCGGATCACCGACTCGACGCAGGTCACCCGCCCGAACGCGGCGCTGCGCAAGCTGGCCGCCGAGCACGCGCCGGGCAACACGGACCTGGCCTGGACGCGGGCGACGCTCTGGCGCGGGCTCATCGCGGCGACGCTCGACCAGCCGCCGTTCGAGCCCGTGCACAAGGCCGTCGTCGTCGGTGAGAGCACGCACCCGTCCGTCGACCTCATGGCCGCGTGGCTCGCGTACGCGCTGCGCTGCCCGGTGGAGATCGAGCGGGTCAAGGGCGCCCCCGCGATCACCCAGGTGCGCCTCGAGCGGACCTCGGGGGACATCGTGCTCGACCGACCGGACGGCAAGACGGCGGCTCTGCGCCAGCCCGACCAGCCCGAGCACCGGATCGCGCTGCCCATCCGCCAGCTGCGGGAGTGCCTGGCGGAGGAGCTGCGCCGGCTCGACGCGGACGAGGTCTACGGCGAGGTGCTGCAGAAGGGCCTCGCGAGGATCGACGCGTGAACCGCGACGTGGTGGTCCACCCGGACGCCCGGGTGCTGGCCGAGTCCGTCGCTGCGCGGCTGCTCACGCACCTGATCGACGTGCAGTCGCACCGCTCCCCCGTCCACGTGGTCCTCACCGGCGGGACGGTCGGCATCGCGTCCCTCGCGGCCGTCGCCGCCAGCCCGGTGCGCGACGCGGTCGACTGGTCGGGCGTGCACCTGTGGTGGGGTGACGAGCGCTTCCTGCCCGAGGGCGACCCCGACCGCAACGAGACCCAGGCGCGCGACGCCCTCCTCGACGCGCTGGGCGACGCTCTGCCGGCCGAGAACGTGCATCCGATGCCGGCGCACGGCGACGACGTCTCGACGCCCGAGGCGTCCGCCGAGGCCTACGCGGCGGAGCTCGCCGAGGCCGGCTCCCCGGCGTTCGACGTAGTGCTCCTCGGCATGGGACCGGACGGGCACGTCGCCTCGCTGTTCCCCGGCCACGAGGCGGTCGAGGTCACCGGCCGCGCCACGGTCGGCGTGCACGGCTCCCCCAAGCCACCCCCGGAGCGGGTCTCCCTCACGTTCGACGCGATCCGCTCGGCCCGCGAGGTCTGGGTGGTGGCGTCCGGTGCGGAGAAGGCCGACGCCGTGGCCTCGGCGCTCCGCGGTGCCCCGGTCGCGACGACTCCGGCGGCCGGTGCCCTGGGCACCGAGCGGACGCTCTGGCTCGTCGACATCGCCGCCACCGAGCGCCTCGGCACACCGTCAGCGATCTCCACCACGGCCGCGGCCTTCCCCCCGGCACCGCAGGCGGCGGGCGAGCTCTGGACACAGGTCGACCACTACTTCGCCGCCCTGACGCCCGAGGATGTCGCCCTGGTCGAGACGCGGCACGCGGCCGCCGCCGGCGGACTGCCCGACATCGCCGTCGCGCCCAACCAGGGCAAGCTCCTGCACCTGCTCGCCCAGACGGCCGGGGCCCGACGCATCCTCGAGATCGGCACGCTCGGCGGCTACAGCACCCTGTGGCTCGCCCGGGCACTGCCGACGGACGGCCGGCTCACCACGCTGGAGATCGACCCCGAGCATGCGCGCGTCGCCACCGACTCGCTCACGCGGGCCGGCGTCGACGCGCTGGTGGACGTCCTCGTGGGACCGGCCTCGGACACGCTGGACGGGTTGATCGCGGACGGCACCGACCCGTACGACCTCGTGTTCATCGACGCCGACAAGCAGTCGATCCCGCGCTACCTCGAGCAGACCCTGTCCCTCACCCGGCCCGGCTCCGTGGTGATCGTCGACAACGTCGTCCGCGGCGGCGCCGTCCTGGACGCGGACCACACCGACGAGCGGGTGCAGGGCGTCCGCCGGATGGTCGAGCTGCTCACCGACCACCCGCGGTACGACGCCACGGTCGTGCAGACGGTCGGCAGCAAGGGCTACGACGGCTTCGCGCTCCTGCGCGTCCGCGGCTAGGGCGGTCTTCCGGCCGTCCGCTCAGCGGTCGGGGTGCGGTGCCAGGGGCGACCGGTCGCCGACCAACCACAGGTGACCGAACGGGTCGATGAACCCGCCCTGCCGGTGCGTGCCCCACGGCATCTGGTGGTCGCGGATCTCGTCGACGCTGCCGTCGGCGCCGGAGGCGACCGCACGGGCGACGAACCCGTCCGGGTCGTCGACGAAGATCTCCACGCGGACGGTCCGCCCGCCCAGCCCGGTCGGGGTGTCCCACCCGTTGCCCTCCGGTTGGCCGAGGAAGAACGGGGCGCCGGCGATGCTGAGGCCGACGACGCTTCCCAGGTCCCACAGCGTGGTGGCGCCGACGGCCTGCGCGTACCAGCGCGCCGCCGCCCCGGCGTCCGGCACGGCGAGCATCACGGAGAGGACCGGCGTCTCTGCCGGCGGGTCGTGCCGAGGGCTCTCGCCGCTCACGGCAGGGGCAGGCTCAACCGCCGCGCTTGGCGCGGAGGGCAGCGAGGGCCTCGTCGAGGATCGCGGCGCCGTCCTCGTCGGAGCGCCGCTCCTTCACGTAGGCCAGGTGCGTCTTGTACGGCTCGTTCTTGGACGGAGACGGGGGGTTCTCCTGGTCCTGCCCGGCGGGGAACCCGCAGCGCGGGCAGTCCCACGTCGCCGGCGCCTCGAGAGCGGCCTCCTCGGCGAAGCTGGGCCGGGTCTCGTGGCCGTTCGCGCACCAGTACGACACCCAGATCCGAGGAGCGGTGTCCCCGCGCTCGGCCTCGCCCATCGGACCGGCGCCGACTCGCGACCCCCTGATCGCACTCCCGCTCGCCATCGCCTACCCCTCAGACCGTGCGCTCGATGAGACCGAGCAGGATGATGATCGCGGTCCACACGAGCGCGGTCCCGATCGTGATGCGGTTCAGGTTCCGCTCCGCCACGCCGGAGCTCCCCGCGCTGCTCGTGATGCCGCCGCCGAACATGTCGGAGAGGCCGCCACCCTTGCCCTTGTGCAGCAGGACGAGCGGGATGAGCAGGAGGCTGGTCAGCACCAGCAGCACCTGGAGGGCGATACGAAGGCCGGTCACGTCGGTGTCAGTTCCTTACTGGGCGGGCACGTCGACGGCGGTAGAGCCAGCGACGCTGCGGTGGACCGCGGTACAGGGTAGGCGACGAGTGGGGCGATAAGCCACCACCGTGGCCGGGCAGGTCGCCTGGTGGACCAGACGACCTGCCCGCTCCGAGGTCAGAGACCCACAGCGTGCGACTTGTACCGCGCGATCGCGGCGAACTCCTCGGGGTCCAGGCTCGCGCCGCCGACCAGCGCGCCGTCGACGTCGGGCTTCGCCATGATCGACGCGACGTTCGACGACTTCACCGAACCGCCGTAGAGCACGCGGACCGCGTCGGCCGTCTCGGCGTCGTACAGCTCACCGATGCGCGTCCGGATGGCAGCCGCCAGCTCCTGGGCGTCCTCGGGGGTCGCCGTCTCGCCGGTGCCGATGGCCCAGACGGGCTCGTAGGCCACGACGATCGTCTTGACCTGCTCCGCCGTCAGACCGGCGAGGGCGCCGTCCAGCTGCGCGAGCGTGTGCGGGACGTGCTGGCCGGCCTTGCGGACGTCGAGCACCTCGCCGACGCACAGGATCGGGACGATGCCCGCGCCGAGCGCCGACTTCACCTTGGCGTTGATCAGCTCGTCGGACTCGTTGTGGTACTCGCGACGCTCCGAGTGACCGACCGCGACGTAGGTGACGCCGAGCTTGGCCAGGAACAGCGGCGAGATCTCGCCGGTGTAGGCGCCCGACGCGTGCGCCGAGACGTCCTGCGCGCCGTAGACGAGCTCGAGCTTGTCCGCGTCGACCAGCGTCTGCACGCTGCGCAGGTCGGTGAACGGCGGCAGGACGCAGACCTCGACGGCCGCGAAGTCGTGGCGGGCGTCCTTGAGCGTCCACGCGAGCTTCTGCACGGTGTGCGTGGCCTGGTGGTGGTCCAGGTTCATCTTCCAGTTGCCCGCCATCAGCGGGGTGCGAGTGGTCAACGCTCAGTCCTCCAGAACAGCGATACCGGGGAGCGTCTTGCCCTCGAGGAACTCGAGGCTCGCGCCACCACCGGTCGAGATGTGTCCGAACCCGGCCTCGTCGAAGCCGAGCGTGCGCACGGCCGCGGCGGAGTCGCCACCGCCGACGATCGTGAAGCCACCGTTCGTGCCGGCGTCGACCAGCGCCTGCGCGACGGCACGCGTGCCGCCGGAGAACGCCTCGAACTCGAACACGCCCGCCGGGCCGTTCCAGACGACCGTCTTGGCGTCCACGATCTTGCTCGCGAACAGTGCGCTGGACTCGGGACCGATGTCCAGGCCGATCTTGCCGTCCGGGATGGCGTCGGCCGCCACGACCAGCGCCGGGGAGTCGGCCTTGAACTCGTCGGCGACGACGATGTCCGTGGGCAGCACGATCTCCACGCCGGCAGCCTCCGCCTGCGCGAGGTAGCCCTTGACGGTCTCGACCTGGTCCTCCTCGAGGAGCGAGTTGCCCACCGAGTAGCCCTTGGCCGCGAGGAACGTGAAGAGCATCCCGCCACCGATGAGCAGGCGGTCCGCCTTGGTGATCAGGTTGGCGATGACGCCGAGCTTGTCCGACACCTTGGAGCCGCCGAGCACGACCACGTACGGGCGCGCCGGGTCGTCGGTCGCCTTGCGCAGCGAGGCGACCTCCTTGAGGACGAGCTTGCCGACCGCGTGCGGGAGCACCAGCGCGACGTCGTACACGGACGCCTGCTTGCGGTGCACGACGCCGAAGCCGTCGGAGACGAAGACATCGGCCAGCGCGGCGAGCTCGCCGGCCAGCTCGGCGCGCTCGGCGTCGACCTTGGACGTCTCGCGCGCGTCGAACCGGATGTTCTCGAGCAGAGCGATCTCGCCGTCTTTCAGCGCGGCGACGGTCGCCTTCGCCGAGTCGCCGACGACGTCGGTCGCCAGCGCGACCGGCTGGCCGAGCAGCTCCGAGAGCCGGTCCGCGACGGGCTTGAGCGAGTACTTGTCCTCGGGCGCACCCTTGGGGCGGCCGAGGTGCGCCATCACGACGACGCGCGCACCGGCGGACAGGAGCGCCTGGAGCGTCGGGAGCGCCGCGCGGACGCGGCCGTCGTCCGTGATGGTCGTGCCGTCGAGCGGCACGTTGAAGTCGGAGCGGACCAGGACGCGCTTGCCGCGCAGGTCACCGAGGTCCTCGATGGTCTTCATGGGTTCCTACCTTCGATCGAGCGGGGGCAGACATGGCTGCGTCCGCGTGCGCCGGGGCCGAGGGGCCGGGGCGCACGCGGACGCATGACCGTCACTCGTGGGACGACGTGAGCGTCAGAGACGCTCGCCGACGTACGACGTGAGGGCGACGAGGCTGTTCGAGTAGCCCCACTCGTTGTCGTACCAGGCGATGATCTTGACCAGGTCGCCGCTCACCTTGGTGAGCTTGGAGTCGAAGATGCTCTGGTGCGGGTTGGTGACGATGTCGCTCGACACGATCTCGTCCTCGACGTACTCGAGGATGCCCTTGAGCGGGCCGTCGGCGGCGGCCTTGACCGCAGCGTTGACCTCCTCGACGGTGACCTCACGCGAGGCCGTGAACGTCAGGTCCGTGGCCGAGCCCGTGATGACGGGGACGCGCAGCGCGAAGCCGTCGAGCTTGCCCTTGAGCTCCGGGAGCACGAGCGCCACGGCCTTGGCCGCACCGGTCGAGGTCGGGACGATGTTCTGCGCCGCGGCGCGCGCACGACGGAGGTCCTTGTGGGGGCCGTCCTGCAGGTTCTGGTCACCCGTGTAGGCGTGGATCGTGGTCATGAGACCACGCTCGATGCCGATCGAGTCGTTGAGCGCCTTGGCCACCGGGGCGAGGCAGTTCGTGGTGCACGACGCGTTGGAGATGATGTGCTGCGTCGCGGCGTCGTAGTCGGTGTGGTTGACACCGACGACGAACGTGCCGTCCTCGTTCTTCGCCGGGGCGGAGATGATGACCTTCTTGGCGCCGGCCTCGAGGTGGGCCTTGGCCTTGGTGGCGTCCGTGAAGAAGCCGGTCGACTCGATGACGATGTCCGCACCGAGCTCGGCCCACGGCAGCTTCGCCGGGTCCCGCTCTTCGAGCGCACGGATCTTCTTGCCGTCGACGATGATGTTCTCGTCGTCGAAGTCGACGCTCAACGGGAACCGGCCCAGCACGGTGTCGTACTTGAGCAGGTGCGCGAGCGTCTTGTTGTCCGTGAGGTCGTTCACGCCGACGATCTCGATGTCGGCACCGGAAGCCAGGATGGCCCGGTAGAAGTTACGCCCGATACGGCCGAAGCCGTTGATACCGACGCGGATGGTCACTTGCCCTCCTCGGCAGCGCCGACGAGGGGCCGGCGCACACATTTTGGTGATGGGGTCACGCACGCCGCTGTGCGCTCCGGACGTCGGCGGCATAGGCGAATTCTCGTGCCCAACACATGACCGTCGTGTGACGTTCGGATGACATGAACCCTATACCAGTGACCAGGCTCACGCGGTGACGAAGGTCCCTGATGAGACGCCACCGGCCATGATGCCCCAGGTCAGGCGGGACGTCAGAGGTCGAGCAGGTCCGGGCTGAGGCCGGCCTCGGTGTCGGGGATGCCCAGCTCGGCCGCGCGCTTGTCGGCGGTGGCCAGCAGCCTGCGGATCCGGCCGGCCACGGCGTCCTTGGTGAGGGTCGGCACGGCGAGCTTGCCGAGCTCCTCGAGGGACGCCTCCTTGTGCGCCAGGCGCAGCTCGCCGGCCTCGCGCAGGTGCTCCGGGAGCTCGTCGCCGAGGATCTCGAACGCCCGCTCGACACGCGCACCGGCCGCCACCGCCGCGCGGGCGGACCGTCGCAGGTTGGCGTCGTCGAAGTTGGCCAGCCGGTTGGCCGTGCCGCGGACCTCGCGCCGGACGCGGCGCTCCTCCCAGACCAGCATGGTCTCGTGCGCACCGAGCCGGGCGAGCATCGCGCTGATCGCGTCGCCGTCCCGGATCACGACCCGGTCGATCCCGCGCACCTCGCGCGCCTTGGCGGCGATGCCCAGGCGTCGAGCCGCGCCGACCAGGGCGAGCGCCGCCTCCGGACCGGGGCACGTGACCTCGAGGGCCGACGACCGGCCGGGCTCGGTGAGCGAGCCGTGCGCGAGGAACGCGCCGCGCCAGGCGGACTCCGCCTCCGCGACCCCGGCCGACACCACCTGCGGCGGCAGTCCGCGGACCGGTCGGCCGCGGTTGTCCAGGAGGCCCGTCTGGCGCGCCAGGGACTCGCCGTCCTTGACCACGCGGACCACGTACCGGCTCCCCCGGCGCAGGCCACCGCCGGAGACGACGATGATCTCGCTCTCGTGCCCGTACACCTCGGAGATCGCCTGCCGGAGCCGACGAGCCGCGATGCCCGTGTCGAGCTCCGCCTCGATGACGATCCGACCGGAGATGATGTGCAGGCCCCCCGCGAACCTCAGGGTGGCCGAGACCTCGGCCTTCCGTGAGGACGTCTTGTCCACCTTCAGCCGGGCGAGCTCGTCCTTCACCTGTGCCGTCAACGCCATGGGGTGCATCCTGCCATTGCAAGACGCGTGTCCGGGACCGGTCCCGTCACCTACTCGGGTGGGTTCTCGCGCGTGCCGACGTCGCCGAGGAACCCCTCGACCACGTCCGAGTACGCGCCGGCGAGGCGCAGCGGGTCGTGCCTTGCGGTCCCGTCACCGCGGCTGACCTGGCGCAGGAGCAGACGCGCGCCCAGGTCCGCGGTGCGGGCGGCCAGCGCCGACACGTCCTCGACGGCCGTCGGGTCCGCGACGACCGCGTCGACCCGCAGGTCCGGCGCGTGCGACCGCAGCACGTCCAGGTACTGCTCGGCGCGCATCCCGGCGGTCTCCCCCGATTCACCCGACGCCAGGTTGAGCGTGACGATCGTGCGGGCCGCCGTCCGGTGCAGGGCGTCCTTGAGGCCGGGGACCAGCAGGTGCGGCAGCACGGACGTGTACCAGGACCCGGGGCCGAGGATGACCCAGTCGGCCGCCTCGATCGCCGCGACGGCCTCCGGGCAGGCCGGCGGGTCCGCCGGTTCGAGCCGGACCTGGGCGACGGTCCCCGTGGTCGCCGCCACCGCGCTCTGGCCGACCACGCGGCTCGTGGCACCGGCCCGGTCGACCACGTCGGCCTCGATGAGCAGCGGCACCGACGACATCGGCAGCACCCGGCCCCGCGCGCCCAGCAGCCGGCCCACCCAGTCGAGGCCCTCGACGGTGTCCCCCAGCAGCTCCCAGAGCGCCACGATGAGCAGATTGCCGACCGCGTGCTGGTCCAGGTCCCCGGTGGAGCTGAACCGGTGCTGGAGCACGTCGCGCCAGGTCCTGCCCCAGTCGGACTCGTCGCACAGGGCGGCCAGGGCCATCCGCAGGTCCCCGGGCGGCAGGACGCCGAGCTCGTCGCGGAGCCTCCCGGAGGAGCCGCCGTCGTCGGCGACCGTGACCACCGCGGTGATCCGGTCGGTCATCAGGCGCAGTGCGGACAGGGACGCCGAGAGGCCGTGGCCACCACCGAGTGCGACGACGGCCGGGGCGGCCGCCCTCATTCCTTGCCGAGGTCGCGGGCCGTCACGGCGACGAGATGTCCCCGGTCCCGCAACCTCGCGGCGATGGCCTCGCTCACGGCCACCGAACGGTGCTTGCCGCCCGTGCACCCCACGGCGATCGTCACGTACCGCTTCTCCTCGTGCAGGTAGCCGGCGAGCACCGGCTCGAGCGCGTCGACGTACCGGTCGACGAACGTGATGGCGCCCGGCAGACCCAGCACGTAGTCCCGGACCGGAGCGTCACGGCCCGTGAGGTGCCGCAGCTCGGTTATCCAGTACGGGTTGGACAGGAACCGCATGTCCACCACGTGGTCGGCGTCCAGGGGCAGCCCGTACTTGAACCCGAACGAGACGACGGAGATCCGCAGCACGTCCTCGGCGCCGCTGGCCACGACCGACCGCACCTCGCGGGCGAGGTCGTGCACGTTGAGCTCCGAGGTGTCGATGAGCGTGTCGGCGCGCTCGCGCAGGTCCGAGAGGATCGCGCGCTCCTCCGCGATGCCGTCGAGGATCCGACCCTGACCCTGGAGCGGGTGCGGGCGCCGGACCTGCTCGAACCGCCGGACCAGCACCTCGTCGGAGGCGTCGAGGAACAGGATCCGGTACTCGACCCCGGACTCGCGCAGGCCCTGGAGCACCGGCGACAGGTCGCGGAAGAACTCGCGGCCGCGCACGTCGATCACGGCGGCGAGCCGCTGCGCACCCGCGCCGGCCGGTCCGCTGGTGAGCATCCCGACCAGGTGCGTGAGCATCTGCGCCGGAAGGTTGTCGATCACGTACCAGTCGAGGTCCTCCAGGACGGCGGCGGCTCGCGTGCGGCCGGCCCCCGACATGCCGGTGATGATCAGGACCTGCGGCTGGCTCAGGTGGGGCGCCTCGGTGGCCGCCTCGAGGGCGGGGATCCCGGCGGGCACCGTGATCGGCGAAGGCTCGTCGCTCATGCCTCCAGCATGCCAGCCGACTCGGCGACCTGGTCCGACGCCACTCCCGGGGACGCCAGCGCGGCGACGACCGCCGCCGCCGTGCGGTCCCCCATCCCCTGCACCGAGGCGATCTCCTCGACCGAGGCCGCCCGCAGCCGCTTGACCGATCCGAAGTGGCGCAGCAGCGCCGCCTGCCGCGCCGGCCCGAGCCCGGGCACCCCGTCCAGGACGGACGTCGTCATGCCCTTGCTCCGACGCTTGCGGTGCGCCGTGATGGCGAACCGGTGGGCCTCGTCGCGCAGCCGCTGGAGCAGGTAGAGGCCCTCCGAGCTGCGCTGGAGGATCACGGGGTACGCCTCGCCCGGCAGCCAGACCTCCTCCAGCCGCTTGGCCAGCCCGACGAGCGCGACGTCGTCGATGCCGAGCTCCGCCATCGCGGCCGCGGCTGCGGCGACCTGGGGTGGGCCGCCGTCGACGACGATGAGGTTGGGCGGGTACGCGAACCGGACCGGCTTGCCCGTGACCTCGTCGATGGGTCCCGACCGCAGCGGCAGGCCGTCGTCGTCCTCACCGGTACCGAGCTCGATGTCCCGCGCGTCCGCACGGTCGGCCAGGTAGCGGCGGAAGCGTCGCGTGATGACCTCGTGCATCGCCGCGGTGTCGTCGCGGGCGCCCTGCCCCTCAGGGCCGCGGATGGTGAACAGGCGGTACTCGCTCTTGCGGGCGAGGCCGTCCTCGAACACCACCATCGACGCCGACTGGTACGTGCCCTGGTTGTGCGAGACGTCGTAGCACTCGATCCGCAGGGGGGCCGACGGGAGGTCGAGCGCCTCCTGGATCTCCTGGAGCGCCTGGCTCCTCGTCGTCAGGTCCCCCGCGCGGCGGGTCCGGTGCAGGACGAGCGCGTGCTCGGCGTTCCGGCGCACCGTCGCCGCGAGCTCCCGCTTGTCTCCCCGCTGCGGGATCCGGACCGACACCTTGCTGCCGCGCAGCCCGGTCAGCCAGGCCTGCACCTGCTCGACGTCGGGTGGCAGCACCGGGACGAGCACCTCGCGCGGGACCGCCGACGAGCCCGCGCCCGATCCCTCAGCACGGCCGCTCGCTTCCGCCTCGCTCCCGTAGATCTGCTGGAGCAGGTGCTCCACGAGCTCCGCGTCGGTGACGTCCTCGACCTTCTCCACGACCCAGCCGCGCTGGCCCCGGATCCGGCCGTCGCGCACGTGGAACACCTGGACTGCCGCCTCGAGCTCGTCGCCCGAGAGCGCGAAGATGTCGGCGTCGGTGCCGTCTGCCAGCACCACCGCGTTCTTCTCGGTGGCCCGCTCCAGGGTCGCGATGTCGTCCCGCAGCCGCGCGGCGCGCTCGTAGTCCAGCTCCGCCGCCGCCTCCTTCATGCGCGCCGTCAGCCGGCGCGTGAACTTCGCGGTGTCGCCCGCCATGAAGTCGCAGAAGTCCTGCGCCAGCTGCTGGTGGTCGTCCGGCGAGATGCGGCCGACGCACGGCGCCGAGCACTTGTCGATGTACCCCAGCAGGCACGGCCGACCCTGCTGGTGCGCGCGCTTGAACACGCCCGCCGAGCAGGTGCGGACCGGGAACACCCGCAGCAGCAGGTCGACCGTCTCCCGGATGGCCCAGGCGTGCGCGTACGGGCCGAAGTAGCGCGTGCCCTTGCGCTTGGCGCCCCGCATCACCTGGATGCGGGGGAACTCGTCGGCCAGCGTCACGGCCAGGTACGGGTACGACTTGTCGTCGCGGTACTTGACGTTGAACCGCGGGTCGAACTCCTTGATCCAGGAGTACTCCAGCGCCAGCGCCTCGACCTCGGTCCCGACCACCGTCCACTGCACGGAGGCCGCCGTGGTCACCATCTGCCGGGTGCGCTGGTGCAGCCCGGACAGGTCCTGGAAGTAGCTGGACAGGCGCGACCGCAGGCTCTTGGCCTTGCCGACGTAGATGACTCGGCCGTGCTCGTCACGGAAGCGGTAGACGCCCGGCGAGTCCGGGATCTCTCCCGGTGCGGGACGGTACGTGGCGGGATCAGCCATGCGGTCGAGCGTAGTTCGCAGCACCCACGTCACCGAACGACAGGACCGCTACCGTGGGCTGATGGGCCCCCTGCACACGTACTCCGTCGACGTCACCTGGACCGGCGCCGGCCGGACCGGCACCTCGAGCTACACCGCGTACAGCCGCGACCACGAGGTGCGGATCGGGTCGAAGCCGCCCCTGCTGGGGTCGTCCGACACCGCCTTCCGCGGGGACCCGTCGCGGTTCAACCCGGAGGAGCTGCTGGTCAGCGCGCTGGCTCAGTGCCACATGCTCTGGTTCCTGCACCTCGCGTCCGCGGCGGGCGTGACCGTCGTCGCCTACGAGGACCAGGCCGTCGGGACGATGCGCATCGAGGCCGCCGGTCAGGGCCAGTTCCGCGAGGTCGTCCTGCGGCCGCGCGTGACGGTGGCCGCGGGCGCGCACCTGCCCACGGGCGCGGCGATCACCGACGACGTGCTCGCCGGGATCCATCACCAGGCCCACGAGCACTGCTTCATCTCGCGCTCCGTGAACTTCCCCGTGCGGCACGAGCCCGTGCCGGTGCGCATGGCGCAGACCGTCTCGCACTGAGCCGCTCACGGCCGACGCGGGCTCAACAGCGCGGCTTCAGGACGTAGCCGAGCCGCTGCACCGGTCGCGTCACGCCGGGACGCGCTGCTTGACGGCGCGTCGCTTCACCGGAGTCGCGACGGGCTCCAGCACCTCGGCCAGGAACCGTCCCGTGTGGCTCGCCTCGACCGAGGCGATGTGCTCCGGAGTGCCCTCGGCGATGACGAGCCCGCCGCCGCTGCCGCCCTCAGGACCCATGTCGATCACCCAGTCGGCGTTCTTGATGACGTCCAGGTTGTGCTCGATCACGATGACCGAGTTCCCCTTGTCGACCAGCGACTGGAGCACCCCGAGCAGCTTGCGGATGTCCTCGAAGTGCAGGCCCGTGGTCGGCTCGTCGAGCACGTAGATCGTCCGGCCCGTGGAGCGGCGCTGGAGCTCCGCGGCGAGCTTGACGCGCTGCGCCTCGCCCCCGGAGAGCGTCGGCGCCGGCTGACCCAGCCGGACGTACCCGAGGCCAACGTCCACCAGCGTGCGCAGGTGCCGCGAGATCGCGGGGACGGCGGCGAAGAACTCGGCGGCCTCCTCGATCGGCATGTTGAGCACGTCGGCCACCGTCTTGCCCTTGAAGTGCACCTCGAGCGTCTCGCGGTTGTACCGGGCGCCGTGGCAGACCTCGCAGGGGACGTAGACGTCCGGGAGGAAGTTCATCTCGATCTTCAGGGTGCCGTCGCCGGAGCACGCCTCGCAGCGGCCGCCCTTGACGTTGAACGAGAACCGGCCGGGGGCGTAGCCGCGGACCTTGGCCTCGGTGGTCTCCGCGAACAGCCGGCGGACGTGGTCCCACACCCCGGTGTACGTGGCCGGGTTGGAGCGCGGCGTGCGGCCGATGGGGCCCTGGTCCACGTGCACGACCTTGTCCAGGTGCTCCAGGCCGGTCACGCGCTTGTGCCGGCCCGCCACCTGGCGCGCTCCGTTGAGCTCGTTGGCGAGCACCGTGTAGAGGATCGCGTTGACCAGCGTGGACTTGCCCGAGCCGGACACGCCGGTCACGGCGGTGAGCACACCGAGCGGGAACGAGACGTCGATCCCCTGGAGGTTGTGCTCGTGCGCGTTGACCACCGTGAGCTGACGCTTGGTGTCGACCGGCCGGCGCAGCGGCGGCATCGGGATCGAGCGGCGCCCGGACAGGTACGCACCGGTCACGGACTCGGCCGACGCCAGCAGGCCCGCGAGGTCTCCGGAGTGCACCACGCGGCCGCCGTGCTCGCCCGCCCCCGGGCCGATGTCGACGATCCAGTCCGCCGTGCGGATGGTGTCCTCGTCGTGCTCGACCACGATCAGCGTGTTGCCGAGGTCCCGCAGGCGCGTGAGCGTGTCGATCAGGCGGCGGTTGTCCCGCTGGTGCAGACCGATGCTCGGCTCGTCGAGGACGTAGAGCACGCCCACCAGGCCGGAGCCGATCTGGGTGGCCAACCGGATGCGCTGCGCCTCGCCACCGGACAGCGTCGCGGCCGGGCGGGTCAGGGAGAGGTAGTCGAGTCCCACGTCGAGCAGGAAGCCGAGGCGCGCCTGGATCTCTTTGAGCACCTGCGCGGCGATCGCCTTCTCCCGCTCGCCGAGCTGGAGCCCGTCGAGGAACTCGCGGGCCTCCCGGATGGGCAGGGTGCAGACCTCGGCGATCGACTTGCCGCCGACCTTGACCGCGAGCACCTCGGGCTTGAGCCGCGCACCCTCGCACACCGGGCACGGGACCTCGCGCATGTAGGCCTCGTACTTCTCCTTGCTCCAGTCCGAGTCCGTCTCGTTGTGCCGGCGCTCGAGGAACGTGATGACGCCCTCGAAGCCCGTCGAGTACTGGCGCTCACGGCCCCAGCGGTTCTTGTACCGGACCTTCACCTCGTGGTTCTGGCCGTGCAGCACCGCGTCCTTGGCCCGCTGCGGCAGCGCCCGCCACGGCACGGACGTAGAGAAGCCCATGTCTGAGGCGAGCGCGCTGAGCACCCGACCGAAGTACTCGCTGGAGATCTGCGACCACGGGGCGACGGCTCCGTCGTCGAGCGAGAGGTCCTCGTCGGGAACCACGAGGTCCGGGTCCACCTCGAGCCGCGACCCGATGCCGGTGCACTCCGGGCACGCGCCGTACGGGGCGTTGAACGAGAACGTGCGGGGCTCGATCTCGTCGAGCGTGAGCACGTGGTCGTTCGGGCAGGCGCGGTGCTCCGAGAAGCGTCGCTCGCGCGTGAGGTCGTCGATGTCGGCATCCACCAGCTCGACGACGAGCAGCCCACCGGCCAGGCCGAGGGCGGTCTCGACGGAGTCGGTGAGCCGCCGCTGGACGCCCTCGCGGGCGACCAGGCGGTCGATGACCACCTCGATGTCGTGCTTGAGCTTCTTCTCGAGCGCGGGAGGCTCGGTGAGCTGGACGACCTCGCCGTCGACGCGGGCGCGCGCGAAGCCCTTGCTCTGGAGCTCCTTGAAGAGGTCGGCGTACTCCCCCTTGCGGCCGCGGACCACCGGGGCGAGCACCTGGTACCGCGTGCCCTCGGGCAGCTCCAGCAGCCGGTCGACGATCTGCTGCGGCGTCTGGGCGGTGACCCGCTCACCGCAGACCGGGCAGTACTGCGTGCCGGCGCGGGCGAACAGCAGGCGCAGGTAGTCGTAGACCTCCGTGATCGTGCCGACGGTGGACCGCGGGTTCCGGTTGGTGGACTTCTGGTCGATCGACACCGCCGGGGACAGACCCTCGATGAAGTCGACGTCGGGCTTGTCCATCTGCCCGAGGAACTGCCGCGCGTACGCGGAGAGCGACTCGACGTACCGCCGCTGCCCCTCCGCGAAGATGGTGTCGAAGGCCAGCGACGACTTCCCGGAACCGGACAGACCGGTGAACACGATGAGCTTGTCACGCGGGAGATCGAGGTCGACGTTCCGAAGGTTGTGCTCGCGGGCGCCCTGCACCACCAGTCGTTCGTTCACGGCGGGGAGTCTACGTGGCCCCACCGACAATCGCACATCTGTTCGACGTGAGCGGAACCACAGTGCCGCCGACGTGCCACTCCCCCGCAGCCGCGCCATGCTCACCTCGTGGACAGACCCGACGCCGTCGTCGACCCCCCGCTGGTGCCTATCGAGGACTACGCCGTCCTCGGTGACGGCAGGACGGCCGCCCTCGTCTCGCTGCGCGGCTCGATCGACTGGATGTGCCTGCCGACGTTCGACTCGGCGGCAGCGTTTGCCCGCCTGCTGGGCACCTCGGACAACGGGCGGTGGCTCCTGACGGTCCGGGATGCCACGTCCGTGACCCGGCGCTACCTCGACGACTCGTTCGTGCTCGAGACCACGTACGAGACCCTGGACGGCACCGCGGTGGTGCTGGAGACGATGCCGCTGAACGACGGCCGGTCCGACCTGGTCCGCCGGCTGGCGTGCACCCGGGGGACGGTCGAGGTCGAGCACGAGTGGGTGGTCCGGTTCGGCTACGGCGCGGTCGTCCCGTGGGTCCGCCGCCTCACCGACGAGGACGGGAACGAGGCGATCCGCGCGATCGCGGGGCCGGACTCCCTGCTCCTGCGCGGCGACCGCCTCCCCGTCCCTGCGGACCACCGGCACGCGGACCGGTTCACGCTGGAGGAGGGCGAAGCGGTCGAGCTGGCGCTGACGTGGACCCGCTCGTGGGATCCCGTGGTGCCCCGGCAGACCATCGAGGACCGGATCGACTCCACCCGGATCGAGTGGGGTCTGTGGGCTCGCAGCTGTGCCTACCAGGGCTCCTACCGCGAGGCCGTCGTCCGCTCGCTGCTGGTTCTTCGCCTGCTCACGGACCACGAGACCGGAGGGATCGTCGCAGCCGCCACGACCTCCCTGCCGGAGGACTTCGGCGGCGAGCGCAACTGGGACTACCGGTACTGCTGGCTGCGGGACGCGGCGATGACGCTCGAGGCCCTGCTCGAGCACGGCTACCGCGAGGAGGCGACGGAGTGGCGTGACTGGCTCCTGCGCGCCGTCGCGGGCAACCCTGCCGACCTCCAGATCATGTACCGCGTCGACGGCGGTCGGTACCTGCCCGAGACCGAGCTCGACCACCTCACGGGCTACGCGGGATCGCGTCCGGTCCGGGTGGGGAACGCCGCCGTCGGACAGGTGCAGAACGACGTGCTGGGAGAGGTGATGTGCGCCCTCGAGCTGGCGCGCTCCGCCGGGCTGCAGGAGACCGCCGACTCGTGGTCGCTCCAGCGCCACCTCGTCGAGGACCTGATCGGTCGGTGGCGCGAGCCCGACCGCGGCATCTGGGAGGTCCGCGGCGAGCCGCGGCACTTCACGCACTCGAAGGTCATGGCGTGGGCCGCGGTCGACCGCGCGGTGCGTGCGGTCGAGAAGCACGGGCTCGACGGGCCGGTCGAGCGCTGGCGCGCCGAGCGGGACGCGATCCACGCGGACGTGCTCACGCACGGCTGGAACGCCGACCGCGGGACCTTCGTGCAGTCCTACGACGCCGAGCACACGGACGCGTCGCTGCTCCAGCTCGCACAGGTCGACTTCCTCCCGTCCGACGACCCGCGCATCCTGTCCACGCTCGCTGCCATCCGGGACGAGCTGGAGGTCGCGCCGGGACTCCTGCGCCGCTACCGCACCGAGCGGACCGACGACGGCGTCGCAGGAGACGAGCACGCGTTCCTGGCGTGCTCCTTCTGGCTCGCGGACGCACTCGCCCGCACGGACGACGTCGACGGGTCGACGAAGGTGCTGGACATCCTCGTCGGGCTGAGCAACGACGTCGGCCTGCTGGCCGAGCAGTACGACCCGGTCGGACGCAGGATGGCCGGCAACCTTCCGCAGGCCCTGTCGCACCTGGCCCTCGTGCGCGCGGTGCACAGCCACGACAAGGCGCTCGAGAGGAGGTCGCCGTGACGTACACCGGCGACGTGCGGGCGGGCGGGCCGACCGCCCTCCGCGTGCTCGACGAGGTCGAGATCCGCAAGGTCGCCGTCGGCCCGATGGACAACAACACCTACCTGCTGACCTGCCGCGCCGACGGGGCGCAGCTCCTCGTGGACGCGGCGGACGAGCCGGACCGGCTGCTCGAGCTGGTCCGCGAGGGATCGTCGACGCTCGACACCATCGTCACCACCCACCGCCACCCCGACCACCTCCGCGCGCTCGAGTCGCTCGTGGCCGTCACCGGCGCCTCGTCCGCGTCGGGTGCTGAGGACGCCACGGCAGTCTCGGAGGCGACCGACGTCCCGGTCGCCCGGCGCCTGCACGACGGCGACGTCCTGCACGTGGGTCACCTCGTCCTGCACGTCATCGCGCTGCGCGGCCACACCCCCGGGTCGATCGCGCTCGCCTACGTCGAGCCCGGCGGGCGCACGCACCTGTTCACCGGGGACTCCCTCTTCCCGGGCGGCGTCGGCCGGACGACGAGCCCGGAGGCGTTCGACCAGCTCTACGGTGACGTGGTCGTCCGAGTGTTCGAGCGGTTCGACGACGACACCTGGGTCTACCCCGGCCACGGTGCCGACACCACGCTCGGTGCGGAACGCCCCCACCTCCAGGAGTGGCGCACCCGCGGCTGGTGACCCGTCAGCCGGCGAGCACCGACTCCCGCACGACGCGTCGGAGCACCTTGCCGACCTGCGACCGCGGCAGCTCGTCGAGGACCACCAGCCGGCGCGGGAGCGCGTACCGCGCCAGATGACGCTCGCCCCACGCGCGGACGGCGTCCAGGTCGATCCCGCGGGCGCCGGGCTCGAGCACGACGGCGGCGACCACCGTCTCGCCGAGATCGCCCCCGGGGACCCCAACCACTGCGACGTCCGCCACACCGGGCATGCCGCGCAGGTGGTCCTCGACCTGCGAGGGGTAGACCTTGAAGCCGCCGCTGACGATGACCTCCTTGATGCGGTCCACCAGCACGACCCACCCGGTCTCGTCGACGGTGACGATGTCACCGGTCCGCAGCCAGCCGTCGTCGAGCAGCTGCTCCGCGGTCTCGTCGGGCCGACCCCAGTAGCCGGCGAACACCTGCGGGCCCTGGATCAGCAGCTCCCCACGCTCCCCCGGCTCGACCTCGCGGGTGACGTCGGTGGGGTCCACGACCCGGATGCTCGTGCTCGGGAACGGCAGGCCGAGGGTGCCGGGGCGGCGCGCGTCCGTCAATGGGTTGCCCAGCGCGACGGGCGACGTCTCGGTCATGCCGTACCCCTCGACGACCAGTCCGCCGGTCACGTCCTCCCACTTCTGCGCGGTCGCCGCCGGCAGCGCCATCGCACCGGAGATCGCGTACCGGAAGGACGTGAGGTCCGCTCCCGCCGCCGCGGCCGCGACGGCCAGCCGGTCGAGCATCGGCGGCACGGCCGGAAGGAACGTCCCCGGGAGCCGCTTCTGGGCGGCCAGGACCATCGCGGGATCGAACGACGGGAAGGCGACGAGCGTCGCGCCGACCCGCATCGCGTAGCTCAGGCAGAGGGTGAGTCCGAAGGCGTGGAAGAACGGCAGCACCCCGTAGACGACGTCGGTGCCGGGCTCCACGCCGGTCCAGGCGTGACCCTGCACCGCGTTCGCCACCAGGTTGCGGTGCGTCAGCATGGCGCCCTTGGGGGTTCCCGTGGTGCCACCGGTGTACTGGAGCAGCGCGACGTCCGACGACGACGGCGTCGGGTGCGCCGGGTCGAGGGGTGCGGACTTGGCGATGAGCCGGTGCCACATCGGAAAGGCCGGCGGCACCTTGCCGCACATGGCGTGGCGGGCTCGGCGGGCGCTCGGCAGCGGCAGGCGCAGGGCGAGCTGCTTGCCCCGGGGCAGGTCGGCGGACAGGTCGACGGCGACGACGGCCTTGAGCGACGTCCGCGCCAGCGTCTCGAGGACGCGCGGCACGGCCTTCTCCCACACGAGCGCGACGACGGCCCCCGAGTCGGCCAGCTGGTGCGCGAGCTCGCCCGCCGAGTAGGTGGGGTTGTGCTCGACGACGACGGCGCCGATGCGGAGCGCCGCGTAGAAGGCGATCACGTGCCCGGTGCAGTTCGGCATCACCAGGGCGACGCGGTCCCCCGCCCGGACGCCGAGGTCGAGCAGCACCTGCGCGCCCCGGGCGACGGCGTCGTCCAGCTCCGCGTACGTCGTAGGCGCTCCGAGGAAGTCCACGGCCGTCCGCGCGGGCCACTGCTGGGCTGCTCGGTCGAGCGCCGCGGTGAGCGGCTCGTCGGGGATCGCGACGTCCCGCGGAGCACCCGTCGAGGCGGCGTTCGGTCGGCTGGGTCCCACGGTCGTCATCCCCCGATCGTAACCTACGGGTGCGTAAGTTACTTGAGAGTAGGTTGTGAGTTCACCCCGCACGACCAGCGGATCACCGACACGCCGTCGGGCTCCACCTCGAGTGGACCACGACGGAACGACGCCCGCTCGAGCACCCGCTCGCTCGCCATGTTTCCGACCATCGTCCGGGCGTGCACGACGTCGGCACCGTGCTCCAGGGCCCACTGCGAGAGCACGCGGACCGCCTCCGTGGCCAGCCCGAGCCCACGGCCCGCGGGAAGGAACGCGTAGTAGAGGTGCGGGCCGTCGGTGCGCAGCCCCAGCCCGATCGTGCCGACCGCCTCCCCCGCCCGCTCGACGACGAACCGCCCGCCGCGGCCCTCTGCACGCTGGGTCAGGTTCCGGGCCACCCGCTCGCGCGCCTCGTCCACGCTGACGTCCGCGGGGTAGTAGGTCCACTGCGGCACGTCCGCGACGCGGGAGAGGGCGTGGTCGAGTGCCCAATCCTCCTCCCGCAGCGCGCGCAGCCGTGCTCCGGGCAGGTCCAGCACGTCCGGCAGCTCCATGTCAGGCCTCCGGCGGTCCCAGCACCGAGGTCGCGAGCGTCGCGTGCGCCGACTCGTCGTCGGATGGGTGGAACATCCCGGCGAGCACGTCGCGGTACAACCGCCCGAGCTCACTCCCCGAGAAGTAGGACCCTCCGCCGGAGACGCGGATCGCGTTGTCCACGACCACGCGCGCCGACTCGGTGGCGCGGACCTTGAGCCCCACCAGCTGGGCGAACCAGCGCGCGCCGTGGTCCGCCTGCTCGTCGACGTCGCGGGCGAGGGCGAACACCTGGAGCTCCGCGCCGTCCTGCGCCAGCACCGCGTCCGCGATGCGCCAGCGGATGTCGGGGTCCTGCGCGTAGGAGCGGCCGTCGTGCTTCATCGACGTCCGTCGCCGTGCGGCCGCCACGCCCAGCTCGACGGCCCGCCGGCCGATGCCGGTGTACACGGCGCCGAGCAGGATCTCGAACACGGCGAACAGGGCGAACACGAACGGGTCGGCGCTCGGACCCGGCGGCAGCGAGCGGTACACCCGGTCCGCGGGCGCGAGCGCCCCGTCGAGGACGGTCGTCGCCGACTGCGTCGCGCGCATCCCGAGCGTGTCCCAGTCGTCGAGGGTCTCGACGCCGCCGTCGGCGCGGGACACGACGCCGTGCACCAGCCGCGGGTCGTCGGGGTCCGAGTCGTCGAGCCCGAACGTGGCCAGCCGCGTCCACACCGGGGACAGCGACGTGAAGATCTTCCGCCCCGTGTACCGGTACGCGCCGTCGGGCCCCCGCTCGGCGCGGGTCCGCGAACCGAACATCACCAGGTCGTTGCCCGCCTCGGAGTTGCCGAACGCGAAGATCTCACCGGCGGCCGCGTCGCGCAGGATGAACTCCACGGAGTCGTCCCCCCGACCGACTAGGAGGGCGGCCAGTCCCGTGACGACGAGGTGCATGTTCGCGGCCAGGGCGGTCGCCGGCGCAGCCGCAGCCAGCCGGACCTGCTCGCGCGCCACCTCCTCGAGCGTCAGGCCGGCTCCGCCCAGCCGTACGGGGACGAAGGCCTGCAGGTACCCGGCCGCCGCGAGCTCGGCCAGGTCCTCGTGCGGGAAGGTGTTGTCGCGATCGTGCGCCGGAGCGCGCTCGTGGATGCGGCTCAGCAGGTCCTCGGTGAGCAGCGTGCGCATGTTCCGTGCCATGTCAGCACTCTGCCACCGGCTCGGGCAGGATGACGCCATGCCCCCCTATGCCGTCCGCTACACCTACGACGAGCGCACGGACGTGCGCGACCGCGTGCGCCCGGAGCACCGCGCGTACCTGGCCTCGCTGGTCGAGCACGGCGCGCTCCTCGGCTGCGGGCCGTTCACGGACGGCGAGCCCGGCGCCCTGCTCGTCTTCAGCGCCGACTCCCCCGACCTGACTCTCACAGGTGGACAGGCCGCTTGGAGTAGAACTCCAGGTCAGCGGTGTGCGGGTGGTTAATTTGGGGCACTAAGGGGTGCCGGTAGTCTCACGATGTGTCGCCGTTCGTGCGCAAGGTGAAGACCGCGTCGGGAGCGACGGCGGTGCAGATCGTGGAGAAGCGGTCCGGGGTACGGCGGATCGTGGAGCACGTCGGCTCGGCACACGATGAGCTCGGTCTGGCGCTGCTGATGCAGGGTGACCTTCGATTCGAGCCCGGTCGCCGTCGGATTGCCTTGGCGGCCGTACGAAGAACCCGGCATCTCGCCTTTGAACACGCGCGCCAGATCGTGCCGCGTCGGGGTAGCCGTAGGCCGCAGCGACGCGCATCGGCTTGTGGACCGGAAAGTGTTCGATGGGCAACTCGAGATCCGAGTGCAGGATCGTCGTTGTAAATCCGGTCTTCATGCAGTGCCCCCATCCGATGCCTGGGCGCGAGCGACAAGCACGTGGGTGCGCATCGGGTACGCCAGCACGCCGTCGATCACGTAAGGCTGCAACGCCTCGCGCACGTCCCGCACGAAGCGCTCCCGCGCGTCTGCCGACAGTTTCGCTACCGCATGCCGCGTGGACGGCGAGCCACGCGTCATGCCTTCCAGAAACGATTGTATGGAACCGAACTGCGAGACGCCCTCCTCGGTTCTGAGCTCGATGCCTGCGAAGCCAGCCTGCGCGGCCGTCGCGCGAATCTCTTCCGTATTCGAGAACGAGCAGGCGCGCTTTGCCGGTGCCGCATCGACCCCGAGCCGTTCGAGCCCCTGCACAACCACGTGATGTCCCTTGTTAGATTCCAGCGGTCCCCAGAAGCTCGCAACGAGCCTTCCCGAAGGCTTCAGCACGCGGCGCATCTCCGCAAAACCTTTCAGCCGGTCCGGAAAGAACTGCAGCCCCTGCAGACACAGCGCGAGATCGAACACGTCGCTTTCGAGCGGCATCTCCAGCGCGCTCGCACAATGCCACTCCATCGGCGTCTCACCGCCGCGTGAAAGCTGCCGCGCGAGCTCGATCACGCCGGGATCGATGTCAATGCCAACGGCCCTGCCCGTCGGCCCGACGTATGCCGCCGCGAGCCTTGCGCCGATGCCAGTGCCGCATGCGACATCCAGCACATGCTCGCCGGCCTTCGGTGCAGCGAGCCCCACCTGGAGCTCCGTCCAGTGCCGAAACATGCCCGGCACCATGTGCTGCTCGTAGGCTTCCGCAACTGTCGTATCGATTGATTTCTCTGACGCCATTTTCGAGATCCTATTTCTTTCCGCCCAGCTTAAGGTTGGTTGGCGTCGCGCGCTCGATCGAAATCAGAATATCGCATCCGGCCCGACTCTCACAGGTGGATGGGCAACTTGGAGTAGAACTCCACGTCAACGGTGTGCGAGTGGTTAATTTGAGGCACTAAGGGGTGCCGGTAGTCTCACGATGTGTCGCCGTTCGTGCGCAAGGTGAAGACCGCGTCGGGAGCGACGGCGGTGCAGATCGTGGAGAAGCGGTCCGGGGTACGGCGGATCGTGGAGCACGTCGGCTCGGCGCATGATGAGCTCGGTCTTGCGCTGCTGATGCAGCAGGCTCGGGAGAAGCTCGCCACGGGTCAGGACGAGCTCGATCTGGGTCTGGCGCCCGCGCCGGTCGCGGGGACGCCCGCCGCGCGCGTGGTGTCGAGCTCGAGCCGGTGGCTGTGGCAGGTGCTGGCTGATGCTTACGCCCGGTTGGGGTTCGACGCCTTGGGTGACGAGGCGTTTCGTGCGCTGGTCCTGGCGAGGTTGATCGAGCCGACGTCGAAGGCCGACACCGTGCGCGTCCTGGACGAGATCGGCGTGCCGTCCCCGCACGTCAACACCTTGCACGCCGCCCTGAGCGGGCGAGGGCGCATGGCCCACGCGACCCGCACGCGCGGGACGGCGGCGATGGTGCTCTACGACGTGACCACGCTGCACTTCGAGGTCGCCGACGAAGACGACCTGCGCAGGGTCGGCATGAGCAAGGAGCACCGGGTCGACCCCCAGGTGCAGGTCGGGCTCCCGGTCGACCCCACGGGCTTCCCCCTGGAGATCCACATGTTCGAGGGCAACATGGCCGAGACCACCATGGCGCAGATCGACGTGCGCGGCTGGGAGGTCGTCCTCGGCCCCTGGAGCGCCTGAGGAGTCAGTCGGTCGGCTCCGCCACCGGCTCCTCCTCGGGAACCGCCACGGCCCGACGCTCGTCGACGCGCACCTTGGCGATGCTGGCGACAGCCGTCACCCCGAGGATCAGGACGATCGAGGTCAGAGACAGCCAGATCGGGATGTCGGGCGCCCACGCGACCGGCTCGCCGCCGTTGATGAACGGCACCTCGTTCTCGTGCAGGGCGTGCAGCACCAGCTTGACGCCGATGAAGCCGAGCAGGACCGCCAGCCCGATGTTGAGGTACACCAGGCGCGTCAGCAGGTCGCCCAGCAGGAAGTACAGCTGGCGCAGGCCCATCAGGGCGAACAGGTTGGCCATCAGCACCAGGTACGGCTCGCTGGTGAGCCCGAAGATCGCCGGGATCGAGTCGAAGGCGAACAGCAGGTCCGTGGCGCCCAGCGCGACCAGCACCACGAACATGGGGGTCATGAGCCGGCGGCCGCCCTCGACCACCGTGAGCTTGACGCCGTGGTAGTTCGGCGTGGCGGGGAAGATCCGCTGCACGATCCGCAGCAGGAGCGGCGGGTGGAACTCGTCGTCCGGGTCCACCTCGCCCTCGCGCCCCACCTTCCAGGCCGTGTAGACGAGGAATGCGCCGAACAGGTAGAACACCCAGCTGAACGCGTCGATGACCGCGGCGCCCGCCCAGATGAACAGGCCACGGAACACCAGCGCCAGGATGATCCCGATGAGCAGTGCGGTCTGCTGGTACGCGCGCGGCACCGCGAACTTGCCCATGATCAGCAGGAACACGAAGAGGTTGTCCACCGACAGCGAGTACTCCGTCAGCCAGCCCGCGAAGAACTGACCCGCGTACTCGGCGCCGGACGACACCCAGACCCCGATCCCGAAGAGCACGGCGAGACCGATGTAGAGGGTCAGGTAGCGCACGCACTCGGCCGTCGTCGGGACGTGCGGACGGCGTCCGACGATGGCGACGTCGACCACGAGCAGCGCACCGGCCAGCCCGAGGGAGACGATCCAGACCAGGGGGTCGACGTTCACGCGGTAGTCCTCAGCTCTCGGTCTTCGACGCGATGCTCGCGTCGCTTCGGGTCTTCAGCAGGCTCAGCACCGTGGCCACGACGAGCGTGCCGAGGATGACGGTGAGGGACAGCCAGATGGGGATCTCAGGCGCCCACTCGACGGGTTCGCCGTTGTTGATGAAGGGCAGCTCGTTGACGTGCAACGCGTGGAGCACCAGCTTGATGCCGATGAAGCCCAGGATGACGGCGAGACCCTGCGACAGGTAGATGAGCCGCTCGAGCAGTCCGCCGATGAGGAAGTAGAGCTGGCGCAGGCCGAGCAGCGCGAACGCGTTCGCCGTGAAGACGATGTACGGCTCCTCCGTCAGCCCGTAGATCGCGGGGATCGAGTCCAGCGCGAACAGGACGTCCGTGGAGCCGATGGCGACCATGACGACGAGCATCGGCGTGAAGAACCGCTTGCCGTCGAGCCGCACCGTGAGTCGGTCGCCGTGGTACTCCTCCACGGTCGGCACCAAACGCTTGAAGAGGCGCACGGCGATGCCGTCACGCTCCTCGCGCGGGTCCGGGTGCTCCGCGTCGTGGTGCTCTCGTGCGAGCTTGATCGCCGTGTACACGAGAAAGCCGCCGAAGATGTAGAACACCCACGAGAACTGCTCGATGGCGGCCGCGCCGGCGAGGATGAAGACCGTCCGCAGGATCAGCGCGATCACCACACCGACCAGGAGCACCTTCTGCTGGTACTCACGCGGTACCGCGAACTTCGTCATGATGATGAGGAAGACGAACAGGTTGTCGACCGAGAGGCTCTTCTCGGTGACGTACCCGGCGAAATACTCCGTGCCCGGGCCCCACCCCCAGACCATCCCCATGACGACACCGAAGACCAGCGCGAGCCCGACGTAGAAGATCGACCAGCGCGCCGACTCCTGGAACGTCGGAGCGTGCGGCGTGCGCACGTGCGCGAAGAAGTCGAAGAAGATCAGGCCGACGACGAACACCGCCGTCGCTGCCCAGACCCAGCCGGACACATCCATGGGTATACCTCCGGTACGAGGAAAGCTTCGATACCGAAGGTCTCCCCCGCCCGCACGCCGTTGCGCCGCGGACCGATCCCACCGGGCTCCGCGCTAGCGGGTCCGTGATGACGACGGGATCGTGTGTGGGGTACTCCCCTTCAACGTGGGCAAGCATAAGCCACGCATGTGTCCGGCACATGACGTGCCCACGGCGCGCTGGATCAGGCCGTCGCCGCCTGCATCTGCCGGAGCTCCTTCTTCATCCCCGAGATCTCGTCCCGCAGACGCGCTGCCAGCTCGAACTGGAGCTCGCCCGCCGCGGCGTGCATCTGGTCCGACAGCTGCTGGATGAGGTCGGCCAGCTCGCCCGCCGCGGCTCCCGTCAGGCGCGTCCGCTCGTCGCGCGGTCCGCCCTTCGACCCGAACCCAGGCACCGGGGCCTTGCCGCGGCTGGACTGCCGGCCCGCTCCTCCGAGCAGCTCGGCGGTGTCCGCGTCCTCGCGTGCCAGCAGGTCCGTGATGTCGCCGATCTTCTTGCGCAGCGGCGTCGGGTCGATGCCGTTCTCGAGGTTGTAGGCGACCTGGCGCTCCCGCCGGCGGCTGGTCTCCTCGATGGCCAGCGCCATCCCGTCGGTGATCCGGTCGGCGTACATGTGCACCTCGCCGGACACGTTGCGCGCCGCGCGCCCGATGGTCTGGATGAGCGACCGACCGGAGCGCAGGAAGCCCTCCTTGTCCGCGTCGAGGATCGCCACCAGCGACACCTCCGGCAGGTCCAGCCCCTCGCGCAGCAGGTTGATGCCCACGAGCACGTCGTACTCCCCGAGCCGTAGCTCACGCAGCAGCTCCACGCGACGCAGCGTGTCCACCTCCGAGTGCAGGTAGCGCACGCGGACGCCCTTCTCCAGGAAGTAGTCCGTCAGGTCCTCGGCCATCTTCTTGGTGAGCGTGGTGACCAGCACGCGCTCGTCCTTCTCGACCCGGTCGTGGATCTCACCCAGCAGGTCGTCGATCTGGCCGGTGGTCGGCTTGACCACGACCCGGGGGTCGACCAGCCCGGTCGGGCGGATGATCTGCTCGACCACCCCGTCAGAGATCGACATCTCGTAGTTGCCCGGCGTGGCCGACAGGTAGACCGTCTGGCCGATCCGCTCGACGAACTCCTCCCACCGCAGCGGCCGGTTGTCCGTGGCGCTGGGCAGCCGGAAGCCGTGGTCCACCAGCGCGCGCTTGCGGGACATGTCGCCCTCGAACATCGCGCCGATCTGCGGGACCGTGACGTGGGACTCGTCGATGACGAGCAGGAAGTCCTCGGGGAAGTAGTCGATCAGCGTGTTGGGTGCGGTCCCTGGGCTGCGCCCGTCGATGTGCCGCGAGTAGTTCTCGATGCCGGAGCACGAGCCGATCTGGCGCATCATCTCGATGTCGTAGGTGGTCCGCATGCGCAGCCGCTGGGCCTCGAGCAGCTTGTTCTGCCGCTCCAGCTCCGCCAGGCGCTCCTCGAGCTCGAGCTCGATGCCGCGGATCGCGCGCTCCATGCGCTCGGGGCCGGCGACGTAGTGGGTGGCCGGGAAGATGTGCATCTGGTGCTCGGAGTGCACGATGTCGCCCGTGAGCGGGTGCAACGTCGCGATCGCCTCGATCTCGTCGCCGAAGAACTCGATCCGGATCGCCAGCTCCTCGTACACCGGGATGATCTCGACCGTGTCGCCCCGCACGCGGAACGTGCCTCGCGTGAACGCCATGTCGTTGCGGGTGTACTGCATGGTCACGAACTTGCGCAGCAGCTGGTCGCGGTCCACCTGGTCGCCGACGGACAGGGTCACCATCCGGTCGACGTACTCCTGCGGCGTACCCAGGCCGTAGATGCAGCTCACCGACGCGACCACGATGACGTCCCGTCGGGTGAGCAGCGAGCTGGTGGCCGAGTGCCGCAGCCGCTCGACCTCGTCGTTGATCGACGAGTCCTTCTCGATGTACGTGTCCGTCTGCGCGATGTACGCCTCGGGCTGGTAGTAGTCGTAGTACGACACGAAGTACTCGACGGCGTTGTTGGGCAGCAGCTCCCGGAACTCCGTGGCCAGCTGCGCCGCGAGCGTCTTGTTCGGGGCCATGACGAGTGTCGGGCGCTGCACCTGCTCGATGAGCCAGGCCGTCGTCGCGGACTTGCCGGTGCCCGTGGCGCCCAGCAGGACGACGTCCTTCTCCCCCGCCTTGATCCGCGCCGTGAGCTCCTTGATCGCCTTCGGCTGGTCCCCCGATGGCGTGTACTCGGAGATCACCTCGAACGGCGCGACGGTCCGCTGGAGATCGGTGACTGGACGCATGCCACAACCGTACGTGCCACCACCGACACGCGGGTCCTACGCCAGGGTGCCCGCCGAGACGCGCAGGTCCGTGCTGGTCGACAGCGCCGCCCGCAGCACCGCGAGCACCCCCGTCGCGGCGGCGTCGACCGAGAGCGACGGCCCGTCACCCGCCACCTGGGCGGGGGTGCGAGGCACGTGCACGAACCCGCTGCGCACCGACGTGGCGGCCAGGAGGTGCTGGAGCGCGTAGAACGTCGCGTTGCAGACGTAGAGCCCGGCCGTGTTCGACACCTCGACCGGCACGCCGGCCTCGCGGACGGCCGCAGCGCACGCCTTGACGGGCAGCGTGGAGAAGAACGCCGCCGGTGCACCGGCGATGACCGGGACGTCGACCGGCGCGGAGCCGTCGACGTCCGGGATCCGCGCGTCGATGAGGTTCACCGCCACCCGCTCGACACCCACCGCATGCCTGCGGTCCGCCTCGCCGACGCAGACGACCAGGTCCGGCTCGACCTCCGCGATCGCGACCCGCAGCTGCTGGCGCGCCCCCCGGAACGACACCGGGAGCTCCCGGGCCACGAGCTCGTCCGGCCCCGTCCACCGCGCGACCACCTCGGACACCGCCAGCCACGACGCGTTCACGCTCTGCCCGTCGAACGGGCCGAAGCCCGTCAGCAGGACGCGCGTCACGGCGTCTCGGACGCGAGCTCGTCGGCCCGCTCGACCGCGAGCCGGTCCCAGAGCTCGTCCACCTGCGCCCGCAGCGAGTCGTCGCTGCCGGTGCCGTCCAGCACCACGTCCGCGACCTCGAGCCGCGCGTCGTCGCTCGCCTGGGCCGACACCCGCGCCTCGGCCTCGCTGCGGTCCATGCCCCGCAGCCGCACCAGACGCTCGACGCGCAGCACGGCGGGCGCGTGCACGACGACGAGCACGTGGAACGCGTCCGCCTGGCCGGTCTCGACCAGCAGCGGGATGTCGTGCACGACCACCGCTCCGTGGTCGGTCACCGCGGCGGCGGCCTCGCGCTCGGCGGAGAGCCGCCGGACGACCGGGTGCACGATCGCGTCGAGCTTCGCCCGGGCCGCCGGATCGGTGAACACGATCGCGGCGAGGGCCGCCCGGTCCAGCGACCCGTCGGCCCCGAGCACTCCCGGGCCGAACTCCTCGACCACGGCGTCCAGCCCGGCGGACCCTGGCGCCACGGCCTCCCGCGCCAGGACGTCGGAGTCGATCACCACCGCCCCGAGCTCAGCCAGTCGCCGCGCCGCGACGGACTTGCCGGCCGCGATCCCGCCTGTCAGACCGATGCGTTGCATCCGACCATCCTGCCCTGCGCCGCCCGGGGGCGCAGTGTCCGGGGACGCCGATGGCCGGCCACCTCGGAAGGTGACCGGCCATCGAGCGGGTGGGTTCAGTTACCCGTGAGCTTCTCGCGCAGAGCGGCGAGCGCCTCGTCGGACGCGAGGGTGCCCGCGGCCTCCTCGGTGGACGACGAGTACGTCGACGGCACGGGGCCGGCAGACGAGCTCGACGACGAGCTGGACGATGCCGTGGCACCCTCGACGGCGCCGCTGGCGGCCTCCGCGTCGGCCTTCGCCGCGTCGGAGACCTGCTTGCGGTGCGCCTCCCAGCGCTCGTGGGCCTGCGCGTACTGCGCCTCCCACACCTCGCGCTGGGCCTCGAAGCCCTCGAGCCACTCGTTCGTGGCCGGGTCGAAGCCCTCGGGGTACTTGTAGTTGCCGGCGTCGTCGTACTCGGCCGCCATGCCGTACAGCGCGGGGTCGAAGTCCTCGCTGGCCGGGTCGAAGCCCTCGTTCGCCTGCTTGAGCGACAGCGAGATGCGGCGACGCTCCAGGTCGATGTCGATGACCTTGACGAAGACGTCGTCGCCGACCTGGACGACCTGCTCCGGGATCTCGACGTGGCGCACGGCCAGCTCCGAGATGTGCACCAGGCCCTCGATGCCGTCCTCGACGCGCACGAACGCACCGAACGGAACCAGCTTGGTGACCTTGCCCGGGACGACCTGGCCGATGGCGTGCGTCCGGGCGAAGGCCTGCCACGGGTCCTCCTGCGTCGCCTTCAGCGACAGGGAAACACGCTCGCGGTCGAAGTCGACGTCGAGAACCTCGACGGTGACCTCCTGGCCGACCTCGACGACCTCGGACGGGTGGTCGATGTGCTTCCAGGACAGCTCGGAGACGTGCACGAGCCCGTCCACGCCACCCAGGTCCACGAACGCACCGAAGTTGACGATCGAGGACACGACGCCGGGGCGGACCTGACCCTTCTGGAGCGTCTGCAGGAAGGTGGAGCGCACCTCGGACTGCGTCTGCTCGAGCCAGGCACGGCGCGACAGGACCACGTTGTTGCGGTTCTTGTCGAGCTCGATGATCTTGGCCTCGATCTCCTTGCCGACGTACGGCTGGAGGTCGCGGACGCGACGCATCTCCACCAGCGACGCGGGCAGGAAGCCGCGAAGCCCGATGTCGAGGATGAGGCCGCCCTTGACGACCTCGATGACGGTGCCGGTGACGACGCCGTCCTCTTCCTTGATCTTCTCGATCGTGCCCCAGGCGCGCTCGTACTGTGCGCGCTTCTTGGACAGGATCAGCCGGCCTTCCTTGTCCTCCTTCTGGAGGACGAGGGCCTCGACCACGTCGCCGACCTTGACGACCTCACCGGGGTCCACGTCGTGCTTGATGGACAGCTCACGGGAGGGGATGACGCCCTCGGTCTTGTAACCGATGTCGAGCAGGACCTCGTCGCGGTCGACCTTGACGATGGTGCCCTCGACGATGTCGCCATCGTTGAAGTACTTGATGGTGGCGTCGATCGCGGCGAGGAAGTCCTCGGCCGAGCCGATGTCGTTGATCGCGACCTGCGGGGTGGCGGGCTTCGCGGGGGTGGTGATGCTCATGTAGGGATGGGCTCCGATGCGGACAGGGAAGTTGTACGGACTGAACGTGTGTGCCGGCGGCACGGTGACATGCGTGTGACGTGCACGGTGGTGATCGCGATCTGATGGGACGCCCTCGACCCCCCGGAGAGGGCCCTCGCACGAGCAGTACGAGTGAGGACACGCCGACGCAACAAGGCGCGCGGCACCGCCGTCCACCCTATCGGTGTGGCGATGGGCAGGTCAAAGCAGGATCAGGCGAGGGCCCTGGCGACCGCGAGCAACTCGTGCGGCACGTACTTGACCTTCCCGGCGATCTCGCTCAGCGGCACCATGACCACGGACTCGCCCCGCAGGGCGGTCATGACGTTCGACTGGCCCTGCGTGGCGGCGTCGATGGCCGCGACGCCGAAGCGCGAGCCCAGGATCCGGTCGACGTGGGTAGGGATGCCACCGCGCTGCACGTGCCCGAGCACCACGAGTCGGGTGTCGAAGCCGGTGCGCGTCTCGATCTCGAGCTTGAGCCGCTCGCCGACGGCGCCGGCCACGATGTCGCCGAACTTGCCGACCTGCGTCTCGTAGTCCATCGACGTGCCCTGCGCAGGAACCGCACCCTCGGCGACGACGATGATCGAGAAGCTGGCGTGCGCCCGGTGGCGGTGCTTGAGGAAGCGCTCGATCTTGTCGATGTCGAACGGCTCCTCGGGCGCCAGCACGATCTCGGCGCCGCCCGCGATGCCCGATGTCGCCGCGATCCAGCCCGCGTGCCGCCCCATGACCTCAACGATCATCACGCGGTTGTGGCTCTCCGCGGTGGTGTGGATGCGGTCGATCGCCTCGGTCGCGATGGACACCGCGGTGTCGAAGCCGATCGACTGGTCCGTGCCCCAGACGTCGTTGTCGATCGTCTTGGGGATCGCGACGATCCGGATGCCGGCCTCGGCCACCTTGCTCGCGGCGTGCAGGGTGCCGTCACCGCCGATGCAGATGAGCGCCTCGATCTTCTCCGACTCGAGCGTGGAGAGCACCGCGTCCAAGCCGCCGTTGTCCGCGTGGGGGTGGTACCGGGCGGTCCCGAGCAGGGTGCCGCCGACCGCGAGCTGGTTGCGGATGTGCTCGCGCGTCAGGGGCATGCTGAGGCCGTCGACCACGCCGCGCCACCCGTTGCGGAAGCCGGTGATCGTGTGGCCGTACTCGCCCTCGCCACGCTTCACGACGGCGCGGATCGCGGCATTCAGGCCGGGGACGTCGCCGCCGCCCGTGAGCAGACCGACTCGCACGCTGGCACTCCTTGATCGCGGGAACTGCGGGATGGGTAGCGCGTCGTCGGGCTGCCTGGCACAGCGTATCCGCGGCCACAAGGGCTGAACCGTGACACTGGTCCCATGAGCGACGACCACCTGGCCGAGGCCGGCTATCTCGACGTCCCGTCCTCGGCGGGCGGATCCGCGGGCCGCGGCTGGTGGGACGACAACGCCGACGAGTACCTCGACGAGCATGGCACGTTCCTCGGCCCCGCCGACTTCTGCTGGTGCCCGGAGGGGGTCCGTGAGAAGGACGCGCGTCTGCTCGGTGACCTGACGGGCCTGCGGGTGCTGGAGGTGGGTTCCGGCGCCGCGCAGTGCGCGCGCTGGCTCGTCGGCGAGGGTGTGGAGGTCGTCGCGACCGACGTGTCGGCCGGGATGCTCGCCGCGGGCTCCCGGTACGACGGCGAGGTCGGTCGTACGACGCCGATGATCCAGGCCGACGCCCGCGCGCTGCCGTTCGCGGACTCCTCGTTCGACGTCGCGTTCACGGCGTTCGGCGCACTCCCGTTCGTGCCCGACGCCGAACGCGTCCACGCGGAGGTGGCCCGGGTGCTGCGGCCCGGCGGTCGCTGGGTGTTCGCCGTCACGCACCCGATCCGGTGGGCCTTCCCGGACGACCCCGGCGAGGCGGGCCTCACCGCCACGCGGTCGTACTTCGACCGGACGCCCTACGCCGAGATCGCTGAGTCGGGACGCGTGCTCTACGCCGAGTACCACCGAACCCTGGGCGACCACGTGGCCGAGCTGGTGGCCGCAGGGTTCATCCTCGAGCGGCTCGTGGAGCCGGAGTGGCCCGTGGGCCACGACCGGACGTGGGGCGGCTGGGGACCCGTGCGCGGAGCCAGGCTGCCCGGGACGGCGATCTTCGTGACGCACCGCGGGCGGCCGCCGCAGTAGACGGCCGCCCGCGCTCAGTGCGTCAGTGCACCGTCGCCTTCTCGGAGCCGGCTCCGGTCAGCGACCGGACCTCCATCTCCGCGTACTTCTCGGGGTGCGGCGGCTCCTTGCTCAGGTAGGTGCCGAGGATGCCGAGGAGGAACGCGAGCGGGATCGAGATCAGGCCCGGGTTCTCCAGCGGGATCAGGTGGAAGTCGACGCTGGTGTCCTTGATCATCGACAGGCTCGCGCCCGTGACCGGGTCGACCTTGCCGGACACCACCGGGGAGAACGCGATGAGCACCAGGCAGCTGATCAGGCCGCCGTACATGCTCCAGAGCGCGCCCGACGTGTTGAACCTCTTCCAGAACAGGGAGTAGAGGATGGTCGGGAGGTTGGCGCTGGCGGCGACCGCGAAGGCCAGCGCCACGAGGAACGCCACGTTCTGGCCGTTGGCGAAGACGCCGCCGATGATCGCCAGGATGCCGATGGCCACCACAGTGATCCGGGCGACCCGAACCTCGCCGTCGGGCGAGACCTCGCCGTGCTTGATCACCGAGGCGTAGATGTCGTGCGCGAAGGTCGCCGCGGCGGTGATGGTCAGGCCCGCGACGACCGCGAGGATCGTCGCGAACGCCACCGCCGAGATGATGCCGAGCAGGACGACGCCGCCCAGCTCGAACGCGAGCAGCGGTGCCGCCGAGTTCACGCCGCCGGGAGCCGCCTTGATGGCCTCCGGTCCGACCAGGGCTGCGGCGCCGTACCCGAGCACCAGGGTGAACAGGTAGAAGATGCCGATGAGCCAGATGGCCCAGACCACCGAGCGGCGGGCCTCCTTGGCCGACGGCACCGTGTAGAACCGCATGAGCACGTGTGGCAGACCCGCGGTGCCCAGGACGAGGGCGAGAGCGAGCGACAGGAAGTTCAGCTGGCTCATGGCGCTGACGCCGTACTGCTTGCCGGGTGCGATGAGCGCCTCGCCGCCCTCGCCGGCGGTGTCGATGGCGCCCTGGAGCAGGTCGGACAGGTTGAACCCGAACTTCGACAGCACCCAGATCGTCATGATCGCGGCTCCGGCGATGAGCAGGATCGCCTTGATGATCTGGACCCAGGTGGTCCCCTTCATGCCGCCGACCAGCACGTACAGGATCATCAGCGCGCCGACGACGGCGATGACGAGCCCCTGCCCGGCCACCCCGTCGATGCCCAGCAGGAGGGCGACGAGACCGCCGGCACCCGCCATCTGCGCCAGCAGGTAGAAGAAGACGACCGTCAGGGTGGCCAGCGCGGCGGCCATGCGGACGGGCCGCTGCTTGAGCCGGAACGACAGGACGTCGGCCATGGTGAACCGGCCGGTGTTCCGGAGCAGCTCGGCGACCAGCAGGAGCGCGACGAGCCACGCCACCAGGAAGCCGATCGAGTACAGGAAGCCGTCGTACCCGTTGATGGCGATGGCGCCGCAGATGCCCAGGAACGACGCCGCGGACAGGTAGTCGCCCGCGATCGCGGTGCCGTTCTGCGGGCCGGTGAACGAGCGCCCGGCGGCGTAGTAGTCCGCCGCGGTCTTGTTGTTGCGGGACGCGCGGAAGACGATCACGAGCGTGAGGAGCACGAAGGCCCCGAAGATCGCGATGTTGAGCGCCGGGTTGCCGATGTCCTCCGACTCGGCGGCCCGCAGCAGGCCGCTCAGGGAGGCGGTCATGAGGCACCTCCGTCCAGGGCGGTGCCGTCCTCGATGTGCAGGCGGAGCCGCTCAGCCACCGCGTCCTGCTTGGTGTTGGCCCAGCGCGCGTAGACCATCGTGATGATGAAGGTGGAGACGAACTGGCCGAGCCCGAGCAGCAGGCCGACGGTGATGTTGCCCCAGACCTTGGTCGCCATGAAGTCGTGCGCGTAGTTGGCGAGCAGGACGTACAGGAAGTACCAGGACAGGAAGAATGCCGTCATCGGGAAGACGAAGCGGCGGAACCGGCGCTTGAGGGCCTGGAACTCCGCGCCGTTCTGCACTCGTTGGTAGTCGGTCTCGCGATCTCCGAAGGTGTCGGTCACCAGCGCCTCCCAGCAGGGACGTCAGTGGCTCCGTCGCCACTGTGTGCCCGACACTGTGGCGCAGATCACTCCAAAGTGCACCCGATAGTTACGGCGAACCTGCCGAAATCGCCGATTTCCCACGATCGAGGGACAGCTCAGTGCCCCGCGTCGTGCCAGGAGCCGCCGGCGCCGACCGTGACGTCGAGCGCCACGTCGAGCGGACCGTCCGCGGCAGCGTCCCCCGCAGCGCCCATCTGCTCCCGCACGAGCGCCTCGACCTCGTCCCGCTCCCCGGCAGCCACCTCGAGCACCAGCTCGTCGTGCACCTGGAGCAGCATCCGCGAGCCCAGGCCACGCCGGGCGAGCTCGCGGTCCACCCCGAGCATCGCCACCTTGATCAGGTCGGCGGCACTGCCCTGGATCGGCGCGTTGAGGGCCATCCGCTCCGCGACCTCGCGACGCTGGCGGTTGTCGCTGGTCAGGTCCGGGAGATAGCGACGCCTGCCCAGGATGGTGGCGGTGTAGCCGGTCTGCCGGGCGACGTCGACGACACCCGTGAGGTAGTCGCGCACCCCGCCGAACCGCGAGAAGTAGTCCTGCATGAGCGCGGCGGCCTCGGACACCTCGATCGTGAGCTGCTGGGCGAGGCCGTAGGACGACAGCCCGTACGCGAGGCCGTAGCTCATGGCCTTGATCTTCGAGCGCATGGCCGGCGTGACCTCGTCGGTCGGGACCCCGAACACTCGGGAGCCGACGTAGCTGTGCAGGTCCTCCCCCGAGCGGAACGCCGCGATGAGCCCCTCGTCGCCCGAGAGGTGCGCCATGATCCGCATCTCGATCTGCGAGTAGTCGGCGGTCAGCAGCGTCTCGTACCCGTCGCCCACGACGAACGCCCGCCGGATCTGCCGGCCCGCCTCGGTGCGGATGGGGATGTTCTGGAGGTTGGGGTCCGCCGACGACAGTCGCCCGGTCGCGGCGATCGTCTGCTGGAACGTCGTGTGGATGCGCCCGTCGGCCGCGATGGACCGCAGGAGCCCCTCGACGGTCTGCCGCAGGCGGATGGCGTCGCGGTGCGCCAGCAGGTGCTCCAGGAACGGGTGCTGCGTGCGCACGAACAGGTCGGTGAGCGCCGCGGCGTCCGTGGTGTAGCCGGTCTTGATCTTCTTGGTCTTCGGCATGCCGAGCTGGTCGAACAGCACCTCCTGGAGCTGCTTGGGCGAGCCGAGGTTCACCTCGCGCCCGATGACCGCGTACGCCTCTGCAGCCGCGTTCTGCACCTGGCCGTCGAACGACCGCTCCAAGCCCGACAGGTAGCCCGAGTCGATGGCGATCCCGGTCCGCTCCATCCGGGCGAGCACGTCGACCAGCGGCAGCTCGAGCGTCTCCAGGAGGCTGGCGGCGCCCCGGTCGGCGACCTCGCCGCCCAGCACGTCGGCCAGGTCCCGGACGGCGGCGGCACGGACCGCTGCGCGGCGGCCCTCGTCGCTGCCGTCCAGCTCGAGGTCCAGCGCACCCTGCGCGCCGTCTGCCGCCTCGTCGACACCCAGCTCGCGGTGGAGGTAGCCGATCGCGAGGTCGGTCAGGTCGTACGCGCGACGGTCGGGCTGGCACAGGTAAGCCGCAAGCTCGGTGTCGAACACCACGCCCGCCAGCGGCAGTCCCCGGCCGGCCAACGCGTGCCAGGCCTCCTTCGAGGCGTGCACGATCTTGGGTGCGGACGGGTCCGCGAGCCAGGCCGCCAGCGCGGTCTCGTCCGGCGGGTGGATCTCGGCCAGGTCGAACGCGGCCGCCTGGCCGTCCGGGTCCGCCAGCGCGATGCCCCAGGCGTCGCCGCCCGCGGGCGCTCCCGACCCGCGCACGTCGACCCCGAGCGGCTTGCCCGCCCGGGCAGCCAGCCAGCCGGCGAGCTCGCCCGAACCGAGGACGGTGAGGTCGAGCTGCGCGGCGGCGACCGTCCCCGGTCCGTCGCCGGCCTCGTCGGGCAGCATGGCGAAGAGCCGGTCCCGGATCGCGCGGAACTCGAGCTCCTCGAGCACGGCGTGCAGCGCGGGCCGGTCCCAGGGCCGCGCCGCGAGGTCCTCCGGTCCCAGAGGAAGCTCGAGGTCGGTGAGCAGCGCGTTGAGCTGGCGGTTCAGGCGCACCTGGTCAAGGTTGTCCCGCAGGGACTCCCCCGCCTTGCCGGGCACCTGCTCCGCGGCCGCCAGGATCCCGTCGAGCCCGTCGAACTGCACGATCCACTTGGCCGCCGTCTTCGGGCCGACCCCGGGGATGCCCGGCAGGTTGTCGCTGGTCTCGCCGACGAGCGCAGCAAGGTCCGGGTAGCGCTCCGGCGGGACGCCGTACTTGGTCTCGACGGCCGCCGGCGTCATCCGCGCCAGCTCCGAGACGCCCTTGACCGGGTACAGCACGGTGACGTCCTCGTTGACCAGCTGGAGCGCGTCGCGGTCGCCGGTGCAGATGAGCACCTGCATGCCCTGCGCCCGCGCCTGGACCGACAGCGTGGCCAGGATGTCGTCGGCCTCGAACTGCGGCTTGGACAGGTACGGGATGTGCATGGTCTCCAGCACCCGCTGGATGACCGCCACCTGTCCCTTGAACGGGGCAGGCGTGGCGTCGCGGTTGCCCTTGTACGCCTCGTACACCTCGGTCCGGAACGTGGTGCGGCCCGCGTCGAACGCGACCGCCACGTGCGTCGGCGCCTCGTCCCGCAGCAGGTTGGCGATCATCGAGAAGAAGCCGAACACCGCGTTGGTGGGCTCACCGGACGACGTCGCGAACTTGTCCACCGGGAGCGCGAAGAACGCTCGGTAGGCCATCGAGTGGCCGTCGATCAGGAGGAGTCGGGCAGGCGTTCCGGGAGTGGCCGGCGGAACCGCTGGCAGTGCGTCGCTCACGGGTGCCAACCTATCTGCCATGTCCGACACGACGACGCCATCGCCAGCCCTGCTCTCCACGTTCACAGGCACCCTCATCGAGCGCATGGGCATCGTGGTGACGGAGGCCTCCGCGCAGCGCACCGTGGCCACCATGCCGGTCGCCGGCAACACGCAGCCGTACGGCCTGCTGCACGGCGGCGCGTCCGCGGTGCTGGCCGAGACCCTGGGCTCCATCAGCGCCATGGCGCACGCGGGCGAGGGACGGGCCGCGGTCGGGATCGAGCTCAACGCCACCCACCACCGGTCCGCGCGCTCGGGCCTGGTCACCGGGACGGCGACCGCGCTGCACCTCGGCAGGTCGCTGGCGACCTACCAGGTCGTCGTCGAGGACGACGGCGGTCGGCTGGTCTGCACGGCCCGGCTGACCTGCATGCTGATCGACGCGCGCCCCTGATCCGCACCGGACGCCCGCGCGGCCTGCACGGGCTCCTCGACGGGCTGGCGCGCGGCCCGTGCCTGCCGGCGCCGGGCGATGAGGTCCTCGAGCCCACGCGGGCCCGAGCGGCGCACCGTCCCGGCGGCACCGGTGTGGCCCTGGTCGTGCGCGAGCTTGCGCTGGAGCGCTGCGGCCGTCACCACCCGGTGCGAAGCCGCCGGGGCGAAGCCGAGCCGGGCGAGGAAGCGCTGCATCCCGCGCGATCCCGGCAGGGGTGACGAGTACAGCTCCGTGGCGCCGGCCTCGTCCGCGACCTCCGTCGCGCCGACCAGCAGCGCGTGCCCGAGGCCGCGACGGCGGGCGGCGGGCAGGACGTAGACGGCCTCGATGTCCAGGCTCACGACGTCGGTGAACGGTCCGGGCCCGACGACCCGCGCCAGCAGCAGGCCGGCCGGGTCGTCGTCGAGCAGGGCCAGCAGCACGCGTCCGCCCGGTACCGCGAGGAGGGCTCCGAGCTGGTCGCGCAGGCGGTCGGCGTCGTCGGTGCACAGCTGGGAACCCACACCAGCCTCCTGGCGCGCCGTCAGGCAGAGCGCGACGAGGCTCTCCAGGTCGCCCGGCAGGGCTTCGCGGACTTGCACTCCAAGACGCACGGCAGTGATACCTCCAGACGGGACGAGGGGGATCCGGTCGGGGTGACGCCGCCTCTGCCCACGACGACGCCGCTCTCGATCATGACGCAGCCACCACCGTATGCCTAGCCCCCGGGAGAGGGGCACCGCGTCCGGGGTGGGTCAAACTGGACGTCTGACCACAAAACCCGACACGCTCGTGCTCGCACGGCCCCGACACTCGCCATCGCGAAATGAACAAGACACAATCCCTGCCTATCGTCCTGCCACACGGCAGGTGTCGCGCTGGTTCGACAATGCCGTCGGACCCGTGCACGAGCCCGGCCCCCTAGAACCTGGACGGAGACCCACCGTGCCGCATGTCGCGACGACGGACAGGCCCCGCAGAACTCGACTGTTGATCGCCCTGAGCATGCTCGCGGCGGCCCTCGTCGGCGTCATCGGCCTGCAAGCCGAGTCCGCCTCCGCCACTGCCACCGCGGCGGCAGCGCCGTGCGTCGCCGACGCCGAGACCGGCTGCATCGGCGGGACCCTGCAGAACACGGCAGGACCCGTCGAGGGCGTCACCATCACGGTGTCCAACGAGGACGACGACTTCGAGGAGTCGGCCACCACCGCCGCCAACGGAACGTGGGCCGTCGCCATCCCCGGCCGCGCGCGGTACACGGTCGAGCTCGACGAGTCGACGCTCCCGTCGACCGCGGTCCTGGCCGACACGGCGGTGAACCCGGTCGAGAAGCTCGCCGTCGCCGGCGCCTCGTCGACGGTCGACTTCAACCTCGTCCTGGACGCCACCCCGAACACCGGCGGCAGCTCGAACACGGCCACGGGCACCGTCACACCGACCCGCCTGCTCCAGCAGTTCGCGCTCGGGATCCGGTACGGCCTGATCCTGGCGCTCGCCGCGGTCGGTCTCTCCCTCATCTACGGCACCACCGGGCTGTCCAGCTTCTCGCACGGCGAGCAGGTCACCCTGGGCGCACTGCTGACGTTCGTCTTCTCCATCCAGCTGCACTGGCCGATCGTGCTGGCGGTGGTCGCCTCGGTGATCCTGTCCGCGGCGAGCGGCTGGGTCCAGGACGTGATCCTCTGGAAGCCGCTGCGGAAACGCAGAGTGGGCCTGGTCCAGCTGATGATCGTCACCATCGGGCTCTCCCTGGCGCTGCAGTACGCCTTCCAGTTCCGCTTCGGCGGCAGCACCCTTCAGGTCCTGCCCTCGATCGCCAAGTCCTGGAGCATCGGCCCGATCCGGTTGTCGATCCCGTCCTACATCGCCATGGGGTGCGCCACCCTCGTGCTCGTCGGCGTCGCGCTCTTCCTCCAGCGCACCCGCACCGGCCGCGCCACGCGCGCCATCTCCGACAACCCCGCGCTGGCGGCCGCGTCGGGCATCGACGTGGACAAGATCATCCGGCTCGTGTGGATCCTGGCCACCGGCCTGGCCGGCCTCGGCGGCGCGCTCCTCGCGCTCGCCTTCAACGGAGCCGCCTGGGACCTCGGCCTCCAGATGCTGCTGCTGATGTTCGCCGCGGTGACGCTCGGCGGGCTCGGCACGGCGTACGGCGCCCTGATCGGGTCGCTGATCATCGGCGTCGTCGTCGAGATGTCGACCCTCTGGCTGCCGTCGAGCCTCAAGTTCGCCGTCGCCCTGCTGATCCTGATCCTCGTCCTGCTCATCAGACCTCAAGGCATCCTCGGCCGTGCCGAGCGGGTCGGCTAGGAGACTCCCATGAACTGGTCGGACCTGCTGTCCCTCACTGCGGGCGAGCTGATCGCCCCCACCACCGCGGCGTACGCGCTCGCGGCCATCGGCCTGAACATCCACTTCGGCTTCACCGGGCTGCTCAACATGGGGCAGGCGGGCTTCATGCTCGTCGGCGCCTACGGGTTCGCCGCCACGGCCCAGGCCGGCCAGGGCTTCCCGCTCTCCGCGCTCGTCGGGGTGGCCTGCTCGGTCGTCTTCGCGCTCATCCTCGGCATACCGACCCTGAAGCTGCGCGGCGACTACCTGGCGATCGTCACCATCTCCGCCGCGGAGATCGTCCGGCTCATCGGCCGGTCGTCGGTGCTCTCCGACATCACCAACGGCGCCGCCGGCATCCCCGCCAGCAGGTTCAACAAGGACTTCCTCGGCCTGTCGCTGCTGCCGGACGGCAGGACCGTCCTCGGGCCGTTCTCGTACGCCAACAACGTCGGCGACGGCTGGTGGACGCGCATCGTCGCGTGGGCGGCCGTCCTGCTCGCCGTGCTGCTGGTCTGGCGCCTGATGTCCAGCCCCTGGGGCCGGGTGCTCAAGGGCATCCGTGAGGACGAGGACGCCGTGCGCTCGCTCGGCAAGAGCGTGTACGGCTACAAGATGCAGGCCCTCGTGCTCGGTGGCGCGATGGCCGGCTTCGCGGGCGTCCTGTTCGTGATGCCCGCCAGCGTCCAGCCCGACGCGATGGGCCGGTCGATGACCTTCTTCATCTGGACGATCCTGCTCCTCGGTGGCGCCGCCACCCTGTGGGGTCCCGTGATCGGATCGATGATCTTCTTCGTCGCGCTCATGTTCATCAAGACGGTGATGCGCGACGTGCTGCCGTCCGTCCTGCGGCCCGAGCAGCTCGAGCCGCTCGCGGGCATCCTGGTGGGCATCACGCTGATGCTCCTGGTGATCTTCCGGCCGCAGGGCATCTTCGGTGACAAGAAGGAGCTGATGCTCGATGTCCGCTGAGCTGTCCTCCCCCACACCGCTCGCGCAGACGGCGGCGCAGGCGCTCGCGGGCGTCTCTCCCGAGCCCGGCGTCGCCAAGCCGGACCCGATCATCGTCGCCGACGACGTCGTGCGCCGGTTCGGCGGGATGACCGCGGTCGACGTCCGTCACCTCGAGGTGCAGCGCGGCGCGATCACCGCGCTGATCGGCCCCAACGGTGCCGGCAAGACGACCCTGTTCAACCTGCTCACCGGATTCGACAAGCCGAACTCCGGCAACTGGGAGTTCAACGGTCGCAAGCTCAACGGCGTCTCGGCGGGCCGGGTCGCCCGCGCCGGCATGGTGCGGACGTTCCAGCTGACCAAGGCGCTCTCGCGGCTCACCGTGCTGCAGAACATGCAGCTCGGCGCCACCAAGCAGCCCGGCGAGGGCTTCTTCACCTCCCTGGTCAAACCGCTCTGGGCGGCCCGCGAGCAGGAGATCACCACCCAGGCCGAGGAGCTGCTGGTCCGGTTCAAGCTCGACGCCAAGAGCGAGGACTTCGCCGGGTCGCTGTCCGGGGGCCAGCGCAAGCTCCTGGAGATGGCCCGCGCGCTCATGGCGAAGCCCGAGCTGGTGATGCTCGACGAGCCGATGGCCGGCGTGAACCCCGCGCTGACCCAGTCGCTGCTCGGGCACATCCAGACCGTCCGCGACGAGGGCACCACGGTGCTGTTCGTCGAGCACGACATGCAGATGGTCCGCCGCATCGCCGACTGGGTGGTGGTCATGGCCGAGGGCAAGATCGTCGCGGAGGGACCACCGTCCGCCGTCATGGAGAACCCCGCCGTCGTCGACGCGTACCTCGGCGCCCACCACGACACCGACCTCGGCGACGAGAGCGTCATGGCCGAAGGCGTGCTCGAACAGCTCGAGGCCGAGGAGGCCACGGAATGACCGTCACCGAGTCCGCCGCCGCACCGTCCCCCGTGGACCGCGGCGAGCCGCTGCTGCGCGCCGACGAGCTGGTCGCCGGCTACATCCCCGGGGTGAACATCCTCAACGGGTGCAACCTCGACCTGTATCCGGGCGAGCTGGTCGGCATCATCGGCCCCAACGGCGCCGGCAAGTCGACCCTGCTCAAGGCGATCTTCGGCCTGGTGCACGTGCGCACCGGGTCGGTGACGCTGGGCGGCGAGGACATCACCAACCTCAAGGCGAACGACCTGGTCGCCCGCGGGGTCGGGTGCGTCCCGCAGAACAACAACGTCTTCCCGTCCCTCTCGGTCGAGGAGAACCTCCAGATGGGGGGGTTCCTCAAGCCCGGGAAGTTCGCGGAGCGGCTCGACTTCATCATCGACCTGTTCCCGAACCTCAAGGACCGCCGCGGTCAGCGCGCCGGTTCGCTGTCCGGCGGCGAGCGTCAGATGGTGGCGATGGGTCGCGCGCTCATGATGGACCCGAAGGTGCTGCTCCTCGACGAGCCCTCCGCCGGCCTGTCCCCCGTGCGGCAGGACGAGACGTTCATCCGCACCCGCAAGATCAACCGCGCGGGCGTCTCGATCATCATCGTCGAGCAGAACGCCCGGCGCGCCCTCCAGATCTGCGACCGCGGCTACGTGCTTGACCAGGGGCGCAACGCGTACACCGCCACCGGGCGCGAGCTCATGCACGACCCCAAGGTGGTGGAGCTGTACCTCGGCACGCTGGCGGCGGACGAGATCGCCCCCGACGCCTGACCGCACGCACGACGAGGCCCGGCCGGAGAGCATCCCGGCCGGGCCTTCTCGTGCCCCTGTGCCTTGTGGGGAAGGAACGACAGAGGCCCGGCAGGGGATCGCTCCCCTGCCGGGCCTCGCGTCATGCGGGGCTGACTGTCGTCAGCTGCCCTTGACTTCGCCGAACTCCGCCTTCTGCCACACGGGCACGTTCTCGGCGTCGTACTTGTAGATGCCGACGTACGCCGACGACGGGTCGTTGTTGTCGTTGAACGGGCCGACGCCGGAGACAGCCTGGTAGGTGATCTCCTTGCCGTCCTTCAGCAGCTCGACGCAGTCCGCGAACGTCGCGCACTCTTCGCCGTCCGTGGTGCCCGAGACGGCAGCCATGTTGGCCTGCACCGTCGGGCCGTCGTTCTGACCGCCCTTGACCGCCGCGAGGGCCGCCAGGATGGTCGCGTCGTAGGACTCGGGACCGTAGTTGAAGTCCTTCAGGTCCGGGTTGACCTCGAGCAGGCGAGCCTTGAAGTCGTCGGTCGGGTTGGCGCCCGGGTTGGTGCCCTGCGCGCCCTCCATCGTGCCCGGGTCGAAGAAGAACTTGGAGCTGTCGGCCGGGTCCTGCTTGAAGCTGGCCACGTTGCCGTCGACGAGGTACACGTTCGACATGTCGTAGCCGGCCTGGACCAGCTGAGGAACGATGACGCGGACCTCGTCGAACGTGATGATCACGATCGCGTCGGGGTTCGTGGCGACGACCTCGCCGACCTCGGTGGAGTAGTCCTGGAGCTCCGGCGGGAAGTCCTGACCTGCGTCCTCGGCACCGTAGGTCACGGTGACGCCCGCAGGCTCCAGGTTCTTCTGGACGAAGCCGCGCAGGCCCGTGCCGTACGGGTCGTCGAAGACGAGGATCCCGACGTTCTTGTGCCCGTCCGCGATGATCTGCGTGGCGAGCGCCTGGCCCTGGACCTCGTCCGGCGGGGCGGTGCGGAAGTAGTACGGGCTGATGCCGGACAGGTCCGCCGCCGTGTTGGCGGGCGAGATCTGCACGATCTCGGCGTCCGTGATCGGGCCGACGACACCGAGCGACAGGCCGGAGGACGCGGCGCCGATGATGACGTGCACGCCTTCCTCGATGAGCGCCTTGGCGGACGGGGTGCCGATGGTCGCGAGGTCGGACGTGGGGCCCGAGTCCTTGTGCGAGACGGTCACGGGGACACCGTTGACGCCACCGGCGTCGTTGATGTCCTTGATGGCCAGGTCGACGCCGGCGATCTCGGGCGGGCCGAGGTACGCGAGGTTGCCCGTGACGGGGAGCAGGGAGCCGATCTTGAGCGGGCCCGAAGCGGTGGGCGCTGCGGAGCTCTCGCCGTCGGCCGGCTCGTCCGAGCCGCTGCACGCGGTCAGGGCGAGGGCGACAGCGCCGGCCAAGGCGGCGGCGCGGACTACGTGGGTCGAACGAATCATGCCTGGTACCCCTCTGTGAGTACTGCGATCCACTGGAACCCGGTAGGGATCCAGCAGGTGTGGCGCGAAGGTACTCATTGTTTGTGTCCGCGATGTGAATCTGGGCGTCTCACGGCGGGTTGTTGCCGAGTTGTGACCAACCAGTAACAAGGCGACCTGGACGCGTGACCGACCTCAGGACGTCGGTGCGGCAGCCCCGGGCGACACGTCCGCCGAGGTCGGGGACGTGGCGGCGTCGGTGATCCCGAGCTCATCGGCGAGGAAGAGGAACGCCCGCGCGTACGGGTGCCCGACCACGTCCTCGCGGATCCGCGGCCAGTCGAGCTGCTCGCGCAGCGCCCGCACGATCGCCAGCAGCCGGCCGAAGTCGCACGCGTGCTCCCCCAGCACCCGCATCTTCGCCGAGACGATGTCGGTGGCCTGGAGCACGGGCATCCGCACCGCCAGCACCTCCAGCACGTCGCTGCGGTCGAGGAGCTCGCGGGTGATCGGCTCCCCGACCATCCGGAAGAGGATGTCCACCAGCTGGCCGTGGTGAAACGCCTTGAACAGCCAGTTCTCCGCGGGCTGCTCGACGACGAGCCCCGCCGCCGCGATCGCCTCCTTGGCGCGGTCCACGTCCTCGGGCGTGACCGCGAAGTCGGCGTCGTGGCTCGGCTCCGGGGCGCCCCTGGCCCACGCCGCGTACCCGCCGACGAGGGCGAACGGGATGTGCGCGTCCATCAGCGCCACCGCGACGAGCCGCAGCCCGTCCTGGAGAGCGGTGCGGTCGTCGGGCGGATCGACCAGGGCGCCTTGCTGGTTCATGGAACGACTGTCTACACGTCGACGCGCGGGCTCGCAGGTCGGCCAGGACAATCACCAGGGTGCGCCTGGCCACCTTCAACATCCTGCACGGACGCTCTCTCGTCGACGGCGAGGTCCACGTCGGCAGGTTCGGCGACGCCGTGCGCGACCTCGACGCCGACGTGCTCGCGCTCCAGGAGGTCGACCGTGACCAGCCGCGGTCGCACGGCGCCGACCTGACGGTCGTGGCCGCGGAGGCGATGGGCGCGCCCGAGCACCGCTTCGTGGCCACCCTGCACGGGGAGCCCGGGCTGTGGACCGCCGCGACGGGCGACCATCAGCCGGCCGTCGCGAGCTACGGGATCGCGCTGCTCAGCCGGCACCCGGTGCGGTCCTGGCACGTGCTCCAGCTCCCCGTCCTGCGCCGCCGCACCCCGGTCCGCTGGCCGGACGCGCGCTGGCCCACGCTCGTGCGCGACGAGCCCCGGGCGGCCCTCGTCGCCGTCGTCGAGCACCCGACGGGCCTGATCACCGTCGTCGACACCCACCTCACCTACATCCCCGGGTGGAACCGCCGGCAGCTGCGCCAGCTCGTCGGGCTCCTGCGGGCGTACCCCCGACCGCTGGTGCTGATGGGCGACCTGAACATGGAGGCGGACGCCGCGGCGAAGACGTCCGGGCTCCGCTCACTGGCCGCGGCCCCCACGTTCCCGGTCGCGCAGCCGGCCCGGCAGCTCGACCACATCCTCGGCGACGGGCCGATCACGCCCAGCGCCCCCGCCCGAGCGGTCGACACGGGGCTCTCGGACCACCGCGCGCTCGTCATCGACGCGACCCGTCGCTGAACGACGAAGGCCGGCCGGCTGAGCTCCGGCCGGCCCGCGTCACGCTCGCGTCAGGAGGACGCGCCACCCACCTGCTCGATGACCGCGTCGGCCACCTCACGCATGGTGAGCCGACGGTCCATCGACGTCTTCTGGATCCACCGGAACGACTCCGGCTCGGTCAGGCCCATCTTGGTCATCAGCAGACCCTTGGCGCGGTCCACGCGCTTGCGCGTCTCGAACCGCTCCGCCAGGTCCGCGACCTCCGACTCCAGGGCGCTGATCTGCGCGTACCGCGAGATCGCGATCTCCACCGCGGGCAGCAGGTCCGCCGGGCTGAAGGGCTTGATCACGTAAGCCATGGCGCCGGCGTCGCGCGCCCGCTCCACCAGCTCCTTCTGCGAGAACGCGGTGAGGAGCACGACGGGGGCCAGGTGCGCCTTGCCGATCCGCTCCGCCGCCGAGATGCCGTCGAGGACGGGCATCTTCACGTCCATCACGACGACATCAGGCTTGAGCTCGGTGACCAGCTGCACCGCCTGCTCGCCGTCGCCGGCCTCGCCGACCACGTCGAACCCCGCGTCCCGCAGCGTCTCGACGACGTCCATGCGGATCAGCGCCTCGTCCTCCGCGACGACCGCGCGACGTGCCGGGCGGCCCGGGGCCGGTGCCGTCGGCTCACCCGTCGGAGCGGGAGTGCTCAGGTCGAGGGCGTCAGGGGCCGCCTCGGTGGGGTCGGGGGTCGCGTCGGTGCTCACGTGCACAGAGTAGTGGTCGGTACCGCGTACTTCGCAGCCGTTGTACCTGTGAGGCAGCCCACGGGGCGTCGTGCGCTCCCCCGCCCGGCTATCCTGCTGCACGGCCCCGATAGCCCAACCGGCAGAGGCGTTCGGCTCAAACCCGATCCAGTGTGGGTTCGAATCCCACTCGGGGCACCCTCGCGCGCCGTAAAATCGCAGGTCAGGGCCCACTTCGGCCCACAACCGCGAGTTCGCGCGAGGACAGACGGGGGCATTTGTGGGGGCAGCCTCGAATGAACTCGCAGGTCAGGCGCTAAATCCGGGTGGGATCGCCACCCACCGCGGTCGCCGAGCCTTCCGGCGCTTGCGGCATGAGCCCGGCAGCGCGCCGACGCCCACGTGGCGAGGGGGCCGTCGTCTCGTACGAGTCGGCCGACGGCATGCGTTACCGGATACAGGGGAACGAGCCACGGGACCCCGATGACTCCGCGGGTCCGACGGAGCCGCGCTCCTACGCAGGGCTTCGTGGCGAAGGTCGCGGCGGTCCGTCGATCGCCCGTGACACGTCACCATCCCGTGGCTGGCATCGACCACGGCGAGTCCATCGCGCGCTCTCGGCTCAGTCCCACCAGACGGTCCACGGACCGCCCGGCTCTTGCGGGGCGCGGAGCTCGTCCGGGGGCGCTGCGGCGTCGTCGATGCCGAGGTCGAGCACCCGCTGCCACGCCTCGTCGACCTGACCAGGCGTCAGGCGCTTCAAGATCGGGTCGTCCTGGAGGTGCAGCCCGTCGACCGTCACTCGCTCGTCCTCGCGTCCCGGCCCCACCGCGTGCCCTGTCAGCAGCACCACCCCCGGGTGCACCACGGCAGCGCTCAACGCGGTGCGCAGCGTCGGACCTGGACCAAGCCGCGCATCGAGCACCGCAGGCCCCAACCGGTGCAGCAACGCCGCTGCCGCACGCGCGCCGAGCCCCTCGAACTGGACCAGCTCACCGCCCGGCCCGACCGCTACCGGCATCACCAGCTCGGGCACATGCGCGTCGAGCGTGAACCCGACCGGCCCGAACAACCCGCTGACCCGGCCGCCCGCGCGGGCGGCGTCGGCCTCTGCCTGCCAGAACGTCCGCACCCCCTCGGCAGTGGCCGGAACCACCGGCTGGTCGACCGGTTCCCTGTCGCCCCGGTCGACCGGGGTCGGCAGCAGCGGCGACAACACGGTAAGCAGCTGCCACATCGTCTCGTCCGGCACGATCGACGGGTCGTCGCCCAACGTCACCCACACCCGGCCGCCCGACAGCGTCGCCACCCGAGCGCCCGGCAACGCCGCCAACGGCTCCACGCCGCCGAGGCGTTCCAGGTGCAACGGTGACAGCAAGGTTCCCCAGCCGTAGCCCCAGAGATTGGGTGGCACCCCGCCGAAGCCCTCGTCGGGGCTCTCGCCGCGGTACTCCATCGCACTCATGCCGTCCGACGCCCGGACCCGGTCCAGAATCGAGTACCCGGTGAACGCGCCCAGTCGCTCGGCGCTGCGCTCGACCCACGCGTTCAGCGGGCCCGTGAACCACGGCAGGTCCTCACCCGAGCTGTACATCGCCCACCGGTGCACCGACAGGCCCACGAGGGTCCTGGCGCCACCCGGGCCGTCGTCGGGGTCCGGGAAGCTCACGCTCAGCTCGGCCACCGTGTGCTTCGGGTTGGTCGGGTAGGCCGCGAGGGGCGTGCAGATGCCTTCGATGTCGATCTTCGTGGGCAGCCCGGTCTTCGTCGAGATGAAGTCCCAGTCAACCCCGTGCCTGCGGATCGTGGAGACGGGGACGTTCCAGCGCTCGCCGGCAACCCAGACGTACGTCGTCCACGTCGTGTCGACTCCGATCCACGACCTGGCCAGCTCCACCGCCGACCGCAGCACCTCGACGACCACCTCACGCTCGACGCACCCGGGCGTCGACAGCCCGCCGAACAGTGTCGGGAGCAGGTCCCCGTCCGGCATCTGCCACGGTGGCCGCTCGGTGCTCATCCAGTGCCCTCCCGGCGGATCGCTGCAGACGTCATGCTGCGAGCACCCATCCTGCACGAACGGCAGCGGCACCCGCACCGAGCGTGAGCGGGTCGTCGAGGATTCCGAGGCCCCCGGTCACGACGAGCCGCCTGGCCCGCAGGGACGGCGTCCGCCACGAGCTCGGCCTCCGTGCCGAGCTCGCCCAGCAGTGCACCCCACTCCCCACCGACCCCGGTGAACACGAGCGACGCCCCGTTCCTCGAGCACCGCCGGCAGCCGGTGACCTCCGTGAGTTCTCCGCGCGGGTCGGCGCGCGTGAGCGTGGCGAAGGTCAGGGTGCCTCCTGCGAGGTCGGTTCCGCGCGGTTTGCGGCGACAGTCAGTCGAACGCCGACTCGAGGGCCCGACGGGCCGCGACCCGGACGCTGGCGCGTCCGGGCCCGGGGAGCCAGTCGGCGACGGACCCGAACCGCAGCACCGAGCGACCACCCGGAAGCCGGACCTCCTCGGCGCCGGGCACCTCGGGGCCGAGGCGCGCGCGCCTCTCGGCGTTGAGGATCTGCCACGGGAAGGCGCCGGGGACCTGATCCTCGCGAAGGGGCATGAGCGCGCTGTTGCGCGGCAGCTCCCCGACATTCGTGGGTGCGTCGTTGTACCCAATGAGGCCCTCCGACGCTGTCCCGCGCCCGAGACGCACATCCGTAGCCGCCCAGGTCAGGCGGTCGGCCACGGACTCGAGTCCGTCCGTCAGTGCCGCGACCGCCGCAAGCCCGCGCGCGGACTGGTCGTCCGGGCACCACGTCGCCGCCAGCTGGGGCCGCAGGATCGCCACGAGCCGCACGTAGCGCACCCCGTCGGAGCTTCGACCCAGCAGCTCGAGACCACCACCGGCCGCGAGGAGGCCCGCTACCGCACGAGGGAGCTCGTCACTGGAGACGTCGAGGGCGCACGGGCCGCCGGTCCCCGTGACGGCGACGAGCGGGGACGCGTCACCGTCACGGGTGAGCCACTCGAGCCCCACGTCGAGCAGCGGCGCCCACGCCTCGGCCCGCGCAGCCCCCCGCGGGTCGGACCAGTCCCGCACGCCGAACGCGACCACTCCCATCGCCAGACCAGGTGTGCTAGCCAGCTGGAGGAACGGGGAGTAGTCCACCTTCGCCGGGAGCCCGACCTGCGCGTCCCCGACGCCCGCCTCAACGAGGGCACCCACGACGACGTCGAGCAGGTTCGCCCGCTCGCGCCGCGGCATCCCCGACGTGTCCAGCGACCACAGCAACCCGCCCGGCACAGGCACCGGCCGACCAACGAAGGACGGTCCGCGCCCTTCGCCCGTCCCCACGTCACTCGCGTTCAGCTCGACGAGCCGGTCGTACGCGAGCATGATTCCCCGCTCCGCCGCGGCGGCCTCCAGCGACGCGACGAACAGCGTCAGGGCACCCTCGGCCAGGACGCGCGAGCGCACACCCCGGGCGACGGTCACCCCACCGGTCGTCACGGCACCACGACCGGCATGCCCGGCGTCACCGGCACCGGGATCGGGAACGGGAACGGCACACCCAGCTGGCGGCCGAGCTCCTCCTGGTTGTACTTGAGGTTGGCCTTGAGGCGCACGTTGCGGTCCACCTTGTCCTCGGTGTCGAACCACACGGCGCCGACGGGATTCTCGCCGCCCCACACGACCACACGGTCGGGTGAGAAGTCGAACATCCCGGAGTAGACCACGAACATGTCCGCCCATCCGACGAGCTCGGCCGAGGCCGTGGCTGCGACCCCGAGACCGGCGGCCCCGGAGACGTAGCCGTTGAGCTGGTTGCTGACGGCCGCGACGTTCGTCCCGTTCGCCCAGCGTTTGACCTCGAAGATCTGGCTCTCGTCGACCATGATGTCGATCCGCCACGGACTCCCGCCCGGTGCGACCTCCCAGTCCATCGAGTCGGCGACCGAGAGGTTGCCGTTGAGGTACCTCTGGGCCCAGGTCATCCTCGACCAGTTCAGATGCCGGATCGTGAAGGTCTGAGCGGCGCGCTCGGGGCGGTGCGTCGTCCAGTAGGTCGTCCACGCGCTGTTGGCGAGGAAGAAATCCTTGCCGATCGCATTCGGCAGCGCCAGGTAGCCCCGCGTGCGCAGAGAGACACCCCTCGGGCCTGGGATTTCATGGGGACAAGGGGATGCCCCAAGGGGACATGGGGAGACGTCATTGCAGGTCAAACGGCCAACCCGAGTGGGATCTGGGCCCATAAGGCGTTCCCCCTGGGTCACGAACTGGTGATCCATCGCCCCGGCGGACTTGGCGGGCGACCTCGTGCCGAACCAACGCTGCGGCGGCGTTCCGCCGTGGCTGGCGCGGGCCGCGGCTGCCGCGGCAGGAACACGATGACGAAGTCTGGGGATGTCGGCGAGCATCCGCATGCGGCTGCAGCCGGTCTGCTTGGTCCGACTCCGGTTAACCCGACAGGTATGCCTCGACTCAACAACGTCCCCCTCGTTCGTCGTCCCCCTCGTTCGTCGTCCCCCTCGTTCGTCGTCCCCCGCTCGTCCTGACCCTCCGGTCCGGTCCGGTACTCAGGGAATCCGAAGGTTCACACGGTCACCGTGCTCCCCATGACGACGAGCGAACCCATTGCCGTACGTTCCCCCGATGCGATCGCGCGAGCCGCCAGCCGGGTCCCCGAGGTCGCGGCGATCTTCTGGCTCACCAAGGCGCTCACGACGGCGATGGGCGAGTCCGCGTCCGACTTCCTGGTGCGGGCGATGCCGCCGGAGGTCGCGGTGCTGCTCGGGGCCGTCGCGTTCGCGGTGGCTCTGACGATCCAGCTCCGCGCGCGTCGGTACGTCGTCTGGAGGTACTGGTTCGCGGTGTCGATGGTGGGGGTCTTCGGCACGATGGCCGCCGACGTCGTGCACGTCGGCCTCGGGGTCCCGTACGCCGTGTCGACGACGTTCTTCGCAGCGGCCCTCGCGGCGGTCTTCGTCCTGTGGTCAGCCACCGAGAAGACCCTGTCGATCCACAGCATCCGCAGCCGCCGCCGCGAGCTCTTCTACTGGGCGGCCATCATGACCACGTTCGCCCTCGGGACCGCCGCCGGCGACCTGCTCGCGGTGACCTTCCACCTCGGCTACCTGGCCGCCGGGCTCGTGTTCGGCGCGATCCTGCTGATCCCCGCGGTCGGCTACCGGTGGTTCGGCATGAGCGGCGTCCTCGCGTTCTGGTTCGCCTACGTGATGACCCGACCCGTCGGGGCCTCGTTCGCCGACTGGCTCGGCGTTCCCGCCGAGCGCGGTGGCCTGGGGCTCGGATCCGGGCGTGTGGCCCTCGCCCTGAGCCTGGCGATCGTCGTGCTCGTGATGAGGATGACCGTCGAGCAGCGGACGGAGCGTCGGCCGTTAGCGTGACCGGCATGGTCCAGCACCTGCGCACCGTCCGCGCACGCTCCTCGCTCGTGGCGATGGCCGCTGTAGCGCTGGCACTCGTGCTGGCCTGCCTCGGTCTGCTCGTCGTGCTGCACGCGTCGATCGCGCGCAACGCGCTCGCCGCGGCGACCACCCGGGCTCACGACGTCGCGACCGAGCTCACGACCGACGGGGCCGTGACCGACGGCCTCAACCTCGAGCCTGGACCGGGCGACGACGCCTACATCCAGCTGGTCGGCTCGGGCACGGTGGTCGCGGCCAGTCCGGAGGTCGCCGGGTATCCGCCGCTGACGACAGGACCCGCTGGCACCGACGGCCCAGAGCAGGTGTCCAGTGCCGAGATCCCCGGACCCGGCGAGGGCCCCTACGTCACGGTCGCGCTCGGTGTCGAGGGCGTCAGCGGGGTCGACACCGTGATCGTGCGGCAGTCCTACGCCGACGGCAACGAGACCGTGACCGATGCCGCGCAGGCCATGCTCGTCATCGTCCCGCTCCTCGTCATCGTCGTCGGCCTGGTCACCTACCTGCTCACCGGACGTGCCCTTCGCCCGGTCGAGCAGATCCGCGCACGCACCGCCCAGATCGGCGAGGCGGACCTGGACACCCGGATCGACGTCCCCGCGACCGGCGACGAGATCGCCCGGCTGGCCGTCACGCTCAACGAGATGCTCGACCGGTTGCACGCCGCACAACAGGCCCGGGTCAGGTTCGTCGCCGATGCGAGCCACGAGCTGCGCAGCCCTCTGGCCGCGGCCCGTGCCGAGCTCGACGTGGCCGCCCGGGACCCCGACCATGCGGACTGGCAGGCCACCGCCCGCGTGCTCCGCACCTCGAACGAACGGATGCAGCAGCTCGTCGACGACTTGCTGGTCCTGACCCGAACCGCCGAGGGCGGTGCACCGAGGAGCGTCGACGACGTCGACCTCGACGATGTCGTCGAACGCGTGGGGTTCGCGCTTCGTCCGCCCGAGGGGGTCTCGGTGGAGGTGTCCACGGAGCCTGTCCGGGTTCATGGGAGTCTCGACGAGCTCGTGCGCGCGGTGCAGAACCTGGCCGACAACGCGGTCCGGCACGCGCACGGTCGCGTCCGGCTGTCCGTCCGTGGCGCAGACGGGCGCGCCCAAGTCGAGGTGGCCGACGACGGCGACGGCATCGACGTCGAGGACCGCGACCTCGTCTTCGACCGGTTCGTCCGGCTCGACGAGGGCCGCGCTCGGTCCGCAGGAGGCTCGGGTCTGGGGCTCGCCATCGTGCGCGGGATAGTCGAGTCCCACGGCGGCACCGTGCGCGTCGTCGGGTCCGACCTGGGCGGCGCCGCGTTCGTCGTCGAGCTTCCCAGGACTCAGTCCTCGGCGACGACCCGGTAGCCCATCCCCCGCACCGTCGTGATCGACCGTCGACCGAACGGGGTGTCAACCTTCCGGCGCAGGTAGCTGATGTACACCTCGACGACGTTCGGGTCCCCCTCGAACGCCGAGTCCCAGACGTTGTTCAGGATCTCCGACTTCGTCACGACGTCGCCGCCGCGACGCATCAGGAGCTCGAGCACGCCGTACTCGCGCGGCGTGAGCGTGATCTCGCTCCCCCCTCGATCGACGCGGCGGCGCGCGGGCTCGAGTCGCAGGTCGCCGATCGACAGGACCACGGGCCGCTCGGGGGCACCGCGCCGCACCAGGGCACGCAGCCGGGCCAGGAGGATGTCGAACGAGAAGGGCTTGGCGAGGAAGTCGTCGGCACCTCGGTCGAACACCCCGATCTCGACCTCGTTCCCCTCGCGTGCCGTCAGCACGAGCACCGGAGTCCACACGCCGCGCTCGCGCAGGCCGACCAGGACGTCACGACCACTGATTCCCGGCAGCATCAGGTCCAGCACGATCGCGTCGTACTGGTTCTCGGTCGCCGCCCACAGTCCGTCGACGCCGTCGGCCATCACGTCGACGGCCATCCCCTCGCCCTCGAGCCCGCGCCGCAGGGCACCGGCGATCGCCGGTTCGTCCTCGACGATCAGCACCTTCACCTGTCAGCACCCGCTTTCAGGGGATCCTCAGCATCGGTCCGTGAGCCTACGTCCCATGACATCGAACACCTCGACAGCCCAGGGCACGGCGCGACGCGTGCTGAACAAGGTTCCGGAGATCACCGTCTTCTTCTGGGTGATCAAGGTGCTGGCCACGACGGTCGGCGAGACGTTCGCCGACTATCTGACCGAGACGGTCGGCATGACCCTGGGCGTGGCGAGCCTCGTCGTGGGTGCCCTCCTCGTGATCACGCTCGCCGGGCAGTTCCGCGCGTCCCGCTACGTCGCACCCCTGTACTGGCTTGCCGTCGTCCTGATCAGCGTCGTCGGAACCCTGATCACCGACAACCTCGTCGACAACTACGGCGTGCCGCTGTGGGTCACGACCGTCGTCTTCGCTCTCGCCCTCGCCGTCACGTTCGCGGTCTGGTACCGCCTCGAGCACACCCTCTCGATCCACTCGATTACCAGCACCCGCCGCGAGGCCTTCTACTGGCTCGCGATCCTGTTCACCTTCGCGCTCGGGACGGCAGCCGGCGACCTGCTCGCCGAGGGTCTCGGCCTGGGCTATCCCGCCTCGGTCGCGCTCTTCGCCGCCGCCATCGGTGTCGTCGCGCTGGCCCACTACCGCTTCGCGCTCGGTGCCGTCCTCTCGTTCTGGGCGGCGTACATCCTCACCCGCCCGCTCGGCGCCTCCATCGGCGACCTGCTCTCGCAGCCGACCGCCGACGGAGGGCTCGGGCTGGGCACCACGGTGACGAGCCTGATCTTCCTCGCGGCGATCGCGGTCATCGTGATCTACCTCTCGATCACCAAGCGCGACGTCGAGACCGCACAGCCCGACCAGATCCCGGGGGCCACCGCGTGACGGGGTACGCGCTAGTCGCCGGGACCGACCCGTCGACCCTGACGGGCGTCGCGGGATGGGCCGTCAACCTGATGGCGACGCTTGGCGTCGCAGGGGCGGCGATCGCCATCGCACTCGAGAACGTGTTCCCGCCGCTGCCCAGCGAGGTGATCCTTCCGCTCGCCGGGTTCACCGCGAGCCAAGGCACCTTCGGTCTGGTCGAGGCGATCGTCTGGACGACCGCCGGATCGGTCGCGGGCGCGATGATCCTGTACCTGCTGGGTGCCCTGATCGGTCGCGACCGCACCCGCAGGCTCATGGGTCGGATCCCCCTGGTCAAGCTCTCCGACATCGACCGCTCCGAGGAGTTCTTCACCAGGCACGGCCGTGCCGCCGTCTTCTTCGGCCGGATGGTCCCCGTCTTCCGGAGCCTGATCTCCATCCCCGCCGGCGTGGAACGGATGGCGATCAGCACCTTTCTGCTGCTCACCGCCGCAGGGAGCGCAATCTGGAACACGATCTTCGTGTGCGCGGGCTACCTGCTGGGCGAGAACTGGGACGCGGTCCAGAACTACGCCGGGATCTTCCAGTGGATCGTCATCGCGATCGTCGTCGCGGCCGTCGGATGGTTCGTGACCTCCCGACTCCGTACCCGGTCCCATGTCGCCGACTCGTGAGCGACGCAGATCGAGGTGCGGTGGATCATTCAGGCTCGGTCCGCACCAGGCCGCTTGGCCCCGACGCGTCCAGCCAGCAGACTCGCCGTGACGACCGCAGCGACGGACTCGGCAGCGAGCAAGCCGACGAGCACGAGCAGCTGGACCTGAGCCGCCTCCGCCGGGGATGCGCCGCCCAGTAGCAGGCCGACGAACGCACCCGGCAACACCACGATGCCGGCGTTCCGGGTCTGGTCGAGGGCCGGGACGAGGGAACGGGCGACGGCACGCCTCGCCTGGACCGCGACAGCGGCACGAGGGGTCGCCCCGAGGGCAAGCCAGCCTTCGACGATGCCCCACTCAGCGGTCACGTCGTCCCTGAGCCGGCCTCCCGTCAGGCTGGCTGCCGTCATCGCGCCACCGATGATCTGAGCGGAGAAGGGGACGACCGTCTCGGCCCGCGTCGGCAACGCTCCGCTGGCCAGGACTGGCACGATCGCCGCCGTCGCACCTGCGCAGATCGCCAGAAGGAGCGGAGCGAACGACGTAGGACCCAACCCGATCCGACGCATCGACGTCCAGGTCGCCGCGCCGAGCATCAGTGCCAGGTAGAGCGCGGTCGCGCCGGGATGCCGGAACACCCAGCCGATCAGAAGTGCGACGACTGTCAGCTGCACCGCCGCTCGGGCGACCGCGACGACTGCGTCGCGACGCACATCGACACGGGCCAGGGTCAGCGTCGCCAGAGTGATCGCGAGCAGCGCGCTCAACGCGATAGCCAGCTGCCCCACGGGCGCGGCGGTCAACGTGCCCCACCTGGCGCTCGCTCCACGCCTGAACGGTACGACGAGCGATCGCTCACGTCGGGCGACTCGCTCCAGGATCCACCGACGACGTGGACAGTCCATCCAGTCCAGCGAGAGCCTCGGCACTACTCAGGCAGTTCTCAGATAGGCGCACCGATGCTGACCCCCGTGCGGATCTTGGTAGCGGAGGACAAGGAGCGACTTCGGCGTGTGCTGATCCAGACCTTGGCCGAGTCCGGGTACGCGACCGATGAGGCGGCCACAGACGATGCGCTGGAGGCGCTGCAGATGGAGGCCGACGACGCGGTGGTCCTCGACGTGATTTTGCCCCGGGCTGAGCACGATCGAGGTGCGCCGGGTGGTGCGTGCCGAAGGGTCAGCGGTGCCGATCCTCCTGCTGACCGCTCTGGATGCTCCGCGGCGCCGCGCCGGCCGGTCTGGACGCCGGAGCGGACGACTACCTCGCCAAACCAGTGGGAACAGGCGAGGTGCACCTGGCGGCCACATCCGACAGTGGCCGTGCGCTGGTGGAGGTACGCGACACCGGAGTGGGGATGACGCCCGCGGAGGTCCGGGGCTGGTGACCGAACCGCAGATCCACTCGCTGGAGAACCTGCGCGGCATCCCGCACGACATCAGCTCGCGGATGCACCTCTGCGCGCTGCGCAACGAGTGGAATCGGTTCTACGCGGACTTCTCGCCCGATTCACCGCTGACTGTGCAGCAACTCCTGGACTACGCAACAAAACCTGACCTGCGTGACGGATCCGGGTTCCGACCACCCATGGAGCCCTGATGAGCGAGTACGAGCTGGAGCCTGAAGTCGCTGGCGGGTTCGGACCGACGACCATCCTGGACAGCAGCGTCCACCCACCGGTCGTGAGTCGACTCGGTGACGAACCGACGGCTGGCTCGGGGACGACCTTGTGACCACGTTCCCGGTGTACTTGGTAACCGACCGCCTGCGCACCGCCGTGGAGGCAGCAGACCTGACGGGCATCGAGTTCGGCCACGTCGACGTGACGGAGTCCGAAGAGATGCGGGTCACCCGGTCCGCTGGCCGATCGAGTCGTCGGAGGAGTCGTCTCCGTCCGCGGCAGGCGCTCACCTCGACCGACATAGCCTGGGTCGACGACTTCTCGACGCCATCGGTAAAGACCGACGGAGGAGCGACCGGAGCTGGAGCGCTCCGACCGCCCCTCCCACGCGACCGAGGTTCCGCGTCACACCCCATCCGGACGCGCGGCCTCGGCGACCAGTGCGGTGTCGACGAACTGCTCGAACCGCACGATCAGGCCCCCGCGCACGATGAAGTGGTGGGCGACCCTCACGTCCAGCGCCTTGTGGGTGGTCCGGTGGGTGGCGGTGTACCGGGCGAGCACGACGACGTCCTCCCCATCGACGACGTAGGTGTCGTCGTGAGCCGTCCACGCGTCCCAGTCCCGCCCGAGCACCTCCATGACGTGCGAGGTGACACCGTCCGGGGTGCGATACGTGCCGGCCAGCGGGAAGCCGGCCATCTCGGTCCACTCGACATCCGGGGCCAGCGTCATCCGCAGCGCGTCGAGGTCACCGGCGGCTGACGCGAGGTACTGCCTCCGCACGACATCGCGCGGCGAGGTCGAGCTCACCGGACCGGCGGCGTCGGTCAGCCCCACGTCATCTCCCCCTTCGCGACCTTCGGTCCGAGCTGGGCGGCGATCAGCATCCCGGCGCTCGGATAGGCGCCGACCAGTGCGGCGGTGGCCGTGGCGCCGTCGGCGGCCTCGGCCAGGATCCGCTCGAAGTCCTGCAGGTAGGTGCGTGTGTAGTCCAGGGCGCTCGCGTCGTTCGCGGTGCCGGGCAGCCGGTGGCCGGGGACGACGAGCCGCGGGTCGAGCGCTCGCATCTGGTCGAGCAGGTCGATCCATGCCGCGCGCTGCGACTGGGTCGCGGTGTCGGCCGTCCACACGTGCTCCTGCTGGAAGACGAGCACACCACCGAGGATGGCGCGGTCGTCGGCGCTCCAGAGGTAGTGCCGGTCCGGCAGCAGGGCCGATCCCCCGCGCAGCTGGAGCCTGTGCCCGTCGACCTCGAGGAACTCGGCGGCCAGCGGGGTGAGCGGGACCAGGCGAGTGGGCAGGTTGGCGCCCAGCGCGGCCCAGGCCTTGAGCTTTCCCTCGAACGACGCCTGGATGTGCTCGATGACGATCGGCGTGGCCAGGAGATTGGCGTCCGGGAAGGCGTGGGCCACGACCTCCAGTCCGAAGTAGAAGTCGGGGTCGGCGTGGCTGACGAAGACGGTGGTCAGGGTCTTGCCGGAGTCCAGGACCGCCGCGACCAAGCGGTGGCCGTCGGCGCGGGTGAAGCCGGCATCGACCAGCAGCGCCTCGTTGGGACCGGTGACCAGGACCGCCGACTTGTTCGGCGAGCCCGCTGGGAAGTCGAGATCGAACACCTGGTAGTCGAGCGACATGGGGGCAGTTCCTTCCTCGTCGGCACTCGGTGGACCCGAGGCCAGCAGCGCGTCGCGCCGCATGCCCATCCAACATTGGCTGACTAGTCAGCTATTCCATCCAAGGACGCCGATCACGGCATGACGGGCAGTGCAGTCGCCGCGTTCTTGCTCAGCGTCCGTATCGCCTCAGCAAACACCGCAGCCTGATCGGGTGGCAGGACATCGATGAGGTACCGCTCGATGTTGCGCGCGTGGAGGGCGCTCGCCGCAACGAGGAGCTCCTCGCCCCGGGGGGTCAGCTCGATGAGCTGCACCCGCCCATCGTCGGGAGACGCGTGACGCGCGACCAGACCCTGCGCGGATGCGCGATCGACCAGCCGGGTGGCTCCGCCGGAGGTCAACACCCTGGCTTGAGCGATGTCCCGGCCGGCGATGCCACCCGGACCTGCCCGCCCGACCACCAGGAGGAGCTCGTACAAGGAGTGGCTCAGTCCCGTCCCCTCCTCCAGCGCGCGGCCGAGGAGAAACTCCAGCCGGTTCGCAGCTCCGAGCAACCTGCCGAACATGAGGATGCGCGGATCGTTGGCGGCCTCCCGGGCCGTGGCGAACTCTCTGTCTCCGGTCACGCCCCAACCCTAGAGACGCGGCATCGACGACTCACGCAAGGTGTGCGGCCCGCGGTGCCACCCCGACGGAACCGCAGGTCACGGAGCCGCGGGGATGGTGCATTTCTGCAACCGGGCTCGTTTGCCCTCCCGCTCGACGGTAGCGTCGGCACAGTCCACGAGCTCCCGCACGCGGTGCGGTGGGAGCACGGGCCGCGACACGACCGAGAGTCGAGGTTGGCGCATGAGCGAGTCCAGCGTCGGGTCGAGTCCGCACCGGGTCTGCCAGGCATGACGCGCGGCCGTCGAACGGTGCACGTCGAGTCCGCGTCGCCAGAACGCTGGGACGATGTCGTCGCGGCGTTCGGCGCGTCGACGCCCGACTCCTGCTGGTGTCAGCGATTTCGCACTCACGACCAGCCGAGCAATCGTGCGGAGCTGCACCGGGAGATCGAGACGGCCAGCGTTCCTGTCGGCCTCGTCGCCTAAGTCGACGACGCACCAGCGGCATGGTCCCGGATCGTCCCGCGGACGACGTTGCCGGGGGTTCTGCGGAACCGCGCGCTGCAACGCGTGCTCGACGACGATCCAGCGGTGTGGTGGGTGACCTGCTTCGCGGTTCGCCGCGAGCATCGCGGCGCGGGTGTCGGCACAGCGCTTCTCGTGGCCGCCGTCGAGCACGCCCGTCGGCACGGGGCATCGGCGGTGGAGGGTCACCCGGTCGACGTCCGACGGCTCCACGCCGCCAAGGTCTCCGGCTCTGCCGTGTTCACCGGCACACTCGCGATGTTCGAGGCTGCCGGCTTCCACGAGATCGGCCGCACCTACCCGAGCCGGCCGGTCATGCGCCTCGATCTCGCGGACCGGCGACCCACCGACGCCTCCGAGGCCTGAGAACCGCGACGCGTGCTCAGCTGTCCGTCGACTCCGTAGGCGACGGCTCCGGTGACGGCTCCTCTCCGGCGGCCGCGAGAGCGCTCTGGAACGCCGCGATCGTGGCGGCGTCGACGGTTCCGGTGACCGGGACGCCCAGGTCCGTCTGCGCGGCGCCGACCGCGGCCGTGAGCGCGTCCGTCCACTGACCGTCGACAGGTCCGTCCCAGTACCCGGCGAGCTTGAGCGTCTGTTGCAGCGCCGCGGTCGAGGCCGCCGCGGCCGCGGCAGCGGCACCGCCCTGGGCCTCGAGGGTGGCTCGGAGTGCAGCCTCGCTCGCCTTGTCCATCGTCCCGGTCTCGGGCAGCCCGTTGGCCTGTTGCAGGGCCTGGACCGCGGCGACCGTCTGGGGGCCGTAGATCCCGTCGATCCCGCCTGCGTAGTACCCGGCGTCGCTCAGCGACTGCTGGAGCGCGACGGTGTAGGCAACCACTGCCGCGCTCGCCTGAACCTGCTGCTCGTCGGAGAGGCACCCGGAGTCGGCGAAGAGCCGCATCCACGCGATCTCGAGTGCGACAGCAGCCGCGTTGAACTGCTCCGCCGCCTGGGGCAACGGGGTCTCGTCGGTGATCCCGGCCTGGGCGTCGGCGAACTCGGCCTCGGCCTGCTGGACGCGGGTGACGCTGGCGGGAGCGGCCGACGCGGTCGGGTTCGCGGTGTCGTCGACGGTCGCCTCGGGCGCGGGCAGGCCTGAAGCCGTCGCCTGCGCGGCCGCGAGCACGGCTTCGGCATCGGCGAGGTCGGCCTGCGCCTCGGCGAGCGCCGCCCGGGCGTCGACCGCAGCCTGCGCTGCGTCCTTGGTCTCCGCCGCGGGATCGGTGAGGTCCTTGCCGGCCACGCGGACGTCGCCGACCGTGGTCGCCGTCTGGTTGAGCACGTCCCCGTAGCGGTCCAGCGCGGTGATGTAGGTCGAGCTCGCTGCGCAGAACGCCTCGGCCGTGTCGGCCGCCTCCGCCTCGGCGTCGGCCAACGCCTCCTTCTTGGCCGTCACGTCCGCCTGCGCGATGGCCACGTCGGACGGTTCGGGCCGGTCGGTGCACCCGGTCGCGAGCAGCAGCAGACCGCCAGTCACGACGGACGCCACGACCCGGGCGAGCGTGAGCTCGCCGCCGACCCGAGCGCTCCGGTGGTCAGTCATGTCGATTCCCTTCGATCGGGTGGTCCTGCGGGGTACGGCATCTCCTAGCTGAGGACGTCCCGGCCATGAACGGTCAGGGCCCAGACCACCAGCACGTCGATGGCGATGATCACGACCGACCACACGGGGTAGTAGGGCAGCCAGGCGAAGTTCACGACTGCGCTGAGGCACGCCACGATCACGCCGACGGTCCGAGCCCACACCGCACCGCCGAGGACGAAGATGCCGGCGAAGACGACGAGCACACCGACGATCGTGTGGATCCAGCCCCACGTCGTCACGTCGAAGGAGAAGATCCACTCCTGGCCGACGACGTAGAACGTGTCGTCGAAGATCGCGACCAGCCCCTGCATGACCTGGAATGCACCGGTCACCATCAACATCGTCGCGGCAAAGACGGTCACGCCGACGGCAAACCCGCTGCGGTGCTCACTCATGGTCGAACCCTTCGATCGTGGTGGTCGTCGTGGTGGTGGTGGTGCTGGTGGTGGGTTCGCTGTCGCCGAAGACCTTCCTTCGTTGGCGCTCGAACTCGTCCGGGGTGGCGAGGCCGCGCTCGACCAGGTCGGCGAGCTCGGCCAGCTGGGCGGCCGGGTCGACGAGCAGGGCGGCCCACGGGTCCTCCGGCGGGTTCGCCGGCCGGGTGCGGGTGAGCAGGTCGGGGTGCTCGGTGCGGGATCCGGGAACTCGGTGCATCTGCTCTCACCACTCCCCCCCGGGCGAGGACGTGTGGGACTCGAGCGCGGTCTGGACGCGACGCCTGGCGATCCGCTCGCCCCCCACGATCCGCCCGCCCGCGAGCTTGGCCGCCATCGAGAGGCGCGCCGCCCAGCGGCCCTCGACCAGGAGCACCACCGCGGACGAGCCAGGGCCGACCGCGAGCGACGCGGTCGCGATGTCGTGGGCGCTGAGCAGTCCCCCGACCTCTCCCTCGACGTCGCGCAGACCCGCCAGGCTCTCGACGTCCTCGAGCTCGAGCACCGTCAGTCCGCCGCCCTGCGCGCTCCTGGTGACGCAGACCAGATCGATGATCCGGATGGCCGAGGCGTCGACCAGCTCTCTGAGAGCGGGGACCAGTCGGTCCAGCGCCCCGAGGTCGGGCACGACGACCACGAGGTACTCGACCAGGTCGGCGTCGGGTGCGTCGTGCACCGGGCTCCGGCCGGCCGCGTCACTCATCGACTCGTCCGCGGCGAAGGAGAGGGATCACCGTGTCATCGTCGGGTGGTCCCAGGTGGGCTGACACCACCCTGCACGGGGTGAGCGCGGCCCGTCAGCCCCAGCGAGGCGTCCCGCTCACCCGCGGTCTGCTGTCGCTGTGGAGGTGACGGGCGATGTCGGCCGCCTCGAACCGGGAGCCGACACCCAGCTTGCGGTAGATGACCCTGAGGTGGAACTTCAGCGTGTTCACACTGATGTACAGCTCGTCGGCGATCTCGGGAAGCGTCAGCCGGCTCGGCAGCATCCGCAGGACGCCGAGCTCGCGCTCGGTGAGGTGCTCTCCCGGCGGGCTCGGGTCGGCCACGGACGTCGCCGCGTGCGGTGACGCGGCTCTCCTGACCCGGTCGAGCCAGGTCGCGGGAGCCATGACGGCCTGGACCTCGAGCAGCTCGAGGACGTCGGCGCCCTCGGCGGCGACCGTCTGCACGAGCCCGACGCCGGTCGACAGGGCGAGCGCGCGGGCGGCCCGCTCCAGGGCGAGCGCACGGGACCCTGCCGCCCGGGCACGCAGCAGGTCGCGCACCACCTCGTGGCGCGGGCAGCGCGGCAGCACCGTCTCGAGCAGTGCCTCCGCGCCGGCCCGATCGCCTACGGCGAGCTGCACGCGGGCCAGCGACACCCCGCCCCAGAAGCCGTCGTCCACCTGCGCAGCCCAGTTCTGGGCATCCTCGACCCGACCGGCGGCGAGGCACAGGACGGTCCCCGTCCGCGCCAGCCACGTCAGGCCACCCGATCCCGCGAACTCGCTGCGCACGAACTCGTGGGCGCGTTCGAAGCACTCGTCGGCAGCCGCGAGATCCCCGTCGTCGATCCGGAGCTCGGTCAGCTGGAGCATCGCCAGGCACTGCGCGTGCGTGACCGGGTCGCGCCACGGCGGGGAGGAGGACATCAGCTCCGTCACCGCTCGTGCTCGGTCGCCGAGCTCGCGGTGGGCGATCGCCTCGGCGATACCCAGCTCTGCGGACAGGATCGTCATCGAGCCCACCGCGACGACGTCGCGGACGCCGGCGACGATGCGCAGCGCATCCACCGGACGACCCGCGAGCACCTCACCCAAGGCGTGGATGCCCTCGTACCTGAGCCGGCGCTCCGGGTCCGCGCCGAGCTCCAGCCGGATCTGCTCCAGCGGCCCGGAGCCGTCGTCCCACCGCTCGTCGAGCGCCACCTCGCGCGCGAGCATGTTCCATCCGAACCGCCCCAGCTCGTCGGAGCGGACGTCCTCCCCCAGCAGGGCCATCGACTCCGTCGTCAGCTCACGGCTCCGGCCCCAGTCGCCGGTCACCGCGGCGGCGATCGACTGCAGCATCGTCAGCCGCCCGACCTGCGGGCGAGCGTCTCCGTCACGGTGCTCCCTGCGCGCGCCGGCCCGGACGGTCTCGAGAAAGCGGGCTTTGTCCACCAGCAGGTGGCACCACGCGAACTCGATCAGGGCCTGGAGGTCCGTCGAGGCGAGGTTGAGCGGGATCAGTGCAAGGGTGTGCGCGATCGTCGCCTCGCGCCCCGAGTCGTACAGCTCTTCGACGCGCCCGGCGAGCAGCCGCAGCGCGTCACGCGGCCGGCCGGCGAGGATCCAGTGCTCCAGGGCCGTGGCCACCTCGTCGGCGTCCTCGAACCATCGCGCGGCGCGTGCGTGCTGGGCGGCCACCCTCTGCGGCGACCGGCGCGTGGCCTCGGCGAGGAGCTCGTCCCGGACCACCGAGTGCACCTCGAACCATCCCGACGGTCCGAGCCTGGTGACGAACAGGCCGCGCGACTCGGCCTCCAGCAGGAGCTCGCCGGCATCGCTGCGCCCGGTGAGCGCGGCAGCCAGCGACGCATCCGTCCGCTTGGAGACGCAGGTGTCCAGGAGGACGTCGACCACGTCGGGGCGCTCGGCTCCCAGCACCTCACGCCACACGTAGTCGGAGAAGAGGAGCCCCCGCGTGTCTGCTCGAGGCATGGCTGCGGGCTGCGCCCTGTCCGACCGTGACGCGAGCGCCGAGAGCTGGAGACCCGCGGCCCAGCCACCGGCGCCGTCCACCACCTCACCGACCTGATCCGGTGCCAGGGAGGCGTCCAGCCGCGCCAGCATGCACTCGGCCTCCTCAGGGGAGAACCGGAGCTCGGCGAACTGCACCTCGGAGAGCTGCCCGCGGACGCGGAGCCGGTCGACGGGCAGCTTCGGCGTCCGCCGCGACAGCAGGACGACGTGGAGCCACGCGGGGATCGACGTCAGGAAGTGCGCCATCGACCGGGCGATGCCGTCGTCGTCGTCGACCAGGTGGAGGTCGTCGATGATCAGCACCGCGGGGTCCGGATGGTCCACCTGCTCCAGCCCGGCAACGAGCACCGCCACCGCGGCCTCCGGTGAGCCAGGGCGGCGCGCGCCTCGCGCCGTGGGCTCCCACCCGTCGACGAGCTCGCCGAGCGCGACGGTGACATCAGCCCAGAACTGGCCGCCGTCCCGGTCCGTCTCGTCGACCGAGAGCCACGCGCTGGGGACGGCTGCGGAGGAGAGCCAGTCGGAGAGCAGCGACGTCTTGCCGGAGCCCGCGGGCGCCACCACCACCGTGATGGGTGCGGACGTGGCCTGGTCGAGGAGCTCGACCAGGCGAGGCCGTCGGAGGTAGCGCGCCGGGTTGGGCGGAGCATGGAGCCGCGCCCCGTAGACCGATGTCACGGCCTCGGCGGGATGACGCCCGCTCGATCCGCTGCGCGTCACGGGACCCCCCCTTGACCAGCAAGAGCATCTGCTCGAACTCGATCATTGCGGACATGTCGGTCGATGACCAGCACCGACGCCCGGCGGGCCTTCGCGGTCCGCCCCACCCGGTCGAGGATGGGGACCACCTACCCGGACGGCTGCCATTCTCACCAGATGGTCACGGTGCTGCGGGACGGCGTCGATCGCGAGCGACTCCTTCGCACGTTCCTCGACCTCGTCGCGATCGACAGTCCGACAGGTCACGAAGAGGCGATCGGGCACGACCTCGAAGCCCGGTTCACCGACCTGGGCTGCGCCGTCCGCCGAGACCACGTCGGCAACCTCGTAGCCGTCCGTCCCGGCGACTCCGGCCGCACCATCCTCGTCTCGACGCACATGGACACCGCGGGGACCGATCGCGGCATCGTGCCGGTCGTGGGGTCTGACGGCGTCGTCCGCACCGACGGCTCGACGATCCTCGGCGCCGACGACAAGTCCGGGATCGCGGGCTGCCTGGAGGTCCTGACGCTCCTGCGCGAGCACCCTGACGACACCGCGCCCACGATCGAGTTCGTCGTCACCGTCGGCGAGGAGCGCGGCCTGGTCGGCTCGCGGCAGCTCGACGTGGAGCTGCTGGAGGCGAGCCACGGGTTCGTGCTCGACACCGCGGGGGCCATGGGCTCGATCACCTACTGGTCGCCCACGTCCGTGTACCTGACCATCACCTTCGTCGGCAGGAAGGCCCACGCCGGTGTCGAGCCGGAGAAGGGCATCAATGCGGTCAAGGTCGCCGCCGAGGCCGTCGCAGCGATGCCGCTCGGGCGCATCGACGAGGAGACGGTCGCGAACATCGGGACGTTCACGGGCGGTGAGGCGCGCAACATCGTGCCCGGCTCGGTCGTCCTCGAGGGGATGGCACGCAGCCACGACCAGGGCAAGCTCGACCGTCAGCTCCACGCCATGCGCTACGCGTGCCAGGTCGCCGCCGACCGCCACGGTGCAACCGTCGACTTCGGTATCGAGACGATCTACCAGACCTACAAGATCGACGAGGACGCCGTGCCCTACCGCGAGGCCGCAGCCGCGATCCGTTCGGTCGGCCTGGACGTGGTGCCGCGCAAGTCCGGCGGCGGGACCGACGGGAACTTCTTCAACGCCAAGGGCATCCCCTGCGTCGCGCTGCCGACCGGGATGGTCGACGAGCACGCGACCTCCGAGCACATCGCCGTGGACGACATGGTCCTCGCCTGCCGGGTGCTCCTGGCCATCGTCACCGGAGCCACCCGATGAGGCGGCCCGTCGCGTGGCTCGGTGTCGTCGTGGTCGCCGCCGCGACCGTCACCGGGTGCTCCGAGCCGGCCGACCAGGACCCCTGCGTGAGCTACGCCGCGCTCACCGCCACGGTCGACGACCTGCGCGAGCTCGTCGACTCCGGCGGTGAGCCCGCCAGCGTGGCGGCGAAGGCGGTCGCGGCGAAGGCGCAGCTGAACCAGCTCGAGGCGCTCTCCGAGGACCGCCTCGACGCCGCGGCCTCCCGGCTGCGCACGGCCGTCGACGACCTCCAGCTCGCCGCGGGCTCGGAGGCCCAAGACTCCGCGGCGGCGCTGGTGTCAGCGGCGGTCGACGACGTGCGGGACGCCTTCGCTGCCCTGGCGGAGTCGCTCGACACGCAGTGCACCACCGGATGACCGCGCGGGGACCTGAGACGGAGGAATCGGCATGAGCGTGAGCTTCGTACTCGAGGCCCTGGTGGTGCTCGGCGCCATCGTGATGGGCACCCGGGCCGGCGGTGTCGGCGTCGGGCTCTGGGGCGGCCTGGGCACGTTCATCCTGGTCTTCGTCTTCGGCGAGGCACCGGGCGAGCCTCCCGCCGCCGCGATGGCGATCATCCTCGCCGTCGTCACGAGCGCAGCCCTGATGCAGGCCGCCGGAGGGATCGACTGGATGGTCAGCGTCGCGGCCCGGGTCATCGAGCGGCGCCCGAAGCAGATCACCCTCATCGCACCCCTGACCGCTTTCGCGTTCTCCGTGGGCGCCGGGACGAGCAACATCATCTATCCGCTGCTGCCGGTGATCTACGACGTCGCCTACAAGAACCACATCCGACCGTCCCGCCCGCTGACCGTCACCGTGGTGCAGTCGGGCATCGCGCTCGCGGCCTCGCCGGTCTCCGCAGCGATGGCCGCGATGCTCACGTTGACCGACGTCGAGCCGTACAACCTGGGACTGACCCAGATCCTCGCGATCACGATCCCGGCGTGCGTGGTCGGCATCATCGTCACGTCCGTGGTGGTCAACCGGATGTGGAAGGAGCTCGACGACGACCCCGAGGTGCAGGCCAAGATCGTGTCCGGGGAGCTCGTCGCGCCCCCGGCCGTGGCCGTCGGGGTCCCGGCAGGGGCGGTGTCGTCCGGCAGCGCAGGCCTCGGTCCGGACGTCACCGGTCCGTCGGGGGTGGCCGAGTCGGCACCCGCCTCGGCGCAGCTCACCTATACGCGCGCCGGCCGCAACTCCGCCCTCGTCTTCTTCGCCGGGGTCGTGGCGATCGTGATCCTCGGCCTCTTCCCCGGGCTGCGCCCCTCGTTCGAGGTCCCGGACGTGGGCACGGTGACGCTCGACATGACCAACACGATCGTCCTGGTGATGTTCGTCGTGGGCGTCATCATCCTGTTCGTCGGGCGGCCTGACGTGAAGACGGTGCCGGACCAGTCGGTGTTCAAGGCCGGCATGATCTCGGCGATCGCCCTCTTCGGCATCGCCTGGCTCACGGCCACGTTCATCGCAGCGCACGAGGAGTTCATCATCAGCACCGTCGGGGCCTGGGTCACCGACTGGCGGTTCCTCTTCGCGCTCGCCGTGTTCCTCGTCGCCGCACTCACGACCAGCCAGTCGACCGCGACGCGGACCATGGTGCCGATCGGCCTCGCCGCCGGTCTCGCCCCTGGTGTCGTGGCCGGCATGTGGGCCGGTGCGCTGGGCGGCGTCTACACCCTCCCGGCCAACGGCACGCAGATCGCCGCTGCGAACTTCGACCTCACGGGCACGACGAAGCTGGGCACCAAGCTGATCGACCACAGCTTCTTCATCCCCATGCTCGTGCTCTCGGTCACCACGATCATCGTCGGCTCCGTCATCGGGGCCGTCTTCTTCTGACCCTGGCGGCGCGGCACCCGCGGGGTGTCGAGGAGAGAACGGAGCACGTCGTGCAGACCAAGGACCAGATCGCGGGCAAGGCGGCCGACCTGATGCCCGGCCTCCTCGAGGACCTGCGCACGCTCGTCGCCATCCCGTCCGTCGCATTCCCCGGCTACCCCGCCGAGCCCGTGCACCGCATGGGCGAGGAGACGCGCCGGCTGTTCCAGGCGGCCGGCTTCACCGACGCGCGCCTCATGGAGGTGCCGACCGGGTACTCCCCCATCTACGGGCAGATCGACGGACCCGAGGGCTCGCCGGTCGTCGTGCTCTACGCCCACTACGACGTCCAGCCGGCCCCGGCCGACCAGGGCTGGACCAGCGACCCGTGGACGGCGACGCGCAAGGACGACGGACGGATCTACGGGCGGGGGGCCGCCGACGACATCGGCGGCCTGATCATCCACCTCGGCACCCTGGGCATCTTCGACGGGAAGCCGCCGTGCACGGTCAAGCTGATCCTCGAGGGGATGGAGGAGACCGAGAGCAACCTGGAAGCCTTCGTCGAGGCGCATCCCGACCTGTTCGACTGCGACCTGTTCATCATCTGCGACATGGGCAACCTGCGCGTCGGTGAGCCGGTCCTGACCACCGCGCTGCGCGGGGACGTCGCGTGCGTGGTCACGGTCAGCACGCTCGAGCACCCGCTGCACTCCGGCGTGTTCGGCGGGCCCGCGCCCGACGCCATGATGGCGCTCGCCCGGCTGCTGGCCACGCTGCACGACGACGCCGGCGACGTCGCCGTCGACGGGGTCACGTCCACCACCTGGGCGGGCGAGGACCTGAGCGCCGACGACCTGCGGGCCAGCGCCGACGTCCTCGACGGGGTCAGCCTCACGGGGACGGGGCCGATCAGTGCCCGGCTCTGGGCGCGGCCCTCCGTGAACGCGATCGGGCTCGACATGACGAGCATCGCCGGCTCGTCGAACGTGCTCATCCCCCAGGCCAGCGCCAAGATCTCCATGCGCATCGTGCCCGGCTCAGACCCGCAGGAGGAGCTCGACGCCCTGGTGCTGCACCTGGAGACGCACGCCCCCTGGGGCGCGAAGGTGGAGGTCCGCCGCACCAAGGCCGCTCCTGCGTTCACCTGCGCGACCGACGGCCCCGCGTACGCCGCTGCCCGAGAGGCCATGACCGAGGCCTTCGGCACGTCCGTCGGTGAGGCCGGCTGCGGCGGCTCCATCCCGCTGCTGCGCACGCTCGAGTCGGTGGCCCCGCGCGCGGAGTTCATCCTGTGGGGCCCGGAGGACGTCGCGCTGTCCCGGATCCACGCCTCCGACGAGAGCGTCGACCCGGCCGAGATCGAGACGATGATCGTCGCGCAGGCACTCCTGCTGCAGGACCTGGGTCGGCGCCGGTGACCCAGGCATCCTCGGGGCGGTCGACGGCACGCGGGGTCCTGGTCGCCGCGTGCCTGTCCACGCTCGTCGTCAACGCCAACACGTCCGCGGTGAGCATCCTGCTGCCCGCCATCTCCGCCGACACCGGCATGTCGGTGGAGACCTTGCAGTGGGCGGTGACGGGGTACTCCCTCGTGGGCGCGGCGACGATCGTCACGTCCGGGTCGCTCGGCGACGTCTTCGGCAGGAAGCGCGTCTTCCAGATCGGCCTGCTGCTGTTCATCGCCTCCTGCGTGCTCATCGCCTTGTCGAGCTCGGGCGGCATGGTGATCGCGGGGCGCGCGATCCAGGGGGCCGCCGGGGCGACGATCCTGGCCTGCGGTCTCAGCCTGCTGTCCGTGGCGAACACCGGTCCCGCGCAGCTCCGGGCCGTCTCACTGTGGGGTGCGGCCGCTGCGGTCGGGGCCGCGGCCGGGCCCCTGCTCGGTGGCGTCCTGGTGGAGGTCACCGGCTGGCACGCGCTCTTCTGGGTCGACGCGGTCGTCGCCATGGGCGTCGTGGTCCTGACGGCGGTCACGGTGTCGGAGTCGCGGGACACGGCCCGGTCCCGCTCCATCGACCTCGGGGGAAGCGTGCTGGTGGCACTGACCCTGACGCCCTTCATCCTCGCGCTGAGCAAGGGCAGCGCGTGGGGGTGGACGTCCGTGGCGACCCTCGGCTGCTTCGCGCTGGCCGTCGCAGCCGGGGTCGGGTTCGTCGCCGTCGAGCGACGGGTGGCGGTGCCGATGCTCGACCTGGCGCTGCTGCGCAACCGGATCCTGGTCGGCTCCACGCTCGCGATCCTCATCGGGGCGGGCACGATCAACGCGCTGATGTACCTGGTCAGCCTGTACTTCCAGGATCCGAGCACGCTCGGGCTCAGCCCGCTGGAGGCCGGCCTGGCGACGCTGCCCGCCACGGTCGGGCTCGTGCTCGTCGCGCCCTTCGTCCCTCGCCTCGCCGCCCGGTTCGGGGGACGACAGGTGGTCGGCGCGGGCTTCGCCATCACCGCCGTCGGTTTTGCGATGCTCGGCTTCGCCGAGGGCTCCTGGCTCTACGGGGCGTTCGTCGTTCCCCTGATCGCCGTCGCGATCGGGATGGGACTGTCCAACGGCCCGGCCTCGGCGGCCGCCACCGCGTCGGTCGACGCCACCGACGTCGGCGCAGCATCCGGCGTCTCGAACATGGCCCGCTACGTGGGTGCTGCCGTCGCGACGGCCCTCGCTGCCACCGTCTACGGCAGCGTCATCGCCGACGGGACCGCCGCCGGCCTGTCCCCGGCGGACGCCCTGGCGGACGGGCTCGCCACAGCCTCGTGGCTGATGGCCGCGTTCAGCGCCCTGGGTGTCGCCATGGCCGTCGTCATGGGCCGACGTGCACGGGCAGCCCGGGGCACGCTGGCCGACTCGGCCGCGTCCGCTGCTGCCGGTTCCTTCACCTTGCCGACGTCCGCCACGCCCGTCGCCTCAACCGCGGTCGCGCCATGAACCGCCGTCCGCCGTCCCCGCGACCTCACCGGCCGCGACCACCCCACAAGGAGGCCCAGTGAACCTGACCGCGTCGTTCGGGAGCGGCGACATCCTGCTCTGGATGCTCGAGCTCTTCCTGTTCATCATCTGGTTCTGGCTGCTGGTCGCCATCTTCGGCGACCTGTTCCGGGACCCGGACACGGGCGGCGGCGCCAAGGCGCTGTGGGTCGTCCTGCTCGTGATCCTGCCGTTCCTCGGGATCCTGCTGTACCTCATCGTCCGGGGCAAGGGCATGGGGGCCAGGCAGGCGGCGCAGATGCAGGCCGCACAGTCCGCGTTCGACGACCGGATCCGCAGCGCCGCGGGATCGTCCCCCACCGACCAGATCGCCCAGGCCAAGGCCCTCCTCGACTCGGGCGCCATCGACCAGGCCGAGTTCGCCAGGCTCAAGGCGACAGCGCTCGGGTCCTGACCAGACTGCGCGACCCGCACCGCCAGAAAGTCCGCACACCACCCGAAGGAGCACCACGATGTCCGACGACCAGATCGACACCGGCGCACTCGTCACGGACGGCGCCTACACGTTGTTCGTCGCCGACTTCAGCGACACCGACGCCGCCTGGCAGGCGTACGAGGCGATCAAGGGCGCCGAGGACGGCAGGACCCTGAGCGTCGACGGCGTCCTCGTCGTCAAGCGCGACGCCGACGGCACCCTGGAGATCCTCAAGTCGACCGACCACAGCACCCGCCGGGGCCTGACGTGGGGAGTCGTCGGCGGCGTCGCGCTCGGCCTGATCTTCCCCCCGAGCGTCATCGGCAGCGCAGCCGCGCTCGGCGCGATCGGCGCTGCGACCGGCAAGGGCGTCGCGCTGCACCACCGCAAGGAGCTGGCCGAGGACCTGCAGGACGCGATCGTGGCCGGGCACTCCGGGATCGTGGCGCTCGTCTCCGACCCCAGCGCGATCGCGCTCCGCAAGGCGCTGGACAAGGCGGACGCCATCGTGGAGAAGGCCATCGAGAAGGCAGAGGCCGACGAGATCAAGGCCGCGGCCGACGAGGCGCGTGCCGAGTCGCAGTAGACCGACGCGGCCTGATCGTCGGTCGAGCGCTACTTGTCCTTGGTGTTCTTGGCCGCGTCGGCGTTCTTGGCGTTCTCCGCCTTCTTGAGCTTGCCCTTGGCGTTCTTCGCAGCGATCTGCCCGGGCGAGGGAGCGACGACCGGCGGGAGGACCATGGGCGCCGCGGACGGGGCGATCGGCGGGTCGCTCGGGGACGGGAGCGGGGTGCTGTCCGGTGCGTCGGCCGCGGCCGTCGACGTCGGCATGACCACAGGGACGTCCTCGACCCGTCCGGACTGTGGCGTGGTGATCGCGGCGGTGTCCGACGCGACGGAGGTGGGCGGCACGGGCGTGTGCGGGACCGGAGCCAGTGCCCCGCCCGCGGTGGCTGTCGACACCGAGAGCACGAGGCCGATCGCTCCGGTGCTCTTGAGGGCGCCCACCGTGGTCATCCTCTGCACGACGGACGGCAGGTCAGTGGTGACGTGCGGCAGACCCGGCAGGATCGAGAGGATGCTCAGCGGCCCGGCGATGCGGCGCAGCCGGCCCAGCCCGATCGCCAGGAAGGCCCGGACCACCTGCGGGTCGAACTGCTCGCCGGCGCACCGGGCAAGCTCCGCGCGAGCGGCGGAGGCGGGCAGGGCGCGCTTGTACGAGCGCGCCGACGTGATGACGTCGTACGCGTCGGCGACGGCGACGATCCGGGCGCCCCTGCTGATCTCCTCGCCGGCCAGACCGGCTGGGTAGCCGGCGCCGTCCCAGCGTTCGTGGTGCTGCCCGATCACGTCCAGCCACGGACCGAGCCACTCGCTCAGCGGCTGGGCGATCTCCATGCCGGCTTCGGGATGGTCGGCGATGATGCTCCACTCCCGCGCCGTGGGCTCACCCGGTTTGCTCAGGACGTTCGCGGGAACGCGCAGCTTGCCGACGTCGTGCAGGAGGGCTGCCCAGCTGAGCTTGGCTGCCTCCTGGGCGGACAGGCCCAGCTCCTTGCCGATCAGCGCCGAGTAGGCCTGGACCCGCTCGCTGTGACCGCGGGTGAGCTGGTCGTGGTCGCTGATCGCCGCGACGAGGCTGAGGATGCGCGCGGCGTGCTCACCCTCGGGGCGTGGCCCTCGCCGACCGAAGACGGCCAACCTCGCCTGGAGGGCGTCCGGCGAGTAGTGGCTCATCGCGACCGCGAGCCTCGACGGAGCGCGGTCGGGGAAGTAGAGCGTGAGCCGGAGCAATGTCGTCAACGGCAGGAACCGGCGGCAGAGCCGGGTCGCGAGGACCAGGACGGCCGTCGCGCAGGAGATCTCGATGAGCAGCCAGACCCACGTGCTGACGCCGAGCCGGCTCGGTGGGAGCCAGTGCACGGCAGCGAGCCCGGTCCCGACCGAGAGGGCGACGGGGATCGCGGCGATCAGCATCCGCACGGCCCCCGCCACGAGGGGACGGCCCTTCCATACCCCGAGACTCGCGTCGTCGTAGTTCTGCGTGGGACCAGAGGCCATCCTCTGACAACGACATCTCGGGCGCCGACCTTGACATCTCGTTCGGGTGACGGTTCGTCGGACCGTCGACCCGCGACACGGGTGGGGGATGCGTTCGGCGCCCTTTCGGCGTAGAACGGATCGCATGTTCGACGAAGGACAGCTGTACGCCCCCGTCACCGCCGACGAGGACGGCAAGGTCACCGTGCACCTCGCCGACGACCATCCCGGTGCGCACGACCCGGAGTACCGCCGCCGCCGCGAGGAGATCGCCGGCCCGGCTCTGGGGTGGCAGCCCGGGGACCCGGTTCCCCGTGTGGAGTACACGGACTCCGAGAACGACATCTGGCGGACCGTGTGCCGCGAGCTGGCGCCGAAGCACGAGCGGCTCGCGATCCGTGGCTACCTGGAGGGCAAGGAGGCACTCGCCCTGCCCACCGACCACGTGCCGCAGCTCGACGAGGTCAGCGCGGGCCTCGGTCCGCTCAGCGGCTTCCGGCTCCACCCGGCGGCGGGCCTGGTGCCCCTCGACGTCTTCTACGGGTCGCTCGCGGACGGGGTGTTCCACTCCACCCAGTACCTGCGTCACCCGTCACAGCCGCTGTACACGCCGGAGCCCGACGTCATCCACGAGGTCGTGGGGCACTGCAACCTGCTGGCCAACCCTGCGATCGCCGAGGTCAAGCGCAGGGCCGGGGAGGCCGCTCGGCGGTGCGAGACGCCCGAGGGGCTCCAGTACGTGGCCGACGTCTTCTGGTTCACCATCGAGTTCGGCGTGATGTACGAGCACGGCGAGCTGCGTGCGTACGGCGCCGGCCTGCTGTCGTCCTACGGCGAGATCGAGGAGTTCCGCGGCGCCGACATCCGGCCCGTCGACTTCCACCAGATGGCCACGCTGGCCTACGACATCAGCCACTACCAGCCGATCCTGTTCGCGTGCGACGGCATGGGCGAGCTCACCGACCGGGTGGGCGGGTTCTTCGCCGGGTTCGACGACGAGACGCCCTCCCGGCTCGCCCACGACGCCGCCTAGCGTTCGAGCAGGAACTGACCGAGGAACGCCGCGAGCTCGTCCGTGGCGTCCAGCGGCAGGACGGCGGCGACGTACTGGTCGGGCCGGACGACGACGACGCACCCGGCCCGGTCCACGCCCCGCAGATCGAAGATGTCGTCGTCGGGATGCGTGGCGAAGACCTGCTCGTAGTCGACGAGCTGGAACGGCCCCGTCCGCGGCAGGAACAGCTCGGGCACCGCCGCGATGTCCACGTCGGCGTGCCGCTGCTGGTGGACGACCTTCACGTCGAAGACCCCCTCCCGCGCCAGCGGGACGGCCATCCGCTCGGCCCAGGCCGCCAGCGCGGAGGCATCCCGGTCGGCGAACGCGTAGACGCGCCAGCGGCCGTCGGCGCGGTGCTGGTGCCCGAGGTGCAGCGGGTTGGCGTCGGCGACGCGGACAACCGGGGCGGACTTGAACCGCTTCCCCACCGGGAACCCTGTGGCGAGCGCCTGGTGGGTGGGCTCGGAGACGACCATCGACGGTGCGTACTGCGTCATGAACCCGAACAGGAACTCGGTGGTCCGCACGTAGAACTCGGCCAGCCGGCCGGGGTCCCCCAGCTCCTCCGGCGTCTTCGCCATGAGCGTGGACCACTCCTTGTCGAAGTCGATGAGGTTCTGCGCGACCACCTGACGCTCGGCGGAGTAGGTGGCGAGCAGGCTCTCCGGGCTCCGGCCGGTGAGCACGTAGCCGAGCTTCCACGCCAGGTTGAAGCCGTCCTGCATGGAGACGTTCATGCCCTGGCCGGCCTTGGCGCTGTGGGTGTGGCACGCGTCACCGGCGATGAACACGCGCGGCGTGCGCGCGGCCCGCCCGTCGACGTGCTCCTCGACGGGGACGTCGTCGAACCGGTCGGTCAGCCGGTGCCCCACCTCGTAGACGCTGTGCCAGGCGACGTGCCGCACGTCGAGCGTGTACGGCTGCAGGATCGCCTGCGCCCGCGCGACGATCTGCTCGATCGTCGTGTCGCGCACCTCGTGGTGGGAGTCGGGGTCGACCTCCCCGAGGTCGACGTACATCCGGAACAGGTGGCCGCCCTCGCGCGGGATGAGCAGGATGCTGCCCCCGGCACCCGACTGGATCGCGCACTTGAGGCGGATGTCCGGGAAGTCGGTGACCGCCAGCACGTCCATCACGCCCCACGCGTGGAACGCGGAGTTCCCCTCCATCGTGCAGCCGATCGCGGTGCGCACCCCGCTGCGGGCACCATCGGCGCCCAGGACGTACTTGGCCCGGACCACCCTCGACCGGCCGGCCCGCTCGAGCGTGACGTCGACGTGGTCGTCGAGTCGCTGGAGTCCGCGGAACTCGTAGCCGTAGTCCGGCACCATCCGGCTGGGTGAGCTCGCCATGTACTCGGCGAAGTAGTCGAGCACCCGCGCCTGGTTGACGATGAGGTGCGGGAACTCGCTGATGCCGCTGGGGTCGTCCGGCGGGCGCTCGCCACGGACGATGCGCGACGGGTCGGCGGGGTCCGGGTGCCAGAAGCACATCTCGGTGATGCGGTAGGCCTCCTCGGCGATCCGGCCGGCGAACCCGAACGCCTGAAAGGTCTCGACGCTGCGGGCCTGGATGCCGTCCGCCTGCCCGATGGCCAGCCGGCCGTCGCGGCGGTCGACGATCCGGGTGGTGACGTCCGGGAACTGGGAGAGCTGCGCGGCCGCGATCATCCCCGCCGGCCCGGCCCCGACGATGAGGACGTCCACCTCGTCGGGGAGCTCCTCGGGCCGGTCGAGGCCGACGCCTGCCGCGGGCTGGACGCGGGGATCGCCGGACACGTAGCCGTGGTGGTGGAACTGCATGGGACCGACTCCCCTGACGCCGATGTCGAGGTGGTACGGATCGTATATTATCCCTCCAGGCCGCAACGACGCGGTCGACCCGGTCCGAGAGGCCCACTTCGATGCCGACGGTCTCCGCGCACGTCGCGGTCACGCTCGCCGCGCACGTCGACCATGTCTTCGGGGTCATGGGCAACGGCAACGCCTACTTCCTCGACGCCCTGACGTGCCAGACGGACGCCCGCTTCGTCCCCGTGCGCCACGAGGCGGGTGCGGTGGTCGCCGCCGACGCCTTCCACCGGGCCTCGGGCAGGCTCGCCGCGGCGACGACGACGTACGGCGCCGGGTTCACCAACACGCTCACCGCCCTCGCCGAGGCCGTGCAGGCCCACGTGCCGCTCGTCCTGGTGGTCGGGGACGAGCCCACGTCGGGGCCGCGCCCGTGGGACGTCGACCAGATCGCCATGGCCTCGGCCGTCGGTGCCCGCACGTACACCGTGGGTCGCACCGACGCTGCCGCCACGACCGTCATCGCCGTCGAGCACGCCCTGACCTACCGGGTGCCCACCGTGCTCGCGATCCCCTACGACGTCGCGACGCTCGACACCGGCCCGGTGCCCGAGACGCCGACCCCCCGCCTGCCCGCTCCGCTGGCCGTGCGCGGCGCGTTCGCCGACGGCGTCGTGCGGGAGATCGCGACCGCCCTCGCCGCCGCGCGTCGACCGCTGCTCCTGGCCGGCCGCGGTGCCTGGGTGGCCGGCGCGGGCGAGGCGCTCGGCGCGATCGCCGACGCCACGGGCGCCCTGACGACGACGACCGCACTCGGGCGCGGGGTCTTCCCGCGCGACGAGTTCGACCTCGGTGTCGCCGGCGGGTTCGGTGCCCGGGAGGCGATGGAGCTGGTCCGTGAGGCCGACGTCGCCGTCGTCGTCGGCGCGTCCCTGAACCAGTTCACCATGCGGTTCGGCGACCTGTTCGCCCCCGGCTGCCGGGTGTTCCAGGTCGACGTCGCGCCCGCGGCCACCCACCCGCACGTCGGCGGATACGTCCGGGGGGACGCGGCGGTCGTCGCGGAGGCGATCCTGAAGGAGCTCGACGGGGTCACGCCCAGCGGGTGGCGCGAGTCCGTCGACCTCACCGCCGCACGGCGGCAGGAGCCTGGCGACGGGACCGCCCCGGACGGCCGGCTCGACCCGCGCTCCGCCGCGTCACGCCTCGCCGAGCTGCTGCCCGAGGACCGCGTGGTCGTCTCGGACGGCGGGCACTTCCTCGGCTGGTCGAACATGTACTGGCCCGTCTCGGCTCCGGACCGGATGGTGATGGTGGGGACGGCGTTCCAGGCGATCGGTCTCGGCTTCCCCAGCGTGGTCGGCGCGGCGCTCGCGCGGCCGGAGGCGACCGTCGTCCTGACCACCGGAGACGGCGGCGGGCTGATGGCCCTGTCCGACCTGGAGTCGGCGGTACGGGTCGCGGGCGGCCGCGGGATGGCCGTCGTCTGGAACGACGGGGCGTACAGCGCGGAGATGCACCTCTACGGGCGCAAGGGCCTGGCGCGGGAGCCGATGCTCATCCCCGACGTCGACTTCGCCGGCGTGGCCACCGCGCTCGGCGCCCAGGGCGTCGCCGTCCGCACCATGGAGGACCTCGAGGCGCTGACCGCGTGGCGGGCACGCCCAGCGACCGAGCGCCCGTTCCTGCTCCTCGACCTGCGCGTCTCGGGCACGGTGGTCGCGCCCTTCTGGGAGGAGATCTCCCGCGCGAGCGGCTGACCACACAGGACCTCTCCTCACCACCGGCAAGGGAGCTCATGACCGACGACAGCACCGACCGCAGGTTCTCCGCCCTCCCCGGACGACCCGGGAAGATCGTCGCGGTCCACCTCAGCTACGCGTCTCGCGCCGACCAGCGCGGCCGCCGTCCCGCGCAGCCGTCGTACTTCCTCAAGCCGTCGAGCTCGGTCGCGGCCTCCGGCGGCACCGTCGAGCGTCCGGCCGGCACCGAGCTGCTGGCCTTCGAGGGCGAGATCGCGCTCGTCATCGGCACCACCGCCCGGCGCGTGCCCCTGGACCGGGCGTGGGACCACGTCGGGTGGGTCACCGCGGCGAACGACCTGGGGCTGTACGACCTGCGCGCGAACGACAAGGGGTCCAACCTCCGGTCGAAGGGCGGGGACGGGTTCACCCCCGTCGGACCGGCCCTCCTCGACGCGCGGGCGGTCGACCCGGGTGCGCTGCGGCTGCGCGCGTGGGTCAACGGCGCGCCCCGGCAGGACGACACGACGGCCGGGCTCCTCTTCCCCCTCGCCCAGCTCGTGGCCGATCTCTCGCAGCACCTCACGCTCGAGCCGGGGGACGTCATCCTGTCGGGCACCCCCGCCGGGTCCTCCGTCGTCGTCCCCGGAGACGTCGTCGAGGTCGAGGTCGACATGCCCGGGGGGCCGACCTCCGGGCGGCTCGTCACGACCGTCACCCAGGCCGAGGACGGGTTCGACGGTGCGCTCGGGTCGCTGCCCGCCGTCGACGACCACCAGCGGGCGGAGGCCTGGGGCTCCCGCGCTGCCGCCGGGCTGGCGCCGGAGGGCCTCTCCCCCGAGCTGCGCGAGAAGCTCCTCCAGGTGCCGGTCGCCGCCCTCAGCGCGCAGCTGCGCAAGCGCGGGCTCGACGAGGTCACGATCGACGGGGTCCGGCCCATGCACCCGGACGCCAAGCTGGTCGGCACCGCGCGCACCCTGCGGCTCGTGCCCGGCCGCGCGGACCTGTTCGCCCGCCGCGGCGGCGGCCACAACGCCCAGAAGCGCGCGTTCGACAGCGTCGGCGAGGGTGAGGTGCTCGTCATCGAGGCGCGCGGCGAGGCCGGGTCCGGCACGTTCGGGGACATCCTCGCCCTGCGCGCCCGTGCGCGGGGGGCGGCCGGCATCGTCACCGACGGCGGCGTCCGCGACCACGCCGCCGTCGCCGCCGTCGGCATCCCCGTCTACTCGGCGGGCGCTCACCCCGCGGTCCTGGGCCGCCTGCACGTGCCGTGGGACGTCGACGTCGCCGTGGCGTGCGGCGGGACGACCGTCGAGCCCGGCGACATCCTCGTCGGAGACGGCGACGGCGTCGTCGTCATCCCGCCCGCGCTGGTCGAGGAGGTGGTCGACGCCGCCCTGGCCCAGGAGGAGGAGGACGGCTGGATCGCCGAGCAGGTCGCCGCCGGTCACCCCGTCGACGGCCTCTTCCCGATGGACGCCCGCTGGAGAGCGAGGTTCGACGCATGGCGCGCGGGCCGATGAACCAGGCGGCGCCGGTCCCGGTGCCGGCGCCCAGCAAGTCGCAGCACGCCTACCACTGGCTCAAGGAGCGGATCGCGGGCGAGGAGCTCACGCCGGGGTACCGGCTCGTCCTGGCGTCGATCGCCGACGAGCTCGACATGAGCGTCGTGCCGGTGCGCGAGGCGATCCGCCGGCTCGAGGCGGAGGGTCTGGTGACGTTCGAGCGGAACGTCGGGGCGCGCGTCTCCATGATCGACGACACCGGGTACCGGCACAGCATGGAGTCGCTGGCCATCCTGGAGGGAGCGGCCACCGCGCTCGCGGCGCGGCACCTCACCGCCGACGACGTCCGGCAGGCGCGCGGGCTCAACCGCCGGCTGGTCGAGTCGCTCGACGACTTCGACCCGAGGCACTTCACGTCCGTCAACCACGCGTTCCACTCGGTGCTCTTCGCCGCCTGCCCGAACGCGCGCCTGCTCGCGCTGGTCGAGGCGGAGTGGGTCCGGCTGGGTCACCTGCGCGACTCCACGTTCAGCTTCGTGCCCGGCCGCGCGCAGCAGTCGGTGCGCGAGCACGAGGTCCTCCTCGACCTCATCGAGACCGGCGCCCCCCTGCCGGACATCGAGCGCGCCGCCCGCGGCCACCGCTCGGCCACGCTCGCCGCCTACCTCAGCCACGAGCACCCCGACGGCGTCACCGCCGCACTCTGAGAGGCGACCTCCATGCCTGCCGACCTTCCCGACCGCCTCCAGCACTACATCGGCGGTGCGCACGTCGACTCCACGGACGGCTCGACCTTCGCGGTCCTCGACCCGGTCTCGAACGAGACGTACCTGCACGCCGCGGCCGGCAAGGCGGCCGACGTCGACCGCGCGGTCGCCGCGGCGCGGCAGGCGTTCGAGGAGGGGCCGTGGCCGCAGCTGCTGCCGCGCGAGCGCTCGCGGGTCCTGCACCGGGTCGCCGACATCGTCGAGTCGCGCGACGCCCGGCTCGCAGAGCTCGAGAGCTTCGACTCCGGCCTGCCGATCACCCAGGCGCTCGGCCAGGCGCGCCGGGCCGCGGAGAACTTCCGGTTCTTCGCCGACCTGGTGGTCGCGCAGACCGACGACGCGTTCAAGGTGCCCGGGCGGCAGCTCAACTACGTGAACCGCAAGCCCATCGGCGTCGCCGGGCTCATCACCCCGTGGAACACGCCGTTCATGCTCGAGTCGTGGAAGCTCGGACCCGCGCTGGCCACCGGCAACACGGTCGTCCTCAAGCCGGCGGAGTTCACGCCGCTGTCGGCCTCCCTGTGGGCCGGGATCTTCGAGGAGGCCGGCGTGCCCGTCGGCGTGTTCAACCTGGTCCACGGGCTCGGCGAGGAGGCGGGCGACGCCCTGGTGAAGCACGCGGACGTGCCGCTCATCTCCTTCACGGGCGAGAGCCGGACCGGCCAGCTCATCTTCGCCAACGCGGCCCCGCACCTGAAGGGTCTCTCCATGGAGCTCGGGGGCAAGTCCCCCGCCGTCGTCTTCGCCGACGCCGACCTGGACACGGCCATCGACGCGACGATCTTCGGCGTGTTCTCGCTCAACGGCGAACGGTGCACGGCGGGCAGCCGGATCCTGGTCCAGCGCGAGGTCTACGACGAGTTCGTCGAAAGGTACGCCGCCCAGGCCCGACGCGTCGTCGTCGGCCCCCCGCACGAGCCCACAACCGAGGTCGGCGCGCTGGTGCACCCGGAGCACTACGACAAGGTCATGGGCTACATCGAGCTCGGCAGGACCGAGGGCCGGCTCGTCGCGGGCGGCGGGCGGCCCGAGGGCCTCCCCACCGGCAACTACGTGGCGCCGACCGTCTTTGCCGACGTCCCGGCCGGCGCCCGGATCTTCCAGGAGGAGATCTTCGGCCCGGTCGTCGCGATCACCCCGTTCGACACCGAGGAGGAGGCGCTCGCGCTCGCCAACGGCGTGCAGTACGGGCTCGCGGCCTACGTGTGGACGAACGACCTGCGCCGGGCGCACACCTTCGCGCAGGCGCTCGACGTCGGCATGGTCTGGCTCAACAGCAACAACGTCCGGGACCTGCGGACGCCGTTCGGTGGGGTCAAGGCGTCCGGCCTCGGCCACGAGGGCGGCTACCGCTCGATCGACTTCTACACCCACCAGCAGGCCGTGCACGTCACGCTCGGCGAGGCGCACAACCCGACCTTCGGCAAAGGACACTGACGTGAGCGCGACCCCCATCCCGACGCCGTCCTCCCCGCCGCCGGACATCCTGCGTGCCGCCTCGATGGAGCTCGTGGTCACCGACCTCGCGGCATCGCGGCACTTCTACGTCGACGTCCTCGGCCTGGTCGTGACCGAGGAGGACGGCGAGGCCGTCTACCTGCGCACCTACGAGGAGTTCATCCACCACAACCTGGTCCTGCGTGCGGGTCCGGTCGCGGCCGCCGCCGCGCTCTCCTACCGGGTTCGCTCCCCCGCGGACCTCGACAGGGCGGTCGCGTTCTACCGCGAGCTCGGGTGCCGGGTCGAGCGGCGTGCCGACGGCTTCGTGACGGGCGTCGGGGACTCCGTGCGCGTGCAGGACCCGCTGGGGTTCCCGTACGAGTTCTTCCACGACGTCCAGCACGTCGAGCGGCTCGCGTGGCGCTACGACCTGTACACGCCGGGCACGCTCGTGCGGCTCGACCACTTCAACCAGGTCACCCCCGATGTGCCACGGGCCGTGCGGTACATGGAGGACCTCGGCTTCCGGGTCACCGAGGACATCCAGGACGAGGCGGGCACCACCTACGCCGCGTGGATGCGCCGCAAGCCCACGGTCCACGACACGGCGATGACCGGCGGGAACGGCCCGCGCATGCACCACGTCGCGTTCGCCACCCACGAGAAGCACAACATCCTGGCGATCTGCGACAAGCTCGGCGCGCTGCGGATGTCGGACCGGATCGAGCGGGGACCGGGCCGCCACGGCGTGTCCAACGCGTTCTACCTGTACCTGCGCGACCCCGACGGGCACCGGATCGAGATCTACACGCAGGACTACTACACGGGCGACCCGGACAACCCCGTGGTCACGTGGGACGTCCACGACAACCAGCGCCGCGACTGGTGGGGCAACCCGGTGGTCCCCTCCTGGTACACCGAGGCGTCCCTGGTGCTCGACCTCGACGGCGTCCCGCAGCCGGTGGTCGCGCGCACGGACAGCAGCGAGATGGAGGTGACCATCGGGGCCGACGGGTTCTCCTACACCCGCAAGGGCGACGCCCCCGATGAGCTCCCCAGCTGGAAGCAGGGCGAGTACAAGCTGGGCCATCAGCTGTGAGCGGCTCGTCCTTGTCGACGCAGACCGTCACGGCGATCGCCGACGAGCTAGCCGCGGCGGAGCGGAGCCGGACGATGGTGCCGCTCCTGACCGCTCGCCACCCCGGCATGACCGTCGACGACGCGTACGCCGTGCAGGGCGAGTGGCGGCGCCGCGCGGTATCCGCCGGTCGGCGGCTCGTCGGCCACAAGATCGGCCTGACGTCGAAGGCGATGCAGGCGGCGACCGGGATCGACGAGCCCGACTACGGGGCCATCTTCGACGACATGGTCTACGAGGACGGCGCGGTGGTCGAGCACGGCCGGTTCTCGAACGTGCGCATCGAGGTCGAGCTCGCGTTCCGGCTGGCCGAGCCCGTGGACGGCCCCGGCGCCACCCTGGAGGACGTCCTGCGCGCCACCGAGTACGTGGTGCCGGCGCTGGAGATCCTGTCCTCCCGCATCGAGCTCGCGGGCCGCACGATCGTCGACACGATCAGCGACAACGCGGCGATGGGGGCCATGGTCGTCGGCGGCTCCCGCGTCCGGCCCGACGACGTCGACCTGCGCTGGGTCGCCGCGCTGCTGCACCGCAACGAGACGATCGAGGAGTCCGGCGTCGCGGGTGCGGTGCTGGGCCACCCCGCGCTGGGCGTCGCGTGGCTGGCCAACAAGCTGGCCCAGCACGGCGACCGCCTCGAGGCCGGTGAGCTCGTGCTCGCGGGCTCGTTCACGCGTCCGATCTGGGTGCATCCGGGCGACACCGTGCTGGCCGACTACCGCGACCTGGGGACGATCACATGCCGATTCGCCTGACACCGACGTTCCGCGACGCCCTCGCTGCGCACGCCACAGGCCCGACCAGCGGACCGTTCCTCGGCATGTGGGTGTGCACGGCCAGCCCGCTCGTCGCCGAGATCTGCGCCGGGTCCGGGCTGGACTGGCTGCTGATCGACATGGAGCACTCGCCCAGCTCGCTGGACTCGGTGCTCGCGCAGCTCCAGGCCGTCGCCGCCTACCCGGTGACGCCGGTCGTCCGGGTGCCGACCGACGACGTCGTGACGATCAAGCAGGTCCTGGACCTCGGGGCGCAGAACCTCCTGGTGCCGATGGTGTCGTCCGCGGAGCAGGCGCGGGCGGTCGTCGAGGCCGTCCGATACCCGCCCCGCGGCCGCCGGGGCGTCGGCTCGGCGATCGCCCGGTCGGCCCGGTGGAACCGGGTCGAGGGGTACCTGGAGCACGCCGACGAGCACGTGTCGGTCCTGGTGCAGATCGAGACGGCCGAGGGCGTGGCCGCCGCCGAGGCGATCGCTGCGGTCGACGGGGTCGACGGCGTCTTCGTCGGGCCGTCCGACCTCGCCGCCTCCATGGGGCTGCTCGGCCAGCAGAGCCACCCGGACGTCGTCGCCGCCGTCCACCGTGCGTTCGACGCAGTGCGTGCGGCGGGCAAGCCGGTCGGCGTCAACGCGTTCGACCCGGACCTGGCGCGCGCGTACGCCGACGCCGGCGCCTCGTTCGTGCTCCTCGGCGCCGACGTGACGCTGCTCGCCCGGGGGTCCGAGGACCTCGCCGCCCGGTTCGGGCGCACGTGACAGGTCAGGGGCGCGGCGGCGTGACCGTCAGCGTCGCGAGCGTGGCTGCGCCGCGATAGCTCGCGATCACCTGGTGGACTCCCTGGGACGTGGGGACGCACGCCCACAGGGGACACGGGTGGCCGTCCCACGTGAGGCTGGCGACGTCCTTGACGTCAGCGAGGAACTCACCGTGGGTGCCGTACGCCCAGATCTGGTAGCTCTGGCCGTCGCCGAGATTCAGGCTGGAGCTCGTCGGGGTCAGCTCGATGAACCCCACCACCGGCCCGGAGGTCGCGTAGACCCAGTACTCCTCGGAGGCGACGATCCCGCCGATGATCTGCTCGTCACGGGCACCGTGCTGGATCGCGGAGACCCACGTGCGCAGACCGCTCGGGTCCAGGCCGCGGCCGAGCAGCCACCAGTAATAGCCGTCGACGACGGACGACAGGTACTCGGTCGACAGGAGGAACCCCATCGCCACCTGGGCGCGCGTCGCTCCGCCGTTGAGCTGGCCCAGCCAGAAGGCGATCTCCGAGTCGCCGGCCTCGCGGCCGAGGACGTCCGCATACAGCGCCCGCACCCAGTCCGCGGAGGTCCCACCGGCGACCGCCCAGTACTCGTCGGAGGCGATGAACCCGGAGTCCAGCTGCTCGATCGTCATGCCGGCGCTCATGTTCCGGAGCCAGAACTGCAGCCCCGCGGCGTCGGGTCCACGGCCGAGGTACGCGGCGTAGGCGTCGATGATCAGGCCGGAGCGGAACTCCTGCGACGACGTGATCGCGTTGGCGACCGCGATGCGCGGCGTGCCCGAGGAGAGCGCGCTCGTCCAGGTCGCGACGCCCGTCGGGTCCGGCGCGCGGCCGAACAGGTCGTCGTACACCGAGACCACGTAGTTCTCGATGGCAGGAGAGGGCGCCGCAGCAGCCGGTCCCGCCACCAGGGGGAGGAGCAGGCTGCCGAGAGCGAGGGCGATGGCCGGGCGGACGATGCGCACGTGATCTCCGAGGAAGAGTCAGCTGGTGAGCGCGCAGCGTATCGAGCGCGCGGCGGCCGTGGAGGGCTTTTCGCGGCCGACGACGCGAACAGACCCGTCTGGCCGCTCAGCTCGCGCGGCGTGCGCGGAAGTCATCCGCGATCTGCTGAGCCTGACCCACCACGAGCTGCCGGTAGGTCGCGTACCGCGACGCGATCTCGTCGTTGTCGGCACCGTGATCGCCCGCATAGAGCCAGGCTCGCTTCGCAGCGCGGATGTCGTCGTCCGTGACGTCGACCCGCCACGCCGTCTCGTCGTCGCCCATGCGAGCCAGCATCGCCGACGCCGGGCGGTCATGGGACGACAGCCGGGGCCATTCACCCGTCCGTTCACACGCACGAGGGACACGGCACCCGATGTCTTCGGCGTGTCGTGACTGCGGTCGCAGGCGCAACCACGCGGCCGCCCGCGGTGGGGTGACCGTCGACGCGGTGCACGCAGTCTCGTGGCCGGCGATCCGTCAGGCGAGTTGGATCGGTTCCCGCGGCCCCGTAGCCTCCGGCCATGAGCACCCTTGACGAGGTCGGCGAGCGCGACGCATGGCGGTGCTGGTTGTGCGACGAGCCGGTCGACCCCGACGGGTCCGTCAACTCCGACCGCGGCCCGAGCGTCGACGGCGGTGCCACCCCGAAGGGCAAGAAGCCGGCTCCGGGCTCGGAGCGTCTGGCACACCGGGCCTGCAACACCCGCAAGGGAGCCGTCAGGCCCGTCGTGGCCTGGTCGCCGACCCTCTTCGTCGTGGAGCCGGCGCCGATCGTGTCGACCGTCGAACGGCTGACGCGCAAGGGCGGGCGTGAGGTCGTGGGTCGCTGCCCGACGAGGGCGGACGCCGAGGAGGCAGCGGTGTGGCTCGTGGACCGGCTCTCGCGGTTCGCGCCCGGGCTGCGGGCGACCGCCACCGTCGAGCCGGGCGGCGGGCAGTTCCTCCTCGTGGCGCACGCAGGCGCTCGCTGACAGGTTGGTCCGGCCGTCCGGCGAAGTTCCGACGCCGGAGCCCCGGACCCCAGTAGCCTCGTGCTGACCTGCCGCACCCCCGGCCGCACCGCCTCAGGTCAGTCGTCATGCCAGGAGGCTCGATGGCCGTCAACGCGGATCAGGCTCGCGAAGGCGGGTTCGTCCGCGTCTGGTCGTCCGCGGCCGACGCCCCCAGGCTGCGCCGGCCGACCGACGTCATCCTGCTGGTCACGTCCATCCTGGCCCTCGGGCTCCTCGCCCTGGCGGCGCCGGGGCCGACCGGTGCCGACCACGCGCTCGACGCGGTGCTCGCGCGTCTCGAACCGCTGTTCGGCTGGCTGTGGAGCATCGTCTACGCCGTCCTGACCCTCTGGGCCGTGGGCGTCGTCCTGCTGGCCGCCGCGAGCCGAGGACGGCGGCTGCTGCTGGTCGACCAGCTGATCGCCTCGGCGGTGGCGTTCGGTGCTGCGCTCGGCGTGGGAGCACTCGCCGGTACTCACCCGTCTCTGATCGTCAGCGGCCTGGTGTCCTCCGGCCCACCGGTGGTCTACGTCGCGACCCGGGTCGCGATCGTCACCGCCGTCGTGGTCACGGCCTCGCCGCACCTGGCCCGACCCTGGCGGTACGCCAGCAGGCTCGTCGTCGGGCTGGGCGCCGTGGCAGCCATCGGGCTGCATGCGACCAACCTCATCGGCGCGAGCGCGGCCATCGCCGTCGGGATCGCTGCGGCCGCCGTCGCCCACCTCGTGATGGGGTCGCCCCAGGGGCGACTGACCGACGCGCAGGTCCAGGTCGCGCTCGCCGACCTCGGCGTCCTGGCCACCCGGGTGACGGCGGCTCCGGCACGCGTCGCCGCGGAGAACCTCCTCGTCGCGCGCACGGAGCAGGGCACGGATCTCCTCGTCAAGGTCTACGGGCGTGACGCGTGGGACAGCCAGGTCGTCGGATCGCTGTGGACGGCCCTGACGCGGCGGGGCGAGCGCGCACACGTGTGGGGCACCCGCCGGTCGCGCGTGGAGCACGAGGCCCTCTACACGATGCTCGCCGCGCAGGTCGGGGTGCCGACGCTGGACGTCGTCGCGGTCGGGCTGGCGGACCAGGGCGACGCCCTGCTGGTGACGAGCAGCCCTCGGGCGTACCTGAGCCTCCTCGAGTCCGGGGTGCCGGGCGAGGAGCTGCTCGGCGACACCTGGCGTGCCGTGGTCGCCCTCAACGCCGCGGGGATCGCACACCGACGGATCGAGAACAGCAGCGTCGTCGTCCGCACGGACGGTTCGGTCGCACTGGCGGACTTCGACGCCGCTGCCCACGCCTCGGACGAGGGAGACCTGCGCACCGACCAGGCCCGGCTCCTGGTCGTCACGGCGCTCGCGGTCGGGATCGACCGGGCGCTGTCCGCGGCGGTCGAGGTCGTCGGACCTGAGGGCCTGGCGGCAGTGCTTCCCTACGTGCAGCCCGCGGCGCTCGGGAGCCGGACCCGGGCCGAGCTGCGGGGGGCGACCTGGACGCTGGACGAGCTGCGCGCGGCGGCCGTCGCCGCCGCGGGTGTCGAGGATCCGCCGCTGGAGCGCCTGCGGAGGGTGACCCCGCGGTCGATCGGCAGGCTGCTCGTCGTCGGGCTGCTGGTCTACGTGCTCGTCACCTTGCTGGCCGGCGTCGACCTCGCGAGCGTCGCCTCGGCGCTCGCGTCGGCGGAGTGGGCCTGGCTGGCGGCCGCTCTGGCCCTCTCCCCGACCATCCAGATGGCGCTCGCCGGCGCGACCATGGGGGCGGCGACCGCGCGGCTGCGGTACGTCCCGGTCCTCATGCTCCAGTACGCCATCCAGTTCATCTCGCTGGTGCTGCCCGCGACCGCCGCCCGGCTCGCGCTCGAGGTCCGGGTCTTCCAGAAGTTCGGCATCCCCGCCGCGACCGCCCTGTCCTTCGGCCTCATCGACAGCGTCAGCGGGTTCGTCGTGCAGGTCGCGCTGATCGTGCTGATCCTGGTGAGCGGTCTGCCGGGCTTCACCTCGGCCGTCCCCGCGGCCTCGAGCACCGCGGGCTCCGGGTCGACGAGCCCGTCGCTCGTCGCCCTCCTGGTGGCGCTCGTCGCGATCGGGGTGGGGGTCACCCTGCTCGTCCCCCGGCTGCGCCACCGCCTCACCGCCCTGCTCCCGCGCGCCCGGGCCGCGCTTGCCGACCAGGGTCGTGCGGCGCGCTCCGCGCTCGGGGTGCTCCGCAGGCCGGCCAAGGTGGCCGCGATGCTCGGGGGGAACCTCGGCGCGCAGCTCCTCCAGGCGGGCGTCCTCGCGTTCTGCCTGCACTCGTTCGGCCAGACGGTCGCGTTCTCGCAGCTGATCCTCGTCAACACCGCCGTGAGCCTGTGCGCCGGCCTCATGCCCGTCCCCGGCGGGATGGGGGTCGCCGAGGTCGGCTTCACCGTCGGCCTTCAGGCCGTCGGGGTCCCCAGCGAGATCGCCGTCTCGACCGCCATCACCTTCCGGCTCGTCACGTTCTACCTGCCACCCGTCTGGGGAGCGGCCGCGATGCGGTGGCTGCGCCGGAACGAGTACGCATGACGACGGTCGCAGCCCGATCCGCGCGATCATCGCCTCGATCGAGGCGACGACGCGCTCAACCAGGAGGTCTGACATGCCGCTCCGTCCCGCACGCATCGACAGGGCCGGCGGGCGACGACGCACCTGGGGGGCGGTGACCGCGTGAGCTTCGCGGAGGTGATGGAGCAGGCGGCCCGGGCCTTCGAGGCGCTCGGCGCACTGATCCTCGTGCTCGGGTTCGTCTGGTCGCTCGCGCTCGCCGGCTCCGCATGGCGCCGCACGTCGGACGGCAAGACCGGGTTCGTGACGCTGCGACAGTCCTTCGGAGCGGCACTCCTGCTCGCTCTCGAGGTGCTGGTGGCCGCCGACCTCATCCGGACGGTCGCGGTGGCGCCCACGCTGGAGAACGTGGTGGTCCTGGGCTTGATCGTCCTGATCCGCACCGTGCTCAGCTTCTCGCTCGAGGTCGAGATCGACGGAGTCCTGCCGTGGCGGAGAGCCCTTGTCTCAGGCCCGACACGGATGGCCGAAGCAGCTCGACGCGCGCGCGGAGCACCTGACACCCCGAGTGACTGAGGAACCGCGGCCGCGCGAGCCGACGACGACCAGGTGCGCGGCGTGACTCTCCGCGATCAGCGCCTGGCGCGGGTCACCCCGGACGAGAACCCGCTCGACGAGGACCGCGGGGAATCGGACCGCCCCCAGCGCAGGCGGCGACCCGTCAACGAGCGGGGACCTTGTGCCCTACGCCCGAGCCGGTCGCCACCAGACGCTGGGAGGGAGGGACGCCCGCCGCACGGGTGGGCTGCCACGGGCGGAAGGGAGCAGTGCGATGACGCGTACCTGGAAGGTCCGGATCGATCTGTTCGAGACCGACGACCTGCGGGGGGACGGCGACGTCACGAAGGCCCACGCCGAGCTCACCACGTCGAGCGGCACCCGCCTCGAAGGGCAGGGACGCGCTCGTCGGGCACCGCAGGACCCCGACGTCCCCGAGATCGGCGACGAGCTGGCCGCGGCCAGAGCGCTGCGCGACCTGGCCGACCGCCTGCTGCGGGCCACCTCGCAAGACATCTCCGCGCTCGAGCACGAGGACGTGCAGATCGTGCGCTGACCGCGCGCGGCGTGCACGAGGAGGGTGACGCGACCAGCCGCGGCACGTCACGATGGTGCGCGCCGCACGGGGGTGTCGGCCCGGTGGACGGTTCCGGTGAGGAGTCGCGATGGTGGTGTCGGACGACACGCGTGAGAGGCCGAGGCACGTCCGGCGCGCCCGTCCGACGGACCTGCCCGCCACCCGCGCCGTGCTGGCTCGCGCCCTCGCGCCCGATCCGCTGATGGACTGGATCTTCGGGCGCCACCCCCACCGTGAGGCCGCGGTCGCTGCGTTCCTGTGGGCACCCATCGAGGCGTACACCCTGGCCGGCGCCGCCTGGCTGGCGATCGATGACGAGCGCGCCGTGGGGGCGGCCGCGTGGTCCGTGCCCGTGACCCAGCCGACCGCCGCGGACGGCGGCCCTGAGCTCCCGGGACGCGCGATGGTGGACCTGCTGCTGCCCGCGGACCACGTCGCGCTGGTCCGCTCGGGCTTCGCGGGGATGCACGGGCAGCTGCCGGACGAACCCCACGCCCTGCTGCACTTCCTGGGCGTCGACGCCGACCGGCGCGGCCAGGGCATCGGGGGTGCGCTCATCGAGGCCGGCCTCGCCGCGATCCCCGCGGACCTGCCCGCCCACGTCAACACCACCGTGGACGCGAACGTGCGCCTCTACGAGTCGCACGGGTTCGTCCGGGTCAGCTCGGTGCGGCTCGGCGAGCATGGTCCCGTCATGCACGGGCTGCGCCGGCCGGCCCCCGGCCTCAGGCGTTGACGAGGGGGTGCCGAGGCCGCCTCGGCACGGATGCGACCGCGGCCAGCACCGCGAGCACCGTCAGGACGATGCTCACCACGGCGGCGGTGTCGTCTGGTCCGCTGTCCGCGCGCGCGAGGTCCTCGGGCTCTAACGGGTTGACGAGCACATCGAGGGGCTCCCCCACCGCCAGCACCGGGTCGTCGTCGTACGAGGGGACCTCTCCGCGCATCGCGGCCCCACCGGGAAGGGCGTACCGCACGACATACCCGGCGACGTACGAATCCCGCTTGCCGCCGTAGACGTGCTCGACGACCGTGCCTGTGGTGACCACCCCGTCACGGCGCAGTGCCGCGTTGTCGAGCACATAGCTGGCCGCCGCCGCCCCGAGCGCCAGGGCGGCCACCGCGAAGGCGGCGACCGCGAACAGCCGCACGCGTCCGCGGGTGGTGTCCCGCACGCGGATGACACCCTGCCGCGCGGTCCGATCCGTCATGTCGGACAGTGTGCCAACCCCGGCCGGCGACCGACGCGGAGATCAGCTCCGCGGCGCACTGCGCAGCCCGCGCGACCGGATCAGAACCGGTAGGCCGTCTGGCCGTGCCCGCCGCCGAACGCGAGCACCTTCGCGGGGACGACCCGGTAGACCCACGCACCGCCGGACCCTCCTCCGGTGTCGCTCGCCTCGACGAACCCCTGGCCCCGCACCTCGAACTTCCAGTCGTCGCCGTACTTGGCGAACCAGGCGTCCGCCAGCCTCTGCAGGTCGTCCGGCTCGGTCACCCGTGACGCGGCCCCCTCGACCACCAGCTCGGTGCCGCTGTCCCAGCCACCCGCGCCCGTGCTGCCCGTGGCCACCGAGACGCGAGCGTTGGCGTCGAGGTTGCGCGTCTTCTGCTCCTCGGCGCCGGTGCAGAAGGCGAACGCGCCGTCCACCCAGACGCCCACGAGCGGAACGGCGTGCGGGCGGCCGTCCGTCCGCACCGTGACGATCCAGTAGAGCTGCGCGTCCGCGAGCCGTCCCTCGATGGCGGACCACGTCGGTGCCGTGGCCGACGGGTCTCCGTACCGTGGGTCGATCTCGCCGGTCGGCACACGCTGATCGAGCTTCTCGTTCACCATGGTGGCCCCTTCTCGGCGACACTCCGCGACGGACGGTCCTGCGACCGGGGATGGCCTTCGGACCGGTCGTTCGCGACGCTACCTGGGGACGCCGACACCGGACACCGGGCAGACTCGGCGCATGGGCACGCATGAGGCGTGGGTGCTGCACGTCGACCTCGACCAGTTCGTCGCGGCCGTCGAGGTGCTGCGCCGCCCCGAGCTGGCGGGCCGGCAGGTCGTCGTCGGCGGCCGCGGGGACCCGACCGAGCGGGGCGTCGTCTCGACCGCGTCCTACGAGGCCCGCGCACTCGGCGTCCACTCGGGGATGCCTCTGCGGATCGCGGCCCGCAAGCTCCCCGACGGCGTGTTCCTGCCCGTCGACGGCCCCGAGTACGAGGCAATGTCGGCACGGGTCATGGAGGCGCTGCGGTCGCTGGGCGTCGTCGTCGAGGTGCTCGGCTGGGACGAGGCCTTCCTCGGCGCCCGGACGGACGACCCCGAGCAGCTGGCCCGACAGGCACAGGCGGCGGTCCTGGACGAGACGCAGCTGCACTGCTCCGTGGGCATCGGCGACAACAAGGTCCGCGCCAAGATCGCCACCGAGTTCGGCAAGCCCGCCGGGCTGTTCCGGCTCACCGCGGAGAACTGGTTCGACGTCATGGGCGACCGACCGACGATCGACCTGTGGGGCGTCGGGACCAAGGTGTCGCGACGCCTCACGGCCCTCGGCGTGACGACGGTCCGCGAGCTGGCCGCCGCGGAGGTCGACGCCCTGACGGCGGAGTTCGGACCCAAGATGGGCGTCTGGTACCACGAGCTCGGGCAAGGGATCGGTCCGGCGACCGTCGACGACAGCCCCTGGGTCCCGCGCGGCCACAGCCGGGAGACGACGTTCCAGCAGAACCTCACCGACCCGGACCTGGTGCGCGAGGCAGTCCGCACGCTCGCACGCGACGTCGTCGAGGACGTCGCGCAGGACGGCCGGTCGGTGGTCCGGGTCGCGCTGAAGGTGCGCTACGCGCCGTTCGTCACGAAGGGCACCAGCCGCAAGCTCCCGGCGGCCACCCGGGACGCGCAGACCATCGTCGACGCGGTCATGGCACTGGCGGACACCCTCGAGGACCGCGAGGTACGGCTGCTGGGAGTGCGCGCCGAGATGACGATGCCTCAGGACGCGGACCCCAGCGAGCGAACGCCGGTCCGCGGTCGGATCTGACCACGGACCGGTGTGTGCTCGGCGCCTCAGGGACGCACGCGGACCGCGCCCGCCAGCTCGAGGTCGACGGACGAGTGCCCGATGTAGACGGCGACCTGGCCGGTGGGAGTGACCCACTGGTCGGCGTCGGCGTCCCAGTACGAGAAGTCCCGTCGGTCCAGCTCGATCCGCACCTGCTGACGGTCGCCCGCGCCGAGCTCGACCTTCGCGAACCCCGCGAGCTTCCGCAGCGGCGAGTCGACGCCCGGCAGGGGCCCGAGATACACCTGGACGACCTCGGTGCCGTCCCGGTCGCCGACGTTGCGCAGCCGCACCCGCGCGTCGACGGTGTCCTGGCCGCCGGTGGCCCGGATGACGTTGCCGACGCGGAGCCGGTCCATCTCGAACTGCGTGTAGGACAACCCCTCGCCGAACGCGAACTGCGGGGCGATGCCTGCCGCGAGGTAGCCGCGGTAGCCGACGTTCAGCCCTTCGGTGAACTCGACGTCGGGGTCGTCCAGCCAGGGGTTCTGCACCCCGACCGGCAGGGCGTCCTCGCTGCTCGGGTAGGAGACGGGCAGCCGACCGGACGGGTCCTCGTCGCCGAACAGGATGGCGGCCAGCGCGTGGCCCTCCTCCTGCCCGCCGAAGTAGTTCTGGAGCACCGCCGGCACGGCGTCGGCCCACGGCATGACGACCCCGGCACCGGTGGAGACCACCACGACCGTCCTCGGGTTGGCCGCGGCGACCGCACGGATGAGCTGGTCGGCGTTCTGCGGCAGCTTGAGCGAGACCACGTCCCGCTCCTCGCTCTCGTAGGTGCGGACGTAGACCACCGCGACGTCGCTCGCCGCGGCGGCGTCGGCTGCCTCTGCCACCGACGGCGGCACCGCGTCGGCCGGGGTGGACCACTGGAGCAGGAACGTGCCCGGCTGCAGGCCGACGAGGGGACGGGTCTGGGTGTACTCGACGCGGAGGTCGTACTCCTGCCCGGCCGTCAGCTGCTGCGGCTCGGAGCGGACGTCGCGACGACCGTCCTCCCCGGTCATGTCGATGATCAGGTTGCCGTCGAGGTACACCTTGGCGTCACCCCACCCGGTCGCACCCAGGACGTACGCGCCGGTGCTCGGTGGGACGAGGTCACCGGTGTACCGCACGGACTGGTCGCCGTTGCCGGCCGGTCCGAGGCCGTCGAGGGCCGGCGTCGGCTGCACCTGCGAGCCGTAGAGGCTCGCGAAGGCGGGCTGCCCCCCGATGAACCCGACGTCGTACGCGACCTGCCGCTCGGTGCGGGTCAGGCCGACCGCTCCCGACCAGGTCGCGTTGGGGTAGTACCGCGCGGTGAGCCCGTCACCGATCCCCCGCTCGGGTCGCAGGACGGACGACGGCACGGCCGTCATGTCGCGCGTCTCGATCATGTTCGCGCCGTTGACCGGGTCGTTCCCCTGGGCGTAGCGCACCTGCGCGCCGAGCTCCTGACCCCGCTCGCGCAGGGCGTCGAGCAGCGACACCTCGTAGGTCGGCTGGATGTACGCCGAACCGCCGAGCGCCGACGGGATGGTGGCGTCGGCACCCACGACGGCGATCGAGTCGATGGCGTCGCCGTCGAGCGGCAGCGCCGACGCGTCGTTCTTCAGCAGGGTGATCGCGTCCTCCTGCACCTCGCGCGCCACGGCTCCGTGCTCCTCTACCGGGATGGCCGTCGGGGTGTAGTCGTTGTCGAAGATGCCGATCGCGAACATCGTGCGCAGGATCCGCAGCACCGACCGGTCCACCAGCGCGACGGGCACACTGCCGCCGTTCACGGCGTCGAGCAGCGCGTCGGCGTAGAACGCTCGCGTGCCGGTCTCCATGTCCGTGCCCGCCACGATCGACGCCTCGGTGGAGTGGATCGCGCCGAAGTCGGTGAGCACGAAGCCCTGGAAGCCGAGCTGCTCGCGCAGGATCTCGTTCAGCGTGGACTCGTTCTCGCACGAGTAGACCCCGTTGATCTTGTTGAACGAGCACATCACGGAGCCGAGGCCCGCGTCGCGGATGGCCGCCTCGTAGGCCGCGGTGTGCACCTCACGCAGGGTGCGCTCGTCGACGATCACGTTCTGCTCACCGCCGCGGTACCGCTCCTGGGTGTAGGCGGTGTAGTGCTTCAGGTCCGCGATGACGTTCCGCGCCTGCACCTCCTGGACGAACGGCACGACCATCGCGGTGTTGAGCTGCGGGTCCTCGCTCGCCGACTCCGCCTGCCGGCCCCAGAACGGGTTGCGGGTGGGGTCGGAGTTGGGGCCGAGCAGGACCTCGTGCCCGGTCTGGCGTGCCTCGTCGGCCACCACCCCGGCGTAGTCGCGGGCGCGAGCCGGGTCCCAGGTGGCCGCGAGCGCGAGGTTGGCCGGCATGGCCGTCGCGGTGTTGGCGGTGTCGGGGAGCACCCACCCCCGGGAGGCGATGCCGTCCGTGGCGTCGGCCATGCTCAGCTCGGGGATGCCCAGCCGCTCGATCGGTGCGCTGTAGAACGCCGCCGGCCCGGCGCCCTGGTCGCCCGCCATGAGCTCGACCTTCTCCTCGAGCGTCATCGCCTGGAGCAGCAGCACCGCGCGCTGATCGGGCGAGAGCGAGGTGTTCATCCACGGGTCACCGGGTGCTGCCGCGACCGGCGACCCCGTCTGCACCGTGATGACCACGGCGGCTGCCGCCATCCCGGCCACCAGGCGTCGTGCCCTGCGTCCCCTTCGACCACTGCGCACCGAGGTCATCGCCAACCTCCCCCTCGAGGACGGTCCGCGCACCCGGATCCCGGGCGGGTCCTTGGGTCACGGTCCGGATCCTGCCGATGACACTCCGCCCACCGCACGGTCGTCGACCCCCGAGGGGGGACCAACTGTGGTCCCCCTCCCCGATGCCGCTGCTCGGGTGGTCGGGCGCCCGGTCTAGCATCGAGTGTGCGCAACGAAGCGCTCCGCCAGTTCCTCATGGTGCGCCGGGCCCGCATCACGCCGGAACGCGCTGGCCTCCCGCCGCCCCGCGATCGGCGCCGCGTCGTCGGCCTGCGCCGCGCCGAGGTCGCCGCCCTGGCCGGGATCAGCACGGGCTACTACAAGCGAGTGGAACGCGGGGTGGTCGGCGGCATCTCGGCATCCGTGCTGGCCGGCCTCGCCCAGGCCTTGCAGCTCGACGACGCCGAGCGTGACTACCTGGCCGACCTGGTGCGGGCCGCGTCGTCCACGCGGCTCGGCCACCCGGCCCCACCGGCTCACGCCGTGCGGCCGTTCGTCCGGGAGCTGCTGGCGGCGACGAGCCTGCCGTGCTGCGTGCTCGACGACCGGCTCGACGTCCTGGCCGCCAACGACCTGGCCCGCGCGCTGTACCTGCCGCTGTACGAGAGTCCCGACAGGCCCGTGAACCAGGCGCGCTTCACCTTCTACGACGCGGCGTCCCGGGACTACTGGGGCGACTGGGACGCGATGGCCGACCTGGCCGTCGCCCTGTTGCGGGGCAGCTCAGGCCGGGAGCCCGTCGATCCCGGCCTCACGCGGCTGATCACGGAGCTGAGGACTCGCAGCGCCGACTTCCGGACCCGGTGGGCCACCTTCGACGTGGCCTCCGACACGGCGGGGGTGCGGGAGATCAACCACCCCCTCGTCGGGCGCCTCACGCTCGAGACGCACTCGATCCCGCTGCCGGAGGACCCGGGCCAGCGCGTCCTCGTGCACACCCCCTGCCCCGCCGCGGGCACGGCGGGACAGCTGGCGCGGCTCGCGTCGTGCGGCGCCGACCTGCGCGCGGGCGGGGTGCCCCGTCCGAGGGGGCGGGCCACGCCGCGCAGCGGCTGATCGACGGAGGGTGAACCCGGCGCGTCACTCGTCGGGGAGGTGCTGCGCCCCCCACAGCGCGGCGCTCGTGCGGTCGGTGACGCCGATCTGGCGGAAGACGTGCCCCACGTGGACCTTCACAGTGCGTTCGCTGATCCCCAGCGCGCGTCCGATCTGCTTGTTCGCCATCCCCTTGCCGAGGAGCCGCAGCACCTGGAGCTCGCGAGGGCTCAGCCCGTCCGCCGGCGAGACCGTGGTCGACGGCAGGAGCGCTCGCGCGACCCGGGGATCCAGCGGGGCAAAGCCCAGCGCCGCCGACCGCACCGCAGCGATCAGGTCCCGCGGGTCGCAGTCCTTGAGCAGGTAGCCGATCGCGCCCGCGGCGAGCGCATCACCGACCCGGGCCGTGTCGGAGAACGACGTGAGCACGACGACGTGCGTGCCCGGCCGCGCCGCGACGATCCGGCGGGTGGCCTCCACCCCGTCGAGCACGGGCATCGACAGGTCCATCAGGACGACCTGCGGGAGCAGCTCCGCAGCCAGGGCCACGGCCTCGGCGCCGTCGGCGGCCTGGCCGACGACACGGAGGCCCTCGGCGCCGTCGACAAGTCCCGCCAGCCCGGACCTCACCAGGTGGTGGTCGTCGGCCAGCAGGACGGTCACGCCGTCGTCACTCATCGGTCCCTCCGTCCACCGTCAACCGCCAGCGGCAGCCCCGCCCGGGCGCGGAGCGGACCGCGAGCTCCGCTCCGGCCGAGGTTGCGAGGTCCCCCAGCAGCCGCAGCCCGAAGTGTCCCTCGGGCGGTGCGGCGAGGACCTCCAGCACGTCGAAGCCGACCCCGTCGTCGTCGACCTCGAGCACCACCTGGCCGCCGTCCCGGGTCAGGCGCACGACGACAGCGCGGGCACGGGCGTGGTCCACGGCGTTGCGCACCGTCTCGTGGGCCACCCGGTAGACGAGCTGCTCCCGCTCGGGAGCGAGCCCGACGGCGGCGTCCGCGTCGAGGTCGAGACGGATCACGGTCCCGCGAGCGGCCAGCCCTCCGACGAGGTCGGTCAGGGCGGCCCCGAGCCCGGCGGTCCGGAGGCTGGGCGGGTAGATGTCGACCAGGAGCGAGCGCAGACCCTTGATGCTGGCCCGCACGGTCTCCGACGCCTCCCGCAGCGGCTCGCCGAGCTCGGGGGCCGTCGACCGCTCCGCGCGCTCCGCCACACCCGCGAGCACGAACGACGACGCGGCGAGCTCCTGCACCACGCCGTCGTGCAGGGTCGCCGCGATGCGCCGCCGTTCCTGGTCGGAGGCGTCGACCGCGTGCTGGAGCAGCACCTCGCGCTGCCGCTGGCCGCGACGCAGCCGGTCCAGCAGCGTCCACAGGACGGGGAGCATGAGGACGACGAGCAGCAGCAGGCTCGTCACGGTGATGCCGGCGAACCCGCGCCAGAGCGCGGTGGAGCGCTCGGTGACGACGTCATAGCGGCTGTAGGTCTCGAACAGCAGCGGGGTCCCGTCCGGGGTCCACACGGGCCGGTACACCTCGAGCAGCTTGCCCTGCCCTCGTTCGTACACGTTCTCGGGCTTGCCGAGGTCGCTCACCTCGGCCTCGGTGGCCGGCGCCGTGAGCACCGCCGTCTCGTCGTCGTCGAGCGGGAACGTCCGACCGACCAGTCGATCGTCGTCCGAGTAGACGATCCGCCCGGCACGGTCCCAGACCTTGACCCGGATGATCCCGTCGCTCAGCACGCCCCCGCGGACCACCGCGTCCAGAGCCGCGACGGCGGCCGGGTCACCGGTCGGCAGTCCGTCGAGGAGCGCGGGCTGGACCACGGCGTCGGCGATCAGGTCGGTGCGGCGAGCGGCGTCGTTGACCGACTCCTGCTCCGCGATGCGACGGCTCGCGGTGAGCCCGAGCAGGGCGACGAGGATCAGCACGACGCCGGCCGCGCCGACCAGCTGGCCGAACACCCGCCAGGTCCGCACGGGGCGCTCCTCCGCCCCGGCCCGCCCGGCATCGACCCGCCCGACCGGGACCCATCCGGTCTCGACGGGCAGGTCGGAAGTGGTCCGCACGGGGCTCACCCTAAGGCCGCGCTGGGGCGGGTCGATGCCCGCGGAGCCCGCCGGGTCAGTCGTCGCTGCCATGACCGCCGTGGTCGTCGCCGACGTCGTGCCCCGCCCCGTCGTCCGCGCCGCCGCTACCCGATCCTGCGTCCTCGGGGCTCCCGCCACGGTGGCCGGAGTCGTCCGTCGAGACGGTCGCGGCCGGAGCGGGGACCGTGGCCGGGAGGCCCCCGTTGACGTCGCGGTCGTCCCCCGCCTCGACGCGGTCGTCGCGGTCGGTCGACCCGCCGTGGTCGTCGCCCACCGACGGCGAGGGTGTCGCCGACGGGCTGGGCACACCGCCCTGCACGGCGCGGTCGTCGCCATCCTCCGTCCGGTCGTCCCGGACGGTCAGGCCACCGCGGTCGTCCACGACGACCGCCTGCGTCGGAGGGGCCACGGGGACGGAGGGGCTCAGGCTGCTGTTGCCGGCCAGGCCCGCCGCGGCGGGGACGGCGGCCAGAGCGGCGGCTGCGGTGAACACGATCAGGCGCTTCATCATCAGGACTCCTCGAACGGTGTGCGTTGACGAGTCCTTTCTCCCCTGCGGGAGGTCGTGCCCACCATCAGACGTTGGTACTAGTACCGCCGTCCGGCCGTCAGCGCTCCTGTGCGGTACGGACCACGTTCTGCGCCACCTGCGCGAGGGTCGACCCGTTCGAGGACGCCCGGGCGATCAGCTCGTCGTACGCCTCGGCCATCTCCAGCCCCAGCTGGAACGCGAGCACCCCCTTGGCCTGCTCCACGACGACCCGTCCCTCGAGCGCCTTCGTGACACGCTCCGCGAGATCCTCGTCGCCGAGGGCCGCCGGCTGCACGATGGCGAGCGTCGCGAAGTCGGCGAAGCTCTGGGCGAGCACGGCGGACGACTCGGTGAGGTCGGCCGCGGTGACGGAGAACAGGTTGAGCCCGCCGATCGCGTGACCGCGCCAGTGCATCGGGAAGGCGTGCACCGACAGGAAGCCGGCGTCGACGATCTCCCTGCCGACGTCGGCCCAGCGCGACACGATGGCGTCGCTGCCGACCGCGCTCGACCGCTCGCCCGTGCGGGCGGCGTCGACGCACGGACCGGAGTCCCGCTGCGCGTGGTAGAGCTCGAGCTCGTCGACGCGGTGGGACGTCGCGCTGAGCAGCTCGAAGGCGCCGTCCCCGGTGCGCACCAGCACGGCCGCGGCGTCGGCGGGGAGCAGGGCCGCGCAGTCCGACACGAGGCGGGCCAGCAGCCCGGTGATCTCGTGGTCCTCGACCAGGGCGCTCGCCACGTCCGCGAGGGCCTGCGCCGATGTCCGTGCGGTCATCGCTCACCACTTCCCGTGCTGTCGTCCGAGGATGCCGCGTCGTGGGACACACCTTGGTTCGTGTGGGTGAAGCTCAGGCGCCGGTGGACCACGTCGCCGGCGATGTCGTCGAGCGTCGCGCTGCTCGCGAACGCGTGCGCCCGCAGGATGGCGAGCGCGTCGGCGGGCGCGATCGCCAGCTGGGCCACGATCATCCCGGTCGCCTGGTGCACGCGTGCGCGGTCCGACCAGGCGGCGAACGGTGCCGTCCCGTCCGTCGCACGTTCGTCGAGCAGCGCCGCACCGACGGCGTCGGCGAGGAACTGGGCGTCGTCGAGGCTCTCGGTCAGCGCACCGGCGGACCGGTAGAGCGTGATCACCCCGATCGTCGTGCCGCCGGGGTGCATCGGGATCGCCCAGACCGTGACCGGGCCGGCGATGTCCCCCGCCATCTCCGTGAACATCGGGAAGGGGCCGCCCTCCGCGCCGTCGACGTGGGTGACCACCGCCCGGCCCTCGCGGAACGCCTCCTGCCCGGGGCCCTCCCCGAGGACGTCCTGGAGGTCCTCGATCCGCGCGGACGTCCCGTCGGACGTGCTGACCGTGAGCCGCTCCGGGCGGGTCGACGCGAGGGTGATCGCTCCCCCGTCGGCGCCGAGGATCTCCACGCAGGCCGCGCACAGCCGTGAGGCGAGCGGCAGGTCGCGGTCCCCCGCGGCCACCAGCCGGGCGAGCCGGGCCAGGACCGCGCTGCGGTTGGTCACGGTTCCACCACCCTGAGCTCCATGCCTCCATCCTCCACCCCGCACCGCGGGTTCGAGGCCCACGGACGACGGGAGCGGAGCCCGAACACACCTGCTCGGCGCACGCCTCGGGCCTAGTCTCGGAAGAAACGTCCGTGGCGGGCGCGACCCTGCGTCCCGCAGGCTCGTCCGACACGACTCTGGGGGATCTCCGATGACGGCGACGACGACGTGTGTGGGTCAGTTCCGCTGTGCGTCCGACGGCGAGCGGTGGTGGTGGTCCGACCAGATGTTCCTCATCCACGGGATGCGGCCGGGCGACGTGGTGCCGACCCGCGAGCTCCTCCTCGCCCACGTCCACCACGATGACCGCCAGGTGGTGGCCGACGCCCTCGACCAGGACGTCGCGGGCTCCGACCCGCGAGGGTGCGAGTACTCCCTGCTGGACCTGTCCGGCACTGCCCATCGCGTCGTGCTCGCGGCCGCGGGGGGCGCGGGAGTCGACGTCACCGGGTTCCTCGTCGACGTCACCGCCGCGCGGGACACCCTGCTCGCCGAGCGCGTCAACGCGGACCTGGCGCTCGCCCTGGAGTCCCACGCCGCTATCGACCAGGCGAAGGGCATCCTGATGCTCATCTACGGCGTCGACGACGCGGCGGCGTTCCGGCTGCTGAAGCAGAGCTCCCAGACGCGCAACGTCCGCCTGCGCACCCTTGCCGGGCGCGTCATCGACGCCGCGGCCGCCGGTCTGGAGTCCACCGCACGGGAGCGTCTGGACGAGGCGCTGAGCACCGTGTTCGCCGAGGACCCTCCCGCGGCCCAGGCCCGGCGCAGCCCGATCCTGGAGCTGCGCACCGAGAGCGACGGCGACACGTCGATCCTGCGGGCGTTCGGCCGGGTCGACCTGTCCAACCGGGACGAGCTGGCGTCCGCGATCACGCTGGCGATGCTTCGCGCGGCAGGCGGGGGCAGCATCACGGTCGATCTGCGCGGCGTGGTCCGCATCGGGTCCGCGGCCGCTGACGTCCTCACGACCGCACTGCGCCAGAGTGCCGCGCACGGCATCACGATGACGATCGTGGGCGGTGGCCCCGGTGCCGACGAACCGCTGGACGGACCGGTCTCCCCGCGCTCGGCGGCCGCCACGAGCGACTGACGCGGCAGGGAGTGGGTTGAGGGTTTGCTAAACTCCTCAATCGAGGAGGTCCCACCGTGCCCACCACCGAACTGACCGCGCCGCTCTACGCCATCAAGGCCGACCTGTTCCGCTCGCTCGCCCACCCCACGCGCATCCAGGTGCTCGAGGTCCTCAGCGCCGCTCCGGACCACGCGGCCTCCGTGAGCACGCTCCTGGCCGCCACCGGCGCCGAGGCCTCCGCCCTGTCCCAGCACCTCGCGGTCCTCAAGCGTGCCGGCGTCGTCACGTCGGCGCGGACGGGGAACGCTGTCGTCTACCGCCTGAGCCGCCCGCTCGTGGCCGAGCTGCTGGTCGTGGCGCGTGCGTTCCTGCGGGAGATCCTCAGCGAGTCCGGCGCGCGGCTGGCCGCCGCGGACGACCTCCCGCCGCTCTCGGACGTGCACGTGGGCGGTGAACGGTCCTGAGCTGGTCACCACGCGGGCTGCTCCCGAGCCGCGCCGACGTCGACCTTCGTCCCCGCACGGTCCGGGCCGACCTCATCGCCGGGGTCACGGTGGGCATCGTCGCGCTCCCCCTGGCTCTCGCGTTCGGTGCCAGTGCCGGCGTCGGCCCCGCGCCCGGGCTGATCACCGCCGTCGTCGCCGGCATCGTCGCGGCGGTCTTCGGGGGCTCGCGGGTCCAGGTCTCCGGGCCCACCGGTGCGATGGCCGTCGTGCTCGCGCCGATCGTGGCGACGCACGGGCCCAGCGCGGTGCCGCTCGTCGCCATCCTCGCGGGCGCCATCGTGCTGCTGGCCGGCGCGACACGGCTGGGACGCGTGGTCACGTTCATCCCGTGGCCGGTGGTCGAGGGGTTCACGCTCGGCATCGCCACGATCATCTTCCTCCAGCAGGTTCCCGCCGCCGTCGGCGTCCACGCGTCCGTCGGGGGCAACCCCCTCGTCGTCGCGATCGACGCGGTCGTGCACGCCGGGGCGTCGCTGTGGTGGGCGCTCGGGTCCGTGGCCGTGGTCGCGGTGGTCATGCTCGTGCTCCCCCGGTTCGCGCCCGGCCTGCCCGCGTCGCTCGTGGCGGTCGTCCTGGTCACCACCGTCGCCCAGCTCGCGGACGCTCCGCTGGCTCGGATCGGAGCCCTGCCCGACTCGTTGCCGCTGCCGCTGCTCCCGACCGTGGACCTGGGCCTGCTCCGTGCCCTGCTCGGCCCCGCGGTCGCCGTCGCCGCGCTGGCCGCGATCGAGTCGTTGCTGTCGGCCCGGGTCGCCGCGGCGATGCCCACGTCGGGCGGTGCCCCCGACGACGACGCCCGGCGCTACGACCCCGACCGGGAGCTCGTCGGCCAGGGCCTGGCCTCGATCGCCTCCGGTGCGTTCGGCGGCATGCCCGCGACCGGCGCCATCGCCCGGACCGCGGTGAACGTCCGCGCCGGCGCGCAGACGCGGCTGGCCGCACTCACCCACTCCGTGGTGATCCTGGGGGTCATCTACCTGGCCACCGGCGCGGTCTCGGCGATCCCGCTCGCCGCCCTCGCCGGTGTGCTGATGGTCACCGCCACGCGCATGGTCTCCGTGGCGGCGGTCCGTGCCGTGATGATGTCCACCCGGGCCGACGCGCTCGTCCTCGTGGTCACGGCGGTGATCACCATCGCGGTCGACCTGATCGAGGCCGTGCAGATCGGTCTGCTGGTCGCGGCCTTCTTCACGTTGCGATCCGTCTCCCGCGCGACGTCCGTGCACCGGGAGCCGCTGCCCGGCCCCGCGCACCCCGGCGACGAGCACATCGCGCTCTACCGCCTGGACGGCGCGATGTTCTTCGGTGCCGCCGACCGCATCGGTGCCCAGATCCGCGCGAGCACCGACGCCCTCGTCGTCGTCCTGCGGCTCTCGCAGCTCCGCCTGGTCGACGCCACGGGCGCGCACGCCCTGGCCGAGCTGGTGGCCGCCCTCGAGCTGGCCGGCGTCACCGTCCTGGTCAAGGGCGTCCAGCCCCAGCACCTCCAGCTGCTCACGCGGGTGGGAGTGCTGGACGAGCTGCGGCACGAGGAGCACCTGTTCGACGACCTCGCGCCGGCGCTCGAGCACGCCCGGTCTCACGTCGCCCGCAGCACGGCCGCCCGCATCGCCGACGGTGCGCAGAGCCAGCGAGCGGCGTCCTGACCGACCCGATCGACGGGGCCGTCAGGCATCACGCCGACGGAGCGCGACCCCGCCGGCGAGCACGACCGCAGCCGCGTAGCCCCCGACGAGCGCCAGGCCCGGCCACGGGGCGATGCGCAGTGAGGCGAGGTCACGGGTGGCTTGGACGGCGAGCCCGGCGTCGGTCGGTGCGTACCGGTGGAGCCAGCCCTGCCAGTCGGGGTCGGAGACGAACAGGGCGAGCACCGGGCCGAGGAACAGCACCGCCATCATCATCGTGACGGCGACGCCGGTGTCCCGGACCAGCAGCCCGATCCCGGCGCCGAGCAGCGCCACGAGCACGAGGTACAGGACGGTCCCGACCGCGGCGCGCTGCGTCAGGTCATGGAGCAGGGTCGACTGCGGATAGCCGGCCTCGGCCGTGAAGCCGCGCGAGGGCAGCACGGACCGCGCGACCAGGAGCGCACCGACGACACCGACCGTCGCGCCGGCCGTCGTGAGCGCCCCCACGACGACGACCTTCGCAGCGAGCACCTGCTCCCGGCGCGGCACCGCGACGAGCGACGGTCGGATCGTGCCGGTCGCGTACTCGCCGGTGACCAGCAGCACGCCCAGGACCGCGGCGCCCACCTGGGCGACCTGCACACCGGCCAGGCTGAGCCGCACGGTGTCGAGCACGCACGGGTCGTCCCCGCACTCGTCGACCCGCAGCGTGCCGGTCACGGCCAGCCCCAGGGCAACCATCCCGAGCGCGACCACGCACACCAGCCACCCCGTGCTCGGGAGGGAGCGCGCCTTGGTCCACTCCGCCCGCACGGCGCCCGTCATGCGTCCCGCCGGCGCAGCTGCCACCACGCCAGAGCGAGCGCGGCCGCCGCGTAGCAGAGGACCACGGTGATCCCGGCGCCGGGCCCGATGAGCGCCCAGGGCTCGGCGAGCGTCGCGGTCGGGGGCTTGGCGCGCAGCGTCGCCATACCCCCGGCGAGGGTCGTGTACATGAGCCAGCGCGGCGACGTGCCGGGGAGCACCGTGCCGGCCACGAGCGGGAGGACCACCAGCACGATCGTGAGCGTGATGGCCACCGCGCTGCGCCGCACGAGCATCCCGACCGCGAGCGCCACGAGGGTCACGCTCGTCATGAACAGCGCGGTGAGCACTAACGCGCGGACCACCGCGGCGTCGGTCAGCGACGGCGTCGGGAAGGCGGGCGGCGCCATGCCGCTGCCCTGGAGGATCGGCACGGCGACGAGGAACGACACGACCACGGCGACCAGGCTGAGCACGAACGTCGTCGCACCGAGCACGGTCGCCTTCGCGGCGAGCACCTGCCCGCGCCGCGGCATGGCCGTGAACGTCGTGCGGATCATGCCGCGTCGGTACTCCGAGGTCCCGAACAGCGCGCCGACGCAGATGAGCGCCATCAGCCCGGCGACCACGCCGAGCAGTGCCGCCTCGACCACGTCGTCGTCCGGTGCCTGCGGACCGACCTTGCCGGAGCCCGTGACCGTGTACGTGCCGGAGCGCTCGGTGAGGACCGGGCCGGGCAGCGCCTCGGCGGCACCCATCGCGATCAGGTCGTCCGTGATCGGCATGGTGACCGCGGTGCCCCGCCACGTCCCGTCGGTCGCCGGCGTCACGGTGACGTCCTCGAAGGTCGCCGCGGCGCTCTCCGGATGCTCCCCCATCGACGACCCCCCCATGCCGCGGGCGACGTACACGGCCGGGGCCGAGAGCACGGCCGGCCCGATCTCCGCGGTGTCCGGCACGGCCGCGGGCGTCATGGTCGCGATCTCCTGCCACGCCACCCCGTCGGCGGACTCGAACCCGGTGACCTCGTCGCCCGTGCGCGTCAGCCGCAGCCACCGGTCGCCGGTGCTCGGGCTGCCGGCGACGTCCTGCGTGAAGTCGGACTGCATCCGCACCCCGTTCGTGCCGGTCAGCAGCACGGACACGTACGACGACCCGGGCTCCGTGCCGTCCTTGAGCGTGATGCCGGCGGCGAGGTCGGTCCACGGCGTCCGAGGCACCACGGTGCCTCGGTCCGGACCTCCTTGACCGGCCCGGGCACTCGCCGGGCTCAGCGACGTGACGTGCACGGTCACCGAGACGTCCCCGGTCACCGTCCGGTGCGCGAAGCCGAAGCCGTCCGCGACCGGGTCGCCGTCGGGGCCGGTGACGAAGTTGGGGTGGTCGTTGACGTCGGTGGTGCCCCCGGCTGCCCCGAGCGCGCTCAGGCCGACGGTGAGCACAGCCGCGCCGACCAGCGTGGCGATCCACCGTGGCACCGACCGGAGCTTGGTCCACTCCGCCAGCATGGCGCTCATCGGACGTCCTCGTCGGCGGTCGCGAACTCCACCGCACCGCGAGTGAGCTCCATGTAGGCCTCCTCGAGCGAGGCTCGATGCCGTCGTAGCTCGACGAACGTGACGCCGGCCGCACCGAGCAGGGACGCGATCTCGCCGCCCGCCAGACCCTCCACCACGATTCCGTCGGCGGCCTGCACGGTGACCGTCGCCCCGGCGTTGGCCAGGACGGTCATCGCCTCCTGCCGCTGCGGCGTCACCACCTCGACCTGGTCCCTCGACACCGACGCCAGCAGGTCCGGCACGGCCGTCTCCGCGACGAGGCGCCCGCGGCCGATCACGACGAGCCGGTCGGCGGTGTCCTGGAGCTCGCTCATGAGGTGGCTGGAGACCAGGACGACGCGGCCCTGGGCCGCCAGCGCGCGCAGGAGGAGCCGGATCCACACGATGCCGTCGGGGTCGAGCCCGTTGGTGGGCTCGTCGAACATCAGCACCGGGGGGTCACCCAGGAGCGCCGCCGCGATGCCGAGACGCTGCCGCATGCCGAGCGAGAATCCCCCGGCGCGCTTGCGGGCGACGGCCGCGAGGCCGACCTGCTCGAGCACCTCGTCGGCCCGCCGGTCCGCGATCCCGTTGCTCCGCGCCAGCCACAGGAGGTGGTCGCGCGCGCGCCGGCTCGGGTGCACGGCGTCGGCGTCGAGCAGCGCGCCGACCCGGGTCAGCGGCCGGTCGAGCGCGCCGTACCGGCTCCCGCCGACCAGCGCCTCCCCGTGGTCGGGGGTGTCGAGCCCGAGCAGGAGCCGCATCGTGGTCGACTTGCCCGCGCCGTTGGGACCCACGAACCCGGTCACCTCCCCCGGCCCGACCGTGAACGACAGGCCGTCGACGGCGACGACACCGCGATAGGTCTTGCGGACGTCCCGGACCTCCAGTGATGGCTCCATGCCGACGACGCTACGGACGGCGCGCTGCCGGGTCGTCACGCCCGCGCGGGATTCCTGCGACCCCCCGAGCGAGCGACCCGGTCCCTCGCTCGGGGGATGACACCCCGGCGACAATGGGCAGATGACGTGGCGACCGGCTCCGGCGGCCCGGGCCCCGGTGGCGGCCGTGGTCCTCGCCGCGCTCGCGGTGGCGCAGGCGGCCGCCGGGGGGAACGCGGCCGTGTCCACGGCGGTCTCCACGGGACCCGCGACGGCGACGGTCGAGCGTCCTCAGGACGTGCTGGTCGCCGTGCTGCTCGCGCTGGCGACCACCGCGCCCGTCGCCCTCGCCGGCACCTGGCCCGTGGTCGCCGCCCTGCTGGTCGCGGCGGCGACCCTGCTGGGCCTCGGGGCGCAGGTGCCGCCGACCGTCGGCGGGTTGCTGGCGCTCGGCACGGTGTACGCCGTGGTCGGGCTCCGGCACCGCGTGCGCACCGTCCTCGTCCTCGTCGCGCCGTTCGTCGCCGCTCTCGCCCTGCCGGTCGAGAACGTCTCGGCGACCGTCGTGGTGCTCGGCGTCGCCCTCCTGGCCGCCGTCGGGGGGATCGCGTGGCGGGTGCGCGACGAGGGTCGACGCCGCGACGCCGTCGTCGAGGCCGCGCACGAGTCGACGCTGGAGCACCTGGCCCGCGGGGAGCGCGCCCGCATCGCCCGCGAGCTCCACGACGTCGTGGCCCACCACGTCTCGCTGATCGCGCTCCAGGCGGAGGCGGCGCGCCTGACGGTGCCGGGCATGCCGCCCGAGGGCGAGAAGCGGCTGCTGGCGATCGGCGGGACCGCGCGGACGGCCCTCGCGGAGATGCGCCGGCTCCTCGGGGTGCTGCGCGAGGACGCCGACGGGGCGGACGTGACCACGCGGCGCCCGCAGCCCGGGCTGGCCCAGCTCACGGAGCTGCTCGACGAGGTGCGCGACGCCGGACCCGGCGGGGCCCGCCTCGTCGTGCGCGGGAAGGTGGCACCCCTCGACCAGAGCATCGAGGTGTCGGCCTACCGGATCGTGCAGGAGGCGCTCACCAACGCCCGGCGGCACGCCCCCGGCGCCTCGGTCGACGTGGAGCTCGACTACCGACCGGACCGGCTGGTGGTGCGGGTCCGGGACAACGGTCCGGGGCCCACGGCGGTCGACGGCACCCTCGGTCCCGACGCTCTCGGTCCCAGCGACGTCGGTCACGGCCTCGCCGGGATGCGGGAGCGGGCGGCGATGGCCGGCGGGACCGTCCGGACGGGTCCCGGACCGCTGGGGGGCTTCCTGGTGAGTGCCGAGCTGCCGGTCCCGGGGTCACCGTGACGCCCACGCGGGTGGTCGTGGTCGACGACCAGGAGGTGGTCCGTGCGGCGTTCGGCGCGCTGCTGGCCACCCAGCCCGACTTCGCGGTGGTCGGCACGGCGGCGGACGGCGCGCAGGCCGTGCGGGTGTGCCGCGACGAGCAACCCGACGTGGTCCTGATGGACGTGCGGATGCCCGTGATGGACGGGATCGAGGCCACGCGCCGCATCGTGGCGGCCGAGCCGTGCCCGCACGTCCTGATCCTCACCACCTTCGACCTCGACGAGCACGTGTACGACGCGATCGAGGCCGGCGCCAGCGGGTTCCTGCTCAAGGACGTCACGGCCGAGCGGCTGTTCGACGCCGTCCGGGTGGTCGCCGCCGGGGACGCGCTGCTGGCACCGGGGGTGACCCGGCGCCTGGTCGCCGAGTTCGCCAGGCTCCGGTCCCGGCACCCGGCCCCGCCCGCTGCGCTCGACGTCCTCACCCCCCGCGAGCGCGAGGTGCTCCTCCTGGTCGCCGAGGGGTTGTCGAACCCGGAGATCGCCGCGCGGCTCGTCGTCGGCGAGGAGACGGTCAAGACCCACGTCAGCCGCGTGCTCACCAAGCTCGGGCTGCGCGGCCGCACGCAGGCCGTCGTGCTCGCCTACGAGGCGGGACTCGTCGTGCCGGGTGCACGCTGACGCGTGCGGTCAGGCAGACTCGGCGCGACGGTCGAGCGGGTCGAGGACGTCGAGCTCGTCGCCGGGGCGGGCCGGCGCGTGGTGCTCCGGCGGCACGCCTCCGCGGCCGGCCAGCAGCACCTCCGCCGCGTGGTCGGCGAGCGCGAAGCCGGCCGAGCCGTACAGGTGGAACACCGCGTCCGCGCCGTGCCGCTGGAGCTCGGCGACGTCGTCGTCGTACCGCGCGACAGCGGCGACCTTGCCGGTGAAGCCGGCGGCCTGGAGCCGGGCGAGGGCGATGAGGTTGGCGTTGTGGAACGGCATGGCGAGGACGGCCATCTTGACCCGACCGGCTCGCTGCACCCGGTTCCAGAACTCCAGGTCCGTGGCGTCGGCGCGCACGACGTCGTAGCCCTCGTCCTCCAGGGCGAGCACCCGGGTCTGGTCGTGCTCGACACCCACCACGGCGAGCCCGTACTCGTCCCGCAGCCGCGCGTACGTGGACGCCCCGACACGACCCAGGCCGAGGACCAGGGCGTCCGCGTCGCCGATGTCCACGAGCCGGTCGTCGGGGTGCAGCCGGTCGCTGTCGCGCGCCGGGAGCAGGCGCGACATCCGGCTGGCCAGCTCGACGCCCCGCCGGTTGACGATCGCGGACAGCCCGAAGCTGAAGGCGACGGCGAGCGAGACCACCACCACCCACTGGTCGTCGAGCACCCCGGTGCTCGCGCCGACGGCCACGACGATGATCCCGAACTCGGAGTAGTTGGAGAGCACCAGGCCGGCCAGGAACGAGGTGCGCCGACGCAGCCGCATCAGCCACAGGACGAGCGCGTAGGCGGCGACCTGGAACGGCAGGAGCAGGAGGAGCAGCAGGGCCAGGCCGATCTCGAACAGGTGCGGTGTGCCGTGCAGCCCGATCTGCACGAAGAACGCGACCAGCATGAGGTCTTTGAAGGTCATCAGGGAGCGCGACAGCTCTCCCGCCTGCGGGTGCGACGACAGCAGCACCCCGACGACGAGCGCGCCCACGTCCCCGTCGATGCCGACCAGCTCGAACAGCCCGAACCCCAGGACGACCGCCACGGCCACGCCGAACAGCGCCTGCAGCTCGCCGTGGCCGACGCGGTCCCAGATGCGGTGCAGCACCCACGCGCCAGGGATCAGCAGGAAGAGCAGCAGCGCCCACGGGCTCGGCGGCTCGCCGCTGGACATCGACAGGAAGACCACGGCAGCGACGTCCTGCATGACGAGCACACCGACGGCGATGCGTCCGTACAGGGACGTGGTGTCGGAGCGGTCGTCGAGGACCTTGACGACGAACACCGTCGAGGAGAACGAGAGGGCGAACCCGACCAGGGCCAGCGCGCCGAACGACTCACCGGCCACGTAGCCGAACCCGATCACCGCGAGCAGGCCCAGGAAACCGAGGGCCATCGCGACGCTCAGCGCCATGTGCACGACGCTGGTGAGCCAGATCTCCCGGCGCAGGAGCGTGCGGACGTCGAGCTTGAGGCCGATGGCGAACAGCAGCAGCACCACACCGAGGTCGGCGATCTGCTCGAGGTAGGGCAGGGTCGGAGCTCCGCCGGCGCCCAGGGCGAACCCGGCAGCCAGGAAGCCCACGAGCGGAGGCAGGCGAAGCAGCACCGCGATGAGCCCGCCGAGCAACGCGGCGACGAGGTACAGGGCAGCCACTGCCATGAGATCCCTCTCGCGCCGGCGGTGAGTGGTCAGGTCCCCATCTTGCCTGCACCTCGGCCCCGCACATTGCTCGGCCCGATCCGGCGCTCCCGAACCGTGCAGGGCGGATACTCGAAGAACGGCTCCGTGCACGACGCGGACGTATCTCACCCCCGTCACGCAGACGGTCCCCTCGAGACACCACCCAGGACGTGCCGGTGGCCAGGGGAGACGATGATCGCGACACCGAGCACGGTGGGGAGCTTCCGA